>DASQMG010000076.1:0-10307 GCA_035645595.1 Flavisolibacter sp. | reverse complement strand
ACTTCAATGGAAGTCCTTTGGTGGTTACAGGGAAGCTTATGAGTTTAAATAAGATGCTTATCCCGCTATGCTTCAAACCCGGGCTTATACTGAACGTCCCAATTCATAGTGAGCTTACAGTACAATAAGATGAAGTTTATTATCGCATATGGAAACAATATCGGTGCGGCAGCTATATAAATCTTGACGATTAGGAAAAAATAAAAACCCCAGAATCCTTATGGCTAAAAAGAGTGTTTTCTCTATTCCCACTTTGCACTATGATGTAGGCCCTCGACAAGTAGGATAAAAGCATGACACGACTAGCAGTTTGGTTTATAATCGAGCAAACCAAAACGATTGGTATGAGGAAAGTCGTCTTACTATTTCCTGCTCCGTCATGCCTGTTTAAATTTATAAAGAGTCAAATTCTAAAAGGATAAGAAAACGGATTATTTACGAAACGCACTAACTGCCACACTGAGCGGAGACCAAATTGTGTCCGCTTGCACAACCTACCGAGCTTATATTGAAGACCTTTATTGGAGTGATGAATGAAAAATCTAATCCGTTTTGACTCTGCTTCCTTGACATGATATACAGCGAGAGAATGGAGCGATTTTGCACACTCATTGTAATCTATAGGTAACCTCAACCACTATCCATATCGCAAACAAATCGTTTTACTCCAGATGTAATATTGTGGAGTGTTTTTATGTCCATTTAAACTTAATCATAAACAGGCAGGGGCGGGATAGGCTAATTAACATAACCCTGCTGGAATAGATGACCGTCTCACTATATTAAGGCTACCTTACAAGCAATGGATATAGTAACCCTTATCTTTCAAAGTGAAAATGAGCTTCATAATTTTGTTCTTCTCATTAATCCAGATTTTATAGATTCAGCCATTGACAGGAGGCTATCCATTGCTAAGGCGGATGAAGCGGTGATAGAACTTGCCATAAATGGCTTTATGGCCCATCTGGTTTAGCAATCCAGTTAAAAGTAACTTCCGTAGAAACGAAGGCCGGTCAATCTAACTTACCGCAACAGCACTGCAGTCTTTTTCGAAAAGCAATAATTTCTAGTTGATATCTCTTTTCTATCGTCAAGTCGAAAATTGAATGGAAATGCAAGTAACAGCATGCCGCGCCAACCTGCAAGTGATCGTGTTGGAGTGAAAATAAAATCCCCGCGAAGAGGGGCTTGTCTGTAACAGGGTGTTGTTTTCCTGGTTAAGGGGCTAGAGATTGGTTTTTCTAAGGCTAGTACAGAACTGAATTAGGCAACGAATAAACCAATACTTTGCTTTTGCTACTAATTTAAAAATCTATATTCTGCACTTCCATTGATGTTTCCCTTAACGCATCCACTTTACAACCTATTACAAACTTCTTTATTAGTTTGAGATAGTCGATTATATTGTGTTGTGAAACCTATGCTGAGTATCAATGAGCCGATGTCCTCTTGCCCTACATGCGGACAGCAATTTATGGGCAAGTATTGTGTCTCTTGCGGCGAGAAAAAGATAACAGAACACGACTTTACAACCCGGCATTTTATAGAGGAAAGCATAGAAGGCATCACACACTTCGATAACAAATTCTTTAGAAGTATTCGATACCTATTGTTCCAACCTGGTTTGCTTACCCGCAATTTTGAGGATGGCAGAAAAGTTAGGTTTATGAAACCTATGCAGCTTTTCATTATCTGCAATGTTCTCTTTTTTCTATTGGTCGGAGGAGCAAATATTTTCGCCGTTCACTTGAATAGCTACCTGAGTTCTAGCAAAGGAGCCCTTTTTGACACACGGAGTTATTTCATTCACAAGTTCGGTACAGAAGCAAACCTTCCTCAGTTGACAGCCATTTTTCAGCAAAAAATGGCAAGCCAATCCAAATCTTTTATTATTCTTTTCATTCCATTTTTTGCCTTGTCGTGTATTCTTTTCTTTTACCGTAGAAAAAAGCCTCTGGGTTTGCATCTTATCTTTGCGACGCACTTTTTTTCATTTCTGCTACTTTTCTTTACGCTTTTTCACTTGCTTTTAGAATTACCTAACAAATGGCTTTTTCATTTACCTACCGATTCTTTTAATCTCTTTGCCACCATTTTTAACTTCACAGCACTTGTTGTCTATTTTACATTGGCCGTCCGTCGCTTTTACCAAGTGAGGTGGTCATGGGCTATCCTTACAGGGCTTGGTGCTGGTTTCCTTTTTATCTTATTATTACAGGCTTATCGGATCTTTTTGTTTTATAATATCATGAGGACTTTTTGAAGAATGCTTGAAAGATTCTGTCCTGATTTAATTCTTCTTTATAAGACCCTTAGTAGAGCAATAACTAATAGATGGAAGTTAAATCAAGACCGTGGAATATTTCAGATCTAGACGATTTAGTTACATATGCAAACAACTGGAATGTTTCTAAAAACTTAATCGACAGAGTTCCTAACCCCTACACCGAATCTAATCTATGATAGATCGGCGTCAACCTGCTCAATTTCTCCGATAATGTTTGAAAATTATAGTTTCGTGTTATCTTTTTGTTTTAGTAGCTCATTATCATTGAAAATGTAATTGGTAATACGTGAAGGCCTATCCCTTGATGCCTACTAATTGTAAGGACTTTAATAACGAAGTAAATCAAGCCTTTTTCCTATTCTTGGCCGCATACTAAACAAATTATTACTTATCGAACACACTATTTAGCACTGTAAAAAGAGCTTCACCTTTTAAGTTCTTAGCAATCAATTTACCTGATGGATCAACTAAAAAATTCTGAGGGATAGATTGCACACCGTATAGCTTCGCAACAGGTTCCTTGAAAAATTCGAGTCCAGACAAATGAATCCAGTTTAAATCATCTTTCTGTATAGCCTTTGTCCATCTGGCCCTATCTCCCTTATATTCGAGTGATACACCTATAATCTCAAATCCCTTGTCTTTAAATAGCTTATAGGCTTTTACCAGGTTTGGATTTTCTTCCCGGCAGGGCTTGCACCAGGATGCCCAAAAATCAATCAACACATATCTGCCTTTGAAATGGTCTAAAGAAACCATTTTACCACTCGTATCCCTTTGTTCAAATGGAGGTGCTTTCTGTCCTACTTTTGTTTTTTTTGCCCCTGCTATCAGCTCAAAGATTGCTTTTCCCCGCGGAGAGGTTTTCGCCCAATGGGGAAGTAGGTTGTAGAAAGGTTCATTGTCATCATATTCTAAAGACGCAGTCGCGAACTTATCAAAAAGAAAAAGAGCCATTGCTGACTTAGAATTGCTCTTGAAAAGTGTTTTAGCCAATATTGCAGTCTGCTTATTTAAGCTATCAAACTGCGAGGATAATCTTCTCAATCCAGCCGTGTCTTTTTCCTCGCTGAGTTTGCCATATATCGGAAACAATTTTGAAAGACGTGCATTTTGTTTTACAAATAATTGGTATTGCGTAGTAGAAGGCGGGACTTTGACTACAAGAATACTATCTCTTGTTAGAGTAAAAAGATAGGAGCCATTCTCTAAAAATAAATTGATAGGCAAGTGTTGTTTATCCGTATATAAAAGTGCGACTTGAGGTAATAAAAGGTTTTTCTTAAAAGAAAACTGGTTGTTTCGTACCATCGTACTATCGATGTATTCAATATCGTCTTGTTGATACTTTAGGTATACTTTGTTCACAGGAGATAGAACCTTTCCTGACAGATGACTTTGAAAGCTTTGCTGGCTAAAGCCATCAACACCAAAACAAAATAGCAGGAGCAAACTGATCAATGCATTCATGAGTAATATTTTTACTAAAGGTGTCACGTCCTATTTTATTAGTCGGTTGTTTTCCGGTAAATTGCTCTTGGGGCTGCCAAAAGCCAAAATAGAACGTTGAATTACCTACGCTAGTAACGTTTCAAGTAAAATACGTCTGAAGGTCATAGCTATTCAAAACAACTTTTTTCTAAGTCCAAGAATAGTGTTCCATAGTAATGTTATAAAAGTCTCTAATTTTTAGTAAGGCGATTTTTCAATATTCACCGATGATATTGTCTATTTAGCAGTTAGTCGAAAACTTTCAAAACAGTTTTTGTTTTTTTGCTGTAAAATCAAAAGACAGTGCAGCCAGCTTCACATAAAATTACCGGCAATAGCTTCCATAAGGTTCTTGTTGTTCTGATCTTCTATTGGTTGATGGCAACTGCTTACTATTTTACCATTCTTTATAATGTTCAATCTTCTGTTCTGGCTAGTGGAAATTTTTGGAATGGCGAAAGCTATAGCAGAATACTCCTAGATTATAGCCTTAAGCTTATACTTACAGTTCCCGTCTGGCTATTGATTTTCCGGGTTTTTGAAAGTATTGTTTTATGGAAGCGGATCATGTTACATTTTCTTACGTTGCCGCTTTTTATCTTTTTATGGAAAGCCAGTTTTTATTATTTATGTGAGCTTCTCGGTTATGGTCATTTAAAAGGCAATGGGGAAATATGGGATGTTTATATTCCTTTTCTATTTTACATTCTGCAGTTCGCTCTATTTCATGTCTATCATTATTATCAACAGTTGCAAGAACAACAAAGGTTGTCAGCGGAGTTAAAGCAACATGCATTTAAAAGTGAGATAACAACTCTGAAAGCACAGATACACCCCCATTTCTTATTCAATACGCTTAATTCGATTAGTGCCGGCTTACCCATTGAACAGGAGCATACGCGGCAGTCCATTGCACGCCTGGCAGATACCTTTCGTTATGCCATGAATACAGCCCAAAAAGAACACATCCTTTTTAGAGACGAACTGCACTTTATTCAAAATTACCTTGCGCTGGAACAGGAGCGTTTCAGTGATCGCTTGGAAGTAATTTATAGTATAGACCCCCTTGCTCTGGACACCTCTGTGCCCCCGTTTTTATTACAGCCGCTCGTTGAAAACGCTTTAAAACATGGTATCGGTAAGAGTGTGGAAGGAGGCATAATCCAGTTGTCCGTTAAGATCATGAACGATAAAATAAATTATGAAGTACTTGATACAGGTGCTGGCTTGAATGGCTATTCACCAAAAGATATTTTCATTAAAGGTATTGGCTTGCAAAATACCCGCCTGCGCTTGCTGAAACTGTATAACGAGGAGATTACCATTTGCAACAACAGTCCCAAAGGGACAAAAGTTCTCTTCTCCATTCCTTTAAATAATTTACATGATCGAAACGAAAATTATTATCATTGATGATGAAGTGCCAGCCCGCGTACTTCTACGAAAGTATATTGAGCAATACCCTTATTTGCAAATTGTTGCAGAATGCAGGAACGGAGAGGAAGCCATTGAACGTATTAACAGCATACAGCCTGATCTTGCCTTTTTAGATATTCAAATGCCAGGGAAGACTGGTTTTGAGGTCCTTCAGGAAATCAATCACTTCCCTACGATCATTTTTTCCACGGCTTATGACCAATATGCGATTGAGGCTTTTAATGTAAATGCGATTGATTATCTTTTAAAGCCATTTACGAAAGAGCGGTTTGATCAGGCATTGCACAAAGCATTGGAAACAAGCAAAAATAGAATGCTCCAGCAATTAACGGAAAGTTTTGCTACTTCTTCTTACCCGGAACGAATACTTGTGGAACAGGGTCACCGTCTGGTGAGTGTTGCCTTGAAAGATGTTATGTGGGTAGAAGCAGAAGGAGATTATTCTAAAATCCATACAGGTAAGCAAACCTTTCTAAGCAATAAAGGCATCAGTGAGTTGGAGAAACGTCTGAATCCTTCGCAGTTTCAACGCGTACACCGTTCATTTATTATTGCTTTAGATGCAATACAGGAAGTTTATAAAGACCCATCCGGACCACTTGTTTTATTAAAGAATAATGTGCAGATAAAAGTAAGTCGTAGCTATATAGATGTATTTCGAAGGCTTATTTATTAGGACGTATAACTCATTGTATGAAATAATCGGTCAATGTGATTCTAAAACTAAAAAGGATTCCCAGAGCCATGCTGATTGTTTTTGACATGTGGTCGAACGTTGCCTGTTTTGGAGTACCGTCTTATGTATATAAAGGTGTTTTTTAGTGGAGTTTGTAACGAAACATTCAAAAAATCTTTGCAAGATGATTAATAGGAAGCTTGACTTATTTCTGATATTGTAATACTCCGTCAATGTAACCGGATTATAAAAAGCTCCAATGATTAATGACTTAGGAAGTGGGGTTTACAGTCAGACAGTTGAGGGGTATAAAAACAGGATAGCTTGCTCATCACACACTGTGATAATTTGCCTTAGGTGATCTTGCTAGATTTAGATGTTTGTGATTTCAAATTGACTAAGACTTTAAGGGCAGAGAATAGTTGTGGTTCGACTCCGGTAAAGTCCTTGTTAAAGGAGCGGGCGTTTAAGATTACTATAACAACCGTAAGACTACTTTTGAGCTTCCAAATTATGAACATACATAACATGACACGATTCTTGCTTTTACTAGTCACAGTATTTACTTTTTTTCAATCTTTCTCTCAAAATAAACCTCAAGGCTTATCGCTTAATGCCACTGCACCCGACTTTCGGGCAACTGATCAGAATGGCAAAAATATTCGCTTAAGCGGCCTTCGTAAAAAAGGTCCTGTTGTAGTGGTGTTTTACCGGGGCTATTGGTGTCCATATTGCAGCCAGGAACTAAAGAAGCTGTCTGATTCGCTTCAATATATCACTGCAAAAGGTGCCAGCGTAGTTGCCATCAGTCCGCAAACAGGGGATGGAGTTGATAAAACAGTTGCGGAAGCAGGAGCCACTTTTCCGGTATTGTTTGATAAGGATGTAAAAATCGCAAAAGCCTATGATGTTTCTTATGAGGTAGAGGAAAAAACCAGAACACAATACCTCGAAAAGTGGAATGTCGATTTCTTGAAGATCAATGACCAAAAAGAGAAAGCTGTTTTGCCGGTGCCGGCTGTTTACATTATTGATAAAAAAGGAAAAGTTATTTACCGTTTCTTTGATACAGATATCACTAAGCGGCCCTCAGTGAAAGACCTGTTAGAGCATTTGTAATAACGACGGTCGTCTAACTTACTATTTACCGGTTATTGTTACATCCACAGGTTCATTAGTGAACCTTTTTTTATACTGGTTCAATGAAAGATGTCATCATTATTGGCGCTGGTTTAAGTGGCTTGACGACTGCTTACTACCTAAAGCAAAAGGCATTAATGCACTGCTGTTGGAAGGAAGAGGGCGAACAGGCAGAAGAATACATACCCTTGCTGCCCCGCCAAATGATACTCCGGTAGAGATGGGGGCTACCTGGTTTGCTGATAAGCATATCTACTTAATGAGCCTTGTAAAGGAGCTTAATCTGTCCATCTTTCCGCAGTTTCATGATGGACTGTGCATATATGAAACAGTCCTTGCCAGGCCCCCACAACTTTTTACTATGCCTGCTAATGAACCGCCTTCATACAGGATAGCGGCGGCAGTACCGCGCTGATTGAGCGATTGGTAAAAGAAGTGGGTATAGAAGATATTTTATTGAATACGCATGTAAGAAAACTTGGGAAAAGCAGGATTCTATTCAATTAACAGATAGAAACAATAAGACGTTTGTTGCCAAGCAGGTTGTGGTTACCATCCCACCAAATATTCTGGCGCAGCAAATAGAATTTCACCCGGATTTGCCCGCTAATCTGTTTTCCGTGATGGAACAAACCCATACCTGGATGAGCGATGCTACCAAATTTGCTCTTATTTATCATCGTCCCTTTTGGCGAGACAGTGGGTTAGCAGGAACTGTCATGAGCCAGTTAGGTATTGCCACTGAAGTTTACGATCACACCAATGTAGAAGAAACCCGCTTCGCATTAAAGGGATTTTTTTCAAGTGAAGCTGCTCTTCTTTTAAAAGAACAAGGAGAAGAAAAGGTGGTCGCGCAAATTAAAAAGCTGCTCGGCGAAGAAGCCGGAGCTTATCTTTCTTATATTGAATTGTTGTGGGCAAATGAGCCGCAGACACATGCTGCATACAAGCAGGCCGTATTCCCCCATCAAAACAGCGGGCATCCTTTGTATCAACAAACATTTATGAACGGGAAGTTGTACTTCTCAGGGTCAGAAACCTCGCCTTATTATGGCGGCTATATGGATGGTGCAGTTTATAGCGGACTTTGTGCTGCTGCGCACATTCTTAATAAGCAAGAAGGAAGCTTTTAAGAACAGCCCATTTTATGCAGACAACGCCTTCAGTTTTTCATACATCAATTCGTAGGTTGGTGTGGGTACATTTAACTCCTTTCCCAATTGCACTACATAGCCCGTTAATGCATCCACTTCTGTTTTAGCACTTTTTTGGTAATCGCTATGCATAGACGAAGTGGCTTCGTCAGGGAAGGACGCCATTTTATCCAATGTTTGCCGAATGCTATTCTCTGGCAGGGCAATGCCTTTGGTTTTTGTTACCCTGTAAAGTTCATGCAGCAAGCGCTCCAATAACCCGATATGTGCTTCAGCACCCCGTATCTGCCCGATGTTTTTATTAAGATAAGAAGTCAGTGTTGCCACAGTTGAAATGAAAAGAAACTTTTCCCAGACGGTTTGCAAAATATTGAGTGCAAGCTGTGCATTGATGCCGTCTACTTTTAGTAGGGCTTCTACCTTGATCAGCATCTCCTGCGAAGCGGTTGACGAGCCAAAATAAAGCGCATTTAGAGTGCCTGACTTGCGAATGATACCAGGCTGCTCCAGCCGGGAAGCAACATACACGCAACCTTCCCAGACTTCATTTTGCGGAAATAGATTTTTGATCTGCTCTGCACTGGTTACGCCATTTAATAGCGGTAGCAGAATAGTTTGCCTGGTTATACACCTTTGTATGCTGAGCAGGGCGGCTTCCAATTGATAGGTTTTAGTGCAGCAGATGAGCAGATGGAGCGGACCGATTTCATTCGCGTCGTCTGAAGCCAACGTTGGATAAACCGTCTGAAGCCCGTCGGAAGAAAAGATTTGAAGGCCCTGCTGCTGAATCTTCTTTTTGTTTTCACCCCGGGCAATGAAAATGATTTGCACATCATCTGACTGCTCATAATAGCCTGCCAGTTTGCCGCCAAAGTAGCCTCCTACTCCGCCAATGCCAAGTATGCCAATCTTAAACTTTCCCGTCGTTTGCATTTTCGCTCAGTTCAACAAGGGTTTGCCTTTTTGTATCCACCTTCAACGTAAAAACATCCGGCCTTGAATAATGTCCCGAAGGGTCGAAGTTCTGGCGTTCTTTTATTACTTCTCTTACATCAATGGTGGCTACCAATAAAGCTTCTTTGTCAATGACCGGTTCTATTACCCAAGTGCCATCAGGCGCCGCCATGCATGACCCTCCATTGCCTAAAAAAACGGGAGCATTTGCCCTTATTTTTTCGAAGTGAGGAATGGCGTCATTAATATCTTCTTTACGCATCAACCCCGAAGCAGCGATCACGTAAGAACGTGATTCTTTTGCGATGAACCGTGTAATGTCCTCTGTGTTTCGAACACTGCCAGGCCATATCGAAACATGCAGGTTCTCACCTTGTGCATATAAAGTTGTCCGTGCCAGTGGTAACCAGTTTTCCCAGCAGTTTAATCCCCCTACTGTAAAAGCGCCTAACGAATGAACCGTCAGCCCTTTGCCATCCCCGTTTGACCATACCAATCTTTCTTCATACGTCGGCACCAGTTTTCTATGTATCGATTGTATAGCTCCACCTGCATCAATATAAACCATGCTGCAATACAAACTATGGTTGCCGCGGTCTGCTGCTCTTTCTATACAACCAAGATAAATAGCAGTTGTATTTCGCAATGCAGCGCTGCAAATGCTGCCAAGATCGCCCTCACCGATTTGAACAGCCTGCTGGAAATAGTGCACATAAATTTCCTTTTGCACATCCGAGTTAAAACGTGCACCATCGGTAAGCTCTACCCAAAAAGGATAGCCGGGTAACAGCCCTTCACCAAAAACCACCAGTTGGCATTCTTGTGAGCCGGCTTCATCTATTTGGGCTATAATTTTCAAAACTGTTTGTTGCTTATTCAGCCACACCGGTGCTATCTGCGAGATCCCTATTTTGAGTTTTGTTTCCTGCATTTTGTCTTATTAATAAATACGATCACCTAAGTTTCATTTAGGAACGCTGGAATTCCAGACAAGTATGGTACAACCTGTGGAGCTGGTAGCGTTAAGCTCCGTTTCTGCCGGGTAATACAGATAGGAGCCGGGACCAAACTTTTTGCCCCCTTCAACAGAAGGGTCTGCATACAAACCTTCAACAACAAAAACCTCGTCGGGTACCGAATGCGCATGTTTTGGATAAGCCTTTTCCCC
>DASQMG010000075.1:0-1951 GCA_035645595.1 Flavisolibacter sp. | reverse complement strand
TCACCTATCTTAAAGCCACATAATCCCTGAAAAAACATCGGTCTTCCTAATTCGCCGGCCTTTCGCATCCTGATGATCTCCAGTGTCTTTGGTTCAAAGTGCATACGGTATCCCACCAGTAATTTCACACCGTCTTTCCTGCAGGCGTCAATCATTTCCTGCCCTTGTTTAGCATTAACCGCCATTGGCTTCTCGCAAATAACCTGCTTACCCGCATTAGCCACCCGTATTACCTGGTTGTGATGCAAGGCATTGGGCGTTATGATGTACACGGCATCAATGTCCGGATTATTTTTCAGGTTGTCGAAGGTTTCGTAGTTGTAGCAGTTTTTTTCAGGGATATTATACTTGCTTTGCCACTCCTTTAGTTTTGACGGTGTGCCGCTGATTGCACCAACCAGTTTAGCTTTTGTGCAGGCTTTCATAGCATCGGCTACCCTTGTACCGTAACCTCCCAGTCCCATAATAGCCACCCGGAGAACAGGACCATCGTTATTACCACTTTTAAGATCTTTGTTACCTGTTGATTTGGCAAGGCCCAAAACAGGCATAGCAATAAAAGGAACAGTCAATTTTTGTAAAAACCTGCGGCGTGAATTCATAAAAGAATATATTCTGTTACAATGGAAACGTTTACAATTAATCTATCCACCCATTTCCGGATATAAATTTAATCGAAAAGTTGTCGAACTCAGATGCATTGTTTTGAACGATAGCATTAGAGTTGGCCGAAGGGATCAAACCCAGGTTTGCTTATTTAGCCTTCTCCCGGTATTGATTCATCTCTGAAGTTTTCGCCTTTTTTGGGACTTGGTAATAAAGACAAAAACCTATTGGTGAAGGAAAGTTTGGGATCGCTTGAAAAGAAGTATGCGCTTCTCATCCTGCTTAGATAGCGCGTCATAGCTTTGGTATAAGCTTATAGCGCCTGGGCAATAGATAACCGAAAAGGGAGTAAGGTGTTTATAACACTAGAAGTAATTTTAACGGATGCATTTTTGAATGGGTCAACCAGCGAGATAAAGTTGTCATCCAGACAATAACAGAACTACTGAGGTGCATGCTTATAAAAAGTGTTGGGGCTATGATTAGCTAAAGAAGGGGACATTATTAAAAATAAATAGAGGTGATGAACGATCTACTCCATGCCATTCAGCCTTATGCACTCACCGGTGTTTTTGTGCTGACGTATTTGGCAGAACATCTAATGCCTCAACGTAAAGAAATCATAGACCATAACCATGACATCAAAAATGTTCTAGTCGGGGTATTTAATCTTGTGTTGATAGCAGTAGTTGGGGTGCAGTTTCAAAAAGCAATTGAATGGCTAAACAACAGGCATTTTGGACTTTTGCAGTTGTTCCATATTCCATCGGTCATTGATATTATAATGGGGGTATTGCTTATAGACATTTTTATGTACTGGTGGCATCGGGTGAATCATGAGTGGCGTTTCCTATGGTATTTTCATAAGTTCCATCATGTTGATACGAAGTTGAACAGCACATCAGCGCTTCGTTTTCATGCCGGTGAATTATTACTGTCTTATGTTACAAAAATTGTTGTTTTCTCACTTCTGGGTATCAGTCTTTCTGCAGTACTTGTACACAGCCTGTTGTTTTTTCCAATTATTGTTTTCCATCACTCTAATTTAAAAATATCGGAGCGGTGGGATTTGTTTCTCAGACGATTTATTGTAACGCCCCGTATGCATCGCATACATCATTCTGTCATTAAAACGGAAACAAACTCCAATTATAGTTCGGTATTACCTTATTGGGACATCCTCTTCAGGAGTTATGTAAAAAGACCATCCAGGGAGATCGAGTTTGGGGTTTGAAAAAAGAAGAACGAGGAAGGAAAAGGTGAAGCCGCAGAAGCACTAATCGTTCTTACTTACTCAATAGAGCGCATATGAATAACAAGGCGAGGCCTTACTTCCATTTTGCAC
>DASQMG010000074.1:0-3328 GCA_035645595.1 Flavisolibacter sp. | reverse complement strand
AAAATCCTTGACTTTGAACTGGGTGCCCAATACAATATCCTTAACCTGAATTACAAATGGTGGACGCCCTATGTATTTGCCGGCATAGGCGTTTACCGTTTTAATCCCTACACCAAAGATGCCGCCGGCGACAGGTATTTCCTGCGCACCCTTAATACCGAAGGGCAGGGTTTTGTGCCTGGCGTAAACCAGTACAGTACCACCCAGTTCAGCCTTCCCCTTGGTTTTGGGGTTGATTACCTGCTGGGCGAAGATCACCGCGTTGGCCTTGAACTGGGCTACCGCTACCTTTTTACCGATTACCTGGATGATGTGAGTGGTGTTTATGCAGCGGAAAGCAGTGTGCAGAAAGCAGGCGGTGCCAAAGGAGTGGAGCTGGCGTTTCGCGGCGATGAAGTAAGCAACTATCCTTACCCCGTACCCGGCGATATCCGCGGCAACCCTAAAAGCAATGATACTTATTATTATATCGGGGTTACTTACACTTTTCGCTTTTGGTTTGACAAGTACAAACAAACATCAGGTATTCCGGGCGGTAAGAGAGGCAGCAAAGTTGGCTGCCCAACATCAGTCGGTGGCTTTTAGTAGCTCACCTTTGCAGCAACTTCTTCAAACGATAGTGTGAATTTATATGGAGCCCTTACTGTCACTGCCAGGTGCGTCTCGTAATTGTACGATGGCAAACAAGGGGATAGTACGGAATTTTTGTCCCGTCGTTTGAAAGCAGGTGGATTTTACCTTTCTTCGGTATAGTAAAATCCTAAAAGCCCAACATCCTATGAATCCTATTTCCTTATTCGGACTAAGCTCTGTTGCCTGCTTCGGTCTTCCTGTTCTTGTCATTCTTCTTTTCCGGCTTTATCGCCATGCAAGCCTTATTGCTTTGCTGCTTTATTATGTGCTTACTGTTGTTCGTTGCTTAAACGCAGAAAGCGTTCCGCCCGTTCCTGACTTTCATAATGCCTGGGACGTAGCATACAGCTATATCGAAATTCCATTAATGCTTTCGGCCCTTCTTTTCTTTTGCCCCGCAAAATTGCGCCAGCAAAAAATGCATAAGGTTATTATTGGCTTTGTTGTATTTGAAGTGATGGTGGCGCTGTATTATAAATTTACACCGGAGGCTACCGTTTACATTACGGCACCGGGCCTGTTGATCATTGTGCTTTATACCGGGTTCCTGTTTTTACGCCAGGCCAAGTTTACTTTTATGCATGGAAAAAATGCCGGCCGCCTGTTGATGCTCGGCGCCATCCTGTTTTCGTATAGCTGCTACCTGTTTGTGTTCTATGCCTATTTTGTAAAGCACGAGACAGATGTAGCAGGTATCTACTATGTATATTTTGTTGCTTCCACTATTGCCTCCGTGCTTATGTCTGTTGGGCTGTTTATGATGCGTCATCGTATAAAGGAACTCCAGGAGCTGAAGGTTGTGCGTAAGGAATTGCAGATGGTTTTTGGCTCGTGAGGAGGCCCCTATCCCGGCCTTCCCGGTGGGAAGGCCAACAGTCGCACAGTTACTGGCTTATGTAAGATGTTTCTTATTAACTCATCCTCTACTAGAATAAAGATTTTTTAGTTCATGCGATTCTAAAAGAAAAAGACCCAATCAAATGAATGATCGGGTCAAAAAATATATCCTTTAAAAGCAAGGGCTGTGCATAATTCACCGCCCCACCGGGGAGGCGGGAGGGGCCGCTCTACCTACAAAACATACCGCCCGTTACTGATCAGATGCCCTGCAATTCTTCTTCTTGCTTCTTTGCTATTAAACGGCTGCGCTTTAGTAAACCTGCGGATTCCCATTAAGATCATGCGTTGCTCATCGCCTTCTGCAAAAGCATTGATGGCATCTTTGCCGCTTTTGGCAATGCGGTCGGCAGCATCGTACAAATAGCAATTCAAGATGTCTTTGTAGATGGTATCAGAACCTGTTTCGGCCAGCTTCATTACACGAAGCAACAGGCTTTCTGCTACAAAGGTGTCAATGCTCATATCGGCAATGCACATTAAAATCTCCTGCTCGTTCTGCAATTGCATCATCAGCTTTTGCGCTGCTGCACCCGATGTTAACAACACGGCCTTTTTAAAGCCCTGAATTAATGCCCTTTCCTGTGCAAAAGGCGTTTCATCTTCATCGCCGAATTCGGGAATGCTCATTAATTCACCCTGCACTTTCATAGCGGCGCCCATCATATTCAGGCGGCCCTGCATGGCACGCTTTAAGGTCATATCAACCGTAAGCAGCCGGTTGATCTCATTGGTGCCTTCGTAAATACGGTTAATGCGGCTGTCGCGGTAAGAACGCGAAATATTGTACTCGGCGCTGTAGCCATTACCTCCATGGATCTGCACACCTTCGTCAACAATATAATCCAAAGCCTCGCTGCCATACACTTTCAGTATGGCACATTCAATAGCGTATTCTTCAGCGGCACCCAAAAGGGCTTCATTAAACGGCTTGCCGCTTTCAAATAATTCATGCTCTTTATCATCAATCCATTTGGCAGTGCGGTACAGGGCGCTTTCTGCGGCAAAGGTCTTGATCACCATCTCGGCCAGCTTATATTGTATAGCGCCAAAATTCGCTATCGGTGTTTTAAACTGCTCTCTTGTTTTAGCGTATTCAACCGAGGCATTGATGGCATATTTAGCACCGCCAACGGTTGCCGCGCATAATTTTAAGCGACCGATATTTAAAATATTGAATGCAATTTTATGACCCTTGCCAATTTCGCCCAGCACATTTTCTACGGGCACTTTACAATCCTGGAAATAGAGTTGCACAGTAGATGATCCTTTTATACCCATCTTGTCTTCTTCAGGCCCCTGGGTAAATCCTTCAAAGCCTCTTTCTACAATAAACGTGGTAAACTTATCGCCATCCACTTTGGCAAACACGGTATAAATATCTGCAAAGCCACCATTGGTGATCCAGCATTTCTGACCATTCAACAGGTAATGGGTTCCATCATCGCTCAACCGTGCCGTTGTTTTTGCACCCAGGGCATCGGAGCCGCTGTTTGGTTCTGTTAACCCGTAAGCACCAACCCACTCTCCATTAATTAATTTGGGAATGTATTTCGCTTTTTGTTCGTCGGTGCCAAAGTATAAAATGGGCAGGGTACCAATGCCGGTATGCGCCGAAATGGCTACCGAAAAAGAGTGGCCGGCACCGAGGTATTCGTTAACAATAGTTGAGGTAACAAAGTCTTTGCCCATGCCGCCATATTCTTCGGGAAAGGCAACGGCCAACATACCTTGTCCGCCGGCTTTCTCCACCAGGGACCGCATGTAACCGGGTTCCATTTTATCCATTCTTTCCACG
>DASQMG010000073.1:0-1517 GCA_035645595.1 Flavisolibacter sp. | reverse complement strand
TTTTTGAAGGCATTTAAAAAAAATAATACTGGTACCGTCAACGAAAAAGCCCTGCGTAACTACCTCGATCTTTACATTGCCTCCCGCTTAAAGGTTAAAGAAGCAAAAGAGGCAAACCTTGATACAATACCTCAATTACTTGCCGACCTGGCAAATTTGCGCCAGCAAATCATACCCGGTTATTTAAATGATAAAGAGAGCCTGGATAAGATGGTAGCGGAAGCCTTTTCCCGTTCCCAAAAAGACATTCATGCCGCTCATATTTACATTGCATTTGCCAAGGCCGGTGTAGTTGATTCAACAACTGCGAAAAAGAAGCTTTCCGAAGTGCAGGGTAGCCTGAATAAGGGAGTAAAGTTTGAAGAGGTAGCTCAACAATACTCCGATGATCCATCGGCGAAATCCAATGGCGGTGATATGGGCTGGATAACTGTTTTTACACTGCCTTACAATATAGAAAACATTTTTTATGCCACCCCGGCCGGGAAAACAGCGCCCGTTTATACATCTGCAAAAGGCTACCACATTTTTAAGAACCTTGGACAAAGAAAAGCGTTAGGCAGAGCTTTAGCAGCACAGGTACTTTTGGCTTTCCCACCGGGTATTGGTGCGGCCGAAAGAACTTTGATTAAGAAAAGGGCAGACTCACTATATAACCGTTTAAAGGCCGGTGAGGATTTTGGTAAACTGGCCACTGCTTTCAGCAACGATGTTGTTTCATCAGTGTCTAATGGGAAGATGGGTGAGTTTGGCGTAGGTGAGTACGATGCCGTTTTTGAAAATGCCGTATTTGCTTTACCTAAGGATGGCGCTATCAGCAAACCGTTTGCTACAGCGCATGGTTACCATATTGTGAAACGATTAAAAGTGCTGCCAATTGCATTTAAGTTAGATGCGGATACAAGGGAGGCATTAAGTAGAAAAGTAGAAACGGGCGACCGTATACTTACAACCAAAAATGTACTGGCGCAAAAAGTTTTGAAGGAAGCCGGGAGTAAAAAACTTGTTTTTGTTGACAGCGACTTGTGGGCTTACAGCGATAGCGTATTAAGCTATACACCTCCTAAAAGCAGGCTTACGATAAATGAAGCTACACCTGTTTTAAAAATAGGAAGGTATACCGCCCTGGCTAAAGATTGGATAACGTATGTGCAAACAGTGCGTTACAAGCCCGATGGAAGCATAGCAAAACCCTATGCGCAGCTATGGGATGATTATGTGCAGGCAACAGCTTTGCAATATTACGGGGATCATTTAGAGGAGTTTAATGAAGACTTTCGCCGCCAGGTAACTGAGTTTGCAGAGGGCAATCTGTTCTTTGAGATTATGCAACGAAAAGTTTGGACACCGGCGCAAACAGATACAGTGGCGTTAGCAGGTTACTATCAAAAACACAAGGCTAATTACCAATGGAAGCAAAGCGCTGATGCGGTTGTTTTTTATGCGGCTAATAAAGAAGCCGGAAAAGAGTTTTACAGTGCTTTACGTAAAACGCCGGCGGCCTGGAAAACACTTGC
>DASQMG010000072.1:0-9842 GCA_035645595.1 Flavisolibacter sp. | reverse complement strand
AACACGGACAACATATCAGGTACCATTGTTTCACTTTCTGCCCCGCCGGCATAAAAGTATATGCGTCCTTTCAACTTGCAAGCCCGCTTTATAGCGAGTTCCTTCAGCTGGGGAACAATCCAAAACGCAGGTGAAAATACGCCGGCAGTACCGAACTTGTTAGGGTACTTGAGCATAGCGTAAAAAGATATTAAGCCACCCATGGAACTGCCAGCGATTGCTGTGTACTTTGAATTTCTTTTGGTTCGATAATTTTTATTAATATAGGGCATTAGCGTTTGAACCAGGAAATCTACATAGGCATCGCCTTCGCCCTTTCCGTGCCTGTCAATGTCGAAGGGTGAATACTCATTAATGCGTTTTTCAACGCCATGATCAACTGCCACAACAATTATTTCACCATGCTCTTTGCTCAGCGTATCCAATGCCTCATCAACACCCCATTCGCCATACGGGGCAGTGGCGTTATCAAACAAATTTTGTCCATCATGCATGTAAAGCACCGGATATTTTTTTCGGGACGTGCTGTACGATTCAGGAAGGTAAACCCAAACCCTGCGATGGCGATTTAACTGCGGGATATAAAACGCGGTATCCAAAATATGAACGTTTTTCGACGCCGTAGTTTCTCTTGCTTTTTTCGGAAAGTGGTCCGACCAATGGTCGATCTCTGCCTGGATAGTTGTATCACTTTCTACTGTAACCAGATGATTCTGTGTAGGAAACCCTTCGTCTCCCGATTCAACGGAATCCCAGTTGCCCCGGGTAAATTTATATTCATACATACCCCTCTTTAAGTCAATAGTAATGCCATTGTTAGTAAGGCGGAGCTTCTTATCGACTGGATTCCAGCCGTTAAAGTTGCCCGCTAAGTAAATACTGTCAGATGCCTTGTGATATGTGGGTAATCTGTTAATAATAAAGGTTACCTTATACTGTGCAAACAAGGTGCAGCCTGCCAACCAAAAGAAAAAAAAGAGGCCTCCTTTTCTCATTCGTTTATTTAAGTGTGGCCAGATATTCAATTGCCTGCTGCTGAATGGCGGCACTGAGTGGAACAAGTGGTAATCGCAAGTGGTTTTTAATGATGCCCATCTCGGATAAAAATGCTTTAACACCTGCAGGATTATTTTCGGCAAAGAGTAAATTGTAGCCAGGCATCAAATCATTATTGATGGTTCTGGCGCCGGTAAAGTCTCCTGCCAGCGCGGAGGCCACCATGCGGCAAAAATCTTTCGGAAAGGCATTGGCTGCGACGCTTATTATGCCATCCATGCCACACGCAATTTGCGGCAGTGCTAAGGCATCATCTCCGCTAACCACCATGAACTCTTGTGGTTTGTCGCGAAGGAGTTGCATGCACTGCGCCATGTTTCCGCTGGCTTCTTTCATACCAGCTATAGTGTCTACTTCTATAGCTAACCGCACCGTTGTGGCCACATTTATGTTGCTGCCTGTACGTCCGGGCACATTATATAAAATGATCGGTTTAGTAGTTGCAGATGCAAGGGCCTTATAATGTTGAAAAATACCTTCCTGCGATGGCTTGTTATAATAGGGAGAAGCTGATAAAATTGCCGTTGCTTTTTCAGTGGGAAAAGCGTCAATTTCTTTTATCACTTCGTGTGTGCTGTTCCCGCCAATTCCTATTACTACAGGCACCCGGCCTGAAACGGTAGAGAAGGTAGCTTGTATAATATCCAGCTTTTCTTCTTTGCTCAATGTTGGGGTTTCACCCGTTGTTCCAAGTGTTACAATATATTGTACCCCGCCCTCTATTACAAAATTGATAACCGCCTGCAAAGCATCAAAGTCAATGCTTTTATCGTCCTTGAAAGGAGTAACCAGTGCAACACCGGTTCCTCTTAATATTTCACGAAGCATAGAATAATTTCTAATTTAAAATTTCAGCTTTTCAATCCGCGGCCTAGCCCGTCACCTTGTTATTCGCTTCACAGCTTATTGTTTACATAACAGCGTCTTCTTCCCAAAAACCCATCTTTCCAAATTTTTCAATTCGTTGGTGATACCTTTCATCAACGGGAATGTCTTTCACTTCAGCAAGCACCTTAATGAGATGTTCTTTTAAAATTTGCGCTGCTTCATCATAATCCCAGTGTGCACCTCCCGCTGGTTCAGGAATAATTTCATCTACCAAACCAAAACCTTTCATATGGTTAGCCGTAAGGCGCAATTGCTCTGCAGCCACTTCTTTTTTATCCCAGCTTCGCCATAAAATAGAGGAACAGCTTTCCGGTGATATTACAGTGTACCAGGTATTTTCCATCATGTAAACTCTGTCTCCAACTCCAATGCCTAACGCACCACCGGAAGCCCCTTCACCAATAATGACAACAATCACCGGCACCCTCAACCTTATCATTTCGTACACATTACGGGCAATAGCTTCGCCCTGTCCACGCTCTTCCGCTTCAAGGCCCGGATAAGCCCCGGGGGTGTCAATCAAAGTAATTACAGGCTTGTTGAATTTTTCAGCCAAACGCATTAATCGGAGGGCTTTGCGATACCCCTCGGGGTTGGCCATGCCAAAGTTTCGCATCTGCCTTGTTTTGGTATTGATGCCTTTCTGCTGTCCAATAAACATGCAGGTCTGGCCATCTAATTGTGCAAAACCACCAACCATTGCCTTGTCGTCTTTTACATTCCTATCGCCACACAACTCCAAAAAGTTGGTGGTCATTTTTTCAATGTACTTCAAAGTATATGGCCGGTCAGGATGCCGGCTCAACTGCACCCGCTGCCAGGAAGTAAGGCTTTGAGTAAGTTCTCTTCTCCGCTCAAGAATCATTTGCTCCAACTCGGCAATCTTATCAGCATAATTAATCTTCTTACTCTCCGAGGCATGACGCAGCTTTTCTATTTCATCAATGAGTTCTTTGATGGGCTTTTCAAAATCTAAAAATTGTCTGTTTGCATTCGAGGGCATAGGCAGGTTTAATGTGGCGATAAAAGTAAGTAGGATTCAATAAATGCCCGAAGCTAAATTTAGGTAGAAGACAGGGTACTGCTGTTGGTTTCGTTTATAGTGTAAACATACTAAATGTGACAGGTTTAATTATTGCTGATAATACAATAAAGCGGAATGAAAACTTTATTGTCAAAAGCCTTCCTAACCTTATTTTTTATTTTCTCCACAGTCTTTGTTTCAGCCTGCCCTTTTTGTAACCCGCAGATTAAGCAGGCTATATACGACAGTACCTTTTATCCAAACCTTTTTACTATGCTGTCAGCCTTTATTGTATTGGGGTTGGTTGTGGCATTACTTGCCAACCTGAATGCAAGGCGTTATAGCGCATATGTTATAAACAATCCTTCTGTAAATCATCTGTCGCCTGTACCCCTCACCACGGCTGCAACGATACTAGGGATTGGCATCGGCGGTTTTATTGACGGCATTGTACTGCACCAGATTTTGCAGTGGCACGAAATGCTTTCTAATAAAATTCCTGCAACAAACTATGTAGGTAAAAGCGTCAATATGTTTTGGGATGGCATCTTCCACTTTTTTACTTTAATAGTGACGTTTATAGGTATTGTGTTGCTTTGGAAATTGTTACACAGAAAGGACATAAATCGCTCCGGTTATTTATTTAGCGGCGGTTTGCTGATGGGCTGGGGAGCCTTCAACATCATCGAAGGAATTATTGATCATCAAATTTTAAAGCTGCATAATGTAAAAGAAATTTCAACAAACCCACAGGCCTGGAATATTGGTTTTTTGGCGGTATCGGTAGTGCTGCTCATTGCTGGTTATCTACTGGCACAAAAAGGTCGTGCAGACCGCGTATAAATACGGCTGTGGCCCTGCGTGTAGGTCGAACCTTTGAGCACATTTGAAAGGCCCTGCCATGACGGGATCTTTCAAATGATTATAGCAAACCTATTTTTTTATAAGTTTTAAAATTTCCGAGACATTGTTATCCTGCATCAGCTCTACAAAATAAACGCCTGCAGCTAATGTTTTTATATCTACAATTGTTTGAGCCTGGTTAATGGATTTCTTAATTACCAACGCACCGCCTGCATTTTTTACCAGCATTGTTGCTGTTCCTTTAAAAGGATTACTGATGGTAAACTGCCCGGTTGAGGGATTAGGTGAAACAGTTAGTTTCCCTTTAATAATCACTTGCTTCACTCTGCTCTCTGTAGTTCTTCCATCATGTTCAACGACAGTTAATTTATAGTAATTGCCGCCTGCTGCTGCACCAGCGTGTGTAAAGCTGTAGGTACTTTTGCCGGTGCTGTTACCCGCTGCTGCAACTTCGCCAATTTTGGTGAAGTTTATGCCGTCAATGCTGTGCATTACATTAAACCTTGCTGTTTTTTGTTCACTTTCTGTCGACCAGACTAGTGATACAGTTTCGTTCTTTTTTTCCGCATTAAATACTAAACCGTTTACCGGAAGAACATTGGTGATAACAATGGTTCGGCTAGCCGACAGTTCTAATAAAGGGTCGGTGGAGAGGCCACCGTATTCTATCACATAGCCCAAAGCAGCTGTTCCACCCAGGTCGTTCCATTTACCTGGCGCAGCGCCTGAAAAATAGAATTGTGCATAATGTTCACTCGACGAGTTATTGGGCTCTCCTAAATTCCAGTTATTGTAAGCAGTACCAAAAACCGGTGGTAACGAACCGCTGGGTGCATTTGCGGTAGTCATCTGAGTTCCTTTTTCGGGCCCGGTAACCCAATACCATTTTCCTTCCGCCGTAGTTTGGTTAGCATAAGTAGTAGCACCGGTAGCGGCATTTATATGGGAAAAATCATCGCTGGCGCCTATCCATCCGTCTGCAGATAGTTTTTGCTGTACAAAATCGTTTTCAGCCTGTGAAGTAATAGTGGAAAGATAGCCCTGTAATCCGAGGTAAGTTTTGGCGGCAGCAGCCGTTTTGGCGTTGCCCCAATTTGCAGTTGTCGCTACAAATTCATAAAAATGGCCGTTACTCCCAGAAATCAGGTTGCCCACCGAGAATGAAATAGTTCTGTTGTTGATGACTGTTGAAGTGGAGGAAAACTGAACGGTCCGCAATAATGACTGCCATGCAGACGGAGTCGCTGTTCCGGAAAAAGATAAAACACCGGTTGCAGAATTATAGCTTGCTGTTACACTACCGGGTAACGCTCCGGTATAGCTCAATACATCGCCTGTTTTAAAACCATTAGAAACAGTAACAGTCGCATTAATAATATTGGCTGCGCTATAAAGAATTAGGTTATTATCAACAGCAATGGAAGGGGCACGCAATGCATAAACAACATTGGAGCCTGTAGCCCGTAAAGAAGTAGCAATTAGCGTAATATCACGGGTGTGAATAATATCCACTAAAGGATCGCCGGACATGCCGCCATATTCAACTACGTAACCCATGGTCTGTGCGCCAAGGTCATTCCATTTGCCGGTGTTTACTGAGGCGAAAATTTGTGCATAATTTTCACTACCTCCTGTATTATTGGGTTCACTGCCATTCCAGTTGGCAAATTTGCCGCTGACAGCCGTGGCTCCATTTGAAAATTGCGTTCCTTTTTCCGGCCCGGTAACCCAATACCATTTCCCTTCCGCGGTAGTTTGACTGGCAAAGGTGGTAGCTCCTGTTGCGATATTTATATGAGTATAATCATCACTGGCGCCAATCCAACCGTTAGCTGCCAATTTCTGTGTAATAAAATCATTTTCTCCAAGGCTGGTTATAGTAGATAAATAACCTTGCATGCCAAACTTGCTTCGTGTTGCCGCATCCCCTTTAGCTGCGGGCCACGAAAAAGTTCCGGGAACAAATTCGTATAAATGACCATTGGCGGCATAGGCGAATTCAGTCCCTAAATTAAAAAGTACAGTACGCTGCAAGGCAATGGTTGAAGAAGTTGCGAAAGTTACAGTTCGCAATAAAGTTTCATAGGCTGCAGGCGTTGCCGTTCCCGTAAAAGAAAGTACTCCCGTTGCAGAATTATAACTTGCACTAACACCAAAGGGTAGAGTACCGGTGTAAGAAAGAACATCGCCCGAATTAAAGTTGGAAGAAACACTCACTTTGGCTCCATCGAACGAAACACCGCTTGTGATGGAAAGCGAATTGTCAACAACGACAGCCGGCGCATTTACCGGTGTAGTAATGACAGAACTGTTGCCCGTAAGACTAATTTGTGAAAAGGAATGGAAGGTGCATAACAACGCACTGAAAAACAGCGTAGAAAATTTTCTCATAAGACAGTTTTTGGATGGATTTTACTACTGCAAAGAAATAGATTAACTGCTTAAGCGGCAATAAGGGTTAGTGCCAAATCCCGGTAAGGGTAAACGTTTGGGATGAATCTTATCTACTGTATGCGAATGGGATCCGATGGGAGTAAAAAGTTATTAGCTGGAATTGTTATTACATTGCCATTTATAAATAACCAATGTCGTTTATTAAGGAAATGACATTGGGCTTATGGCTTTATTTGTACCCTGGATTCACCAGCCATAAATGGTGTAACAGAATCCTTATGCCGTAATCTTTACTTCACCGGGCTGCGGCACTTTATTCCTTATATGCCTCCTTAAAAACCAGACCTCTTTTACAGCTTCTTTTTTTATCACATGCTGCGGGGCTACTTCTTCATTATCACTGATCAACACCCATTCCGCATCCGATTTATTATACAGGCGTTTTATCAATAGCTGATCTGCGGTATGAATCACGTACACACAAAAATCTTTTGTGTCATTCCAATCTTCCACCGGTACCAGCGTTGCTAATACCACATCTCCCGGGCTTAACGTTGGCTCCATGCTATCGCCATCAATCTCAAAATAACGCCACACCGCACCAATTGGATTTACACCCGGAGGCAATGAATATTGATCTAACGTATCCATATAATCCACTTGCTCGAACCCCCTGATGTAACCTGCTTGGGCCTTCACCCCAACTAGCGGAACGAGAAATAAATGAGTCCCGTTTTTACTATCCAGTCGTTGGGAAAGAAATGACTTGCTCTGTGGCTTTTTTTCATGTTGCTGTGAACTTTTACCCAAAATATTCACATCACCCAAATTAGTGGTATTTTGATGGTTTTGAAGGAAGTTTTGCACCTTGCCAAATGTCTTTTTAGAAGGCTTCATCTTGCCGCTTTCCATTTTGTTAACCACCTCGCGGCTAAGCCCCAGCTTTCGGGCAAAATCAGTCTGGCTAAGGTTAGCTAACTCCCTGATTTCCAACAGATTTTCAGACGTAAACATGGCGTTAAGTATTTGTGAATAAATATGTGAACAATGTGTGTATAATGTGATATTTTAGTATCTTTATACTTCACAAATTTAGTAATAAAAGTCACAATTCCAAACGATGAGAAATATAACACAAGAATTCAGCTTTCACTATCCACTGAAACACAAGGTGGTTCGTGATTTAAAAATTGTTACAGAACATATCGGCGACTTAGAGGTGGAAGGTGTTGGCTATTTTGATCCATCAGCTTCTGCTCTTGATATTTTTGACCGCTATAATGTGGACATTGATTTTGTAAAGTGGAATGGCGCTGACATCAAAGCGGTGCTGGAAGTTACTGGTGCCATGGATGAAATTCAGGAGGCGGCCGTTCGCTACTTCGCCGGTGAGTTCGACAATAGTGTCAGTAAAGCTGCGTAAGCTTTCTGCAACAACAAGTACGATTAAACAATAATACAACAACAATGCAACTACGTAAAGCGACAAGAAAACAAGCAAAAATTCGCCTCGGCCTTTCAGCGGTCTCGGGTGGAGGTAAAACTTACAGTGCGGTTTTAATTGCCAAGGGATTATGCGGCGACTTAAGTAAAGTGGCTGTGATTGATACAGAAAATGGCAGTGCCGATTTATACGCGCATCTCGGCGATTACAATGTATTGCCATTGGCAGCACCTTTTACCCCGGAACGTTATATTGAAGCGATTCGTAGCTGCGAAAAAGCTGGGATGGAAGTCATTATTATAGATTCTATCTCTCACGAATGGGACGGTAAAGGCGGCTGTCTGGAGATAGTAGAGCAGTTGGGTGGAAAGTACCAGGATTGGGCGAAAGTCACTCCCCGTCACCAGGCTTTTTTAGATGCTATTTTGCAAAGTTCTTCACATATAATTACAACAGTCCGGCGCAAACAGGATTATGAGATGGTTAAAGACGGCAACCGTATCAAAATTGAAAAAGGCGGCCTGCGGGAGATTACCCGTGAGGGTTTCGAATATGAGCTGACTATTAATCTTGAAATGGATACAAAGCATAATGCATCGGCATCAAAGGACAGAACGAATTTATTTATGGGCAAGCCTTCTTTTGTTCCAACAGAAAAAACCGGTGAAGTAATTGCGCAGTGGTGTGAGCAGGGCGAAGAGCAGTTTAACGTGATTAAGCCTGGTAGCGACTGGTATCAGAAAATAGATAATTGCAGCTCACAAAAAGAATTGGTAGAACTATATCAGCAGAATAAACCTGAAGTAGATACCAATCCTTTATTACAACAAATAATTTCTAACCGTAGAAATCAAATCAATGGCAAAACACTCAGCGCAGCCTAAGGTGGAAACAACTGAAGTTATTTCTCCTTTGCGAATCGTTTCAACGCAGCCTTCTGCCTTGCCTCAGTTAAACGAAGGTTTGAGTAAAACGCAGATTGCTGACATGGCAGATGCAGCAGTAAGCAATTTGTTGGAAGACGGAACTGTTTTTGGCGTAGCCGAGGCTTTGGCAACTATGGAGGAATTTGTAAAAACTGTTCGTAGAGATGAAAGGTATATACAATTTCTGCGTGATGAATTGGCCAAGTATCATGGCAGGTTGATAACATCGTCGGGCGCTAAAATCGAAATGTGCGAAGCCGGTGTTACCTATGATTATTCAGGCAATGCAGAATGGCGCCAACTGGAAGCAGAGCGGTTTGAAATTGAAAGAAGAAAAAAAACATTAGAGGAAAAGTTGCGCATCATCGCGCCCGGCCGTGTGTCGGTCGATCCTGAAACCGGAGAGGTATTGGAAGGCGCACAAAAAACATCTAAATCAACGTATAGAATAACCTTATCAAGATGACAACGACAATACTACAGGAATGTAAAGAAATAGTAAAGGACCTTGTAGGTCATGATTACTTATACTTTGAAACATCGGTAGAAGTAAAGACCACACCGCATACATACCCCTTCAGCGCATGGGCAGTAAGCGTAAGTCCGAAAGACGAGCTGTATGTAATGGATGCAGACGAACAATGGCATGAAGTAGCATTGCACGATATGAATGCCGGCCTTGTGATTGGCAGTCTGTACCAGCGGCTCAAGCTAATGCGCATTAGTTACGCAAAAGCAAGCTAAGGCTTGCAAGAAGGAAAAGCAAAATGAATTATGTTGACAACATTATAACCATGGAAAGCCAGCAGCCTGTCATACAAAAGGCACCAGGCAAACGTTTCATCCATTCGCTGGAATATGACATGATAGCGAACCTTGCCATCAAGCAATATAGCAATGGTGGTGAGGAGGCATCCTTTGACAGGCTGCTTTCTATTCCCTTAAAAGAACGCATACCGGGTTTGATTAACGAGTATGGCCTGAAGCGGGCACACCGCCTTATTAAAACCATATTGCAGGAATTTATCTGGTCGGTTCCCTTGCCTAAAAGCGCCAAGCTTACAGAAACAAAGATCAGCGCTGTAGGCTGCGATTTGATCTTAGCTGCCTATGAGGACCAGTTAGCTATTGAAGATTTTATCGTGTTTTTTGAAAGGGCGAAAAAAGGTAAATATGGCAAATTTAAAGGCACCATTACGCATTTTAGTATAATGGAAAAACTCAACCAATACCGTTCCGAACGTAC
>DASQMG010000071.1:0-9137 GCA_035645595.1 Flavisolibacter sp. | reverse complement strand
ACACGTTTGACAGTACCGGGAAAGAGTTAACTGCCGATTTTGATTATGTACGGTATGCCAACACCTCCGACCTGATATTGGCAACAGATTTTTTTAACGGCTCAGATCGAAAAACAGGCGAGCTTTTGTTGAGTGGTCATTTGCCTTCGGATATCCATATTTATTCTTTTAAATCTGACCTGACCATTCCCTATAAAGGCGGTCGCTTTGAAGCCGGAATTAAGAGCAGCTACGTGACAAATGATAATGAAGTGGACTACCGGCGGCAGCTGTCGGATAAAACATGGATCGCTGATAACCGTTCGAACCATTTTATTTATGACGAGAACATTAATGCCGCCTACGCAAATGCCAACACACAACTGGGTAAATGGTCGCTGCAGGGTGGTTTACGGGTAGAGAACACTATTGCAAAAGGGCACCAGGTTACTAATGATTCCACCTTCAAACGCAACTTTACTAACTTGTTCCCGAGTGCTTTTATAAGCTATGCGGCTAATAAAAAGAACTCGGTTACCTTGTCATACAGCCGTCGTATAACACGGCCCAGCTACCAGGATTTAAACCCATTTACGTTCTTCCTTGACTCGCTAACTTACCGGGTAGGTAACCCTTACTTGTTACCACAGTTTACACACAACCTGGAACTGAGTTATGCGCTGATGAGCAAATTTATTTTTGCAGTGAACTATAATCATACTAACGACGTGATTTCGCAAATTCTAAGGCAGAGAAGTGCAGAGAAAATTACTTTTTTAACGGCTGAGAATGTAGCGAAGTTCCGCAACATGGGCTTATCGATCACCGCACCGGTGCCAGTTGCTAAATGGTGGAATGCCAATTTCTTCACCAACATTTATAATAACCGTTATGAAGGAGTTTATAACAACGAGGAAATTGACATTGCTTTTACCTCGTTCACCGCTAATCTCTCAAACACCTTTACCATTAAGCCTGGATTTACGGCGGAGTTAAGTGGGTTTTATCGCTATAGAGGAGTCGACCAATTATCGGTAGTAGAGCCATTGTATCAAATGAGCGTGGCCGCTTCCAAAACTATTTTGCAGGGAAAAGGAACATTGCGTTTAAATATTCGTGACCCATTTGCCTGGATGCGTTTTAAAGGTGAAAATAGGTATGGTGATATAGATATGCGGTTTGAAAATCGCCCTGACTCAAGGCAGGTAACAGCAACGTTTACCTTACGCTTTGGTAAATCCACACAAAATAATCAGCCCCGCCGCCGTTCTTCATCATCACAGGATGAGCAGAACCGGGTAGGCGGTGGAAATGGATAAATTGTTTTTTCTCATGTGCATTCCGGCTCCTTTTTCTAAAGGGGCCTTTTTTTACACCGTTTCCTAAAGGGGAGTTTTACATAATCGTTTACTATTTATTTTTTTCTCTATCGGGTTCACCTTTTTTCTCGGTATATAATCTTCCAAAAAGTCGCATTGTTTCCAGTAAAAGCTTTTCTATTATCACAACAACCCCAAACTCCAAACCCTAAACTTCTTACCTTCAACCTTTAATTTTTATTCTATGCCGTCTTTCGATATTGTTTCCAAAGTAGATGCCCAGGCGCTCGATAATGCCGTGAACATTACCAAGAAAGAAATCACCAACCGCTTTGATTTTAAAAATGCCCACGTGGTGATTGACCTGGACAAAAAAGACTTTAAGCTGAAGATTGAAACCGACGATTCGATGAAAATGAGCCAGCTGATTGATGTGTTGATTAACCGGGCACATAAGCAAGGCATTGCCCCGGAGGCTTTTGACCGATCAAAAGAAGGAGCACAAAGCGGCAAGGCCTGGAAACAGGAAGTGCAGGTGCGAAATGGTCTGAAACAGGACGATGCAAAAAAAATTGTAAAGCAGATTAAGGATGAAGGTCTGAAGGTCCAGGCCTCCATTAATGATGATCTTGTACGGGTTACAGGCAAAAAAATTGATGACCTGCAAACCGTGATACAGGCTGCTAAGAACTGGGACCTAGGGGTGCCGCTACAATTCGAGAATATGAGAAGCTGATGGGGCGTTCACCGGTTCAAAGGTTTTTCTGCACTGTTCAAGTTTTCCTGACGCTGCGCCCTTAACTGCTTTTTGAGTTACTTGGGCTCGGTCTGCAGGGCCACCGAAAATTTGCTGCACGTGATGTTCTACTTTTAGCAGCATATCAGCTACGGTTCTTCACGGCTGCTTAACAAAAAACTTTCCCCCCGGTTTCGCTTTTTAGCTGGTTTCCCTTAGTTTTGCGCCTTCAATTCACGCAACAATACTTTCTTTAAATAAATTATTATGAAAAAGGATCTCCATCCAGCCAGTTACCGTAATGTAGTTTTCAAAGATATGAGCAATGGCTATAGCTTTTTAAGCCGCTCTACCGCCCATACGAAAGAAACTATAAAATGGGAAGATGGTAATGATTATCCACTGATTAAACTGGAGATTTCCAATACATCGCACCCTTTCTTTACGGGTAAAAATATGTTGGTAGACACTGCGGGCCGTATTGACAAGTTCAAAAAGAAATACGCCAAAAAAGAAGCATAATTGTTTTGGTAATAATAGTACATCCCGCCAAAAGGCGGGATTTTTTGTGGTGTTCTGTAGTTAGCCTCCGGCTGCAATTCTATATGAATTTTTATACTGGTTGCCCTACCTTAGAGCCTGGCAGTAGTGGATAGCTATACGCATTACTTATTACTCATCATTTATTGCCCAATCATGCGTAAAATTGTATTTACAGAGGAGTTCTGCAATCCCGGTAACCTCGCACCCTTTACACTTACCCGCCAGATACAGGATATAAGGGTAGGCATTTTCACTATCAGGGAAAAATGGGAGCAGTATTTAGCATTGCCTTCTTTTGATAAGTTTGAAGAGGACTATAAGGATTTAGACAGGGCAATGTCCATTGATCAAAGCATCGGTAGCGATATTATTTACCTTATTCATGGCAATGTGTTGCCAACAAAAAGCTTGGTAAAGGCAGTAAGAAAGCTAAATCCCGGTGAAACATTATCGGTGGCTGGGCTGGAAAGCTTTGTGTATTGTATTTCGAAAAAGCAGGTCATCGACCAGCACAATATCAGAGTAGGAAAGGCAATCGAAGTGAAAGAGGAGATTAAAGAACTGAAAGCACCCTGGAATATTTTCGGGCTGAACAGCTGGGCGATCGAGGAAGATTTTAGACTGCTTACCTCCGGCAGAAAGTCACAAAAGATTTCAGCGACTAACAACGTGGCCAATTCACCAAAAATATTTGTTGAGAAGGACGCAACAGTGGAAATGTGTTACCTGAATGCAATGGAAGGTCCTATTTACATTGGAAAGAATGCCATAGTGATGGAGGGGTCCATGTTGCGGGGGCCGGTGGCAATTTGTGAGGGAGCGGTTGTAAAAATGGGTAGTAAAATTTATGGTGGTACAACCATTGGCCCGAAATGTACGGTGGGTGGCGAGATAAAAAACTCGGTTATGTTTGGTAATTCCAATAAAGCCCACGACGGGTATATGGGCGATTCGGTATTAGGCGAATGGTGCAACTGGGGTGCTGGAACTTCCAACTCAAATATTAAAAACAACGCGTCGGGAGTGGTAGTATGGACACCGAACGGCGCTGTCAACGTGGGCCTAAAATGCGGCGTTCTAATGGGCGATTATTCCCGTACTGCCATTAATACGTCAATTAACACCGGTACCGTAGTTGGTGCTTCCGCAAATATTTTCGGCGCCGGCCTTACACCAAAATATATCCCCTCCTTTGCCTGGGGCAGCGATGGTATTCAACGCTACGAATTAGAAAAAGCGTTTGCCGATATTAACAACTGGAAACTCCTGAAAGGAAGTGCTATAACGGCCAACGAAAAAATTATTCTGAAACATATCTTTGACCACTATTGAAACCATTATCTAATGAGATAATTTGCTGAGGTGCTGACAAGTTTAGCTAAAGGATTGTTCTTTAAGTTCAACATAATTGTCTCACCAGCAAAAGCATACTTATTAAACTTCTGTTGCGTCGCACTCTTGTACTTTAGGTATGTCTATCAACAAACAAGTACATTATTATCACACCAATCATAATAAACCAAACCATGCGTAAACAAATAGCAGCCGCCAACTGGAAAATGAACCTGACGATAGATAAAGCAAATGCTTTAATTGCTGATCTTTTGCAGGAAAATATTGCGCCCGCAGAAAATAGCCAGGTAATTTTTGCAGTGCCCTTCCCTTATCTGCTGATGGCGGGTGAAAAAATAAAGGGCAGGCCTGGCTATGCCATTGCAGCACAAAACTGCAGCAACAAAAAAGCCGGTGCTTACACAGGTGAGGTTTCAGTAGAAATGCTGCAATCAATTGATGTTCAGTACTGCATTATTGGACATAGTGAAAGAAGAGAATATTTTTCAGAGTCAAACGCAATGCTGGCGGAAAAGATTGACCTGTGTTTGGCACAAGGCATTACACCTATATTTTGCTGCGGCGAGGCGCTGGAGATAAGGGAAAAAGAAGGCCAAAACGATTTTGTACGGAAGCAACTTGAGGATTCGCTTTATCATCTCTCTGCTGGACAACTTCAAAAAATTGTTATTGCTTACGAACCAATATGGGCAATTGGCACAGGCAAAACAGCTAGTACAGAACAGGCACAACAAATGCACAAGTATATACGTTCTGTTTTGGCTGGCAAATGGGGCGGGGAAATAGCCAATACTATATCTATTCTTTACGGCGGCAGTGTAAAAGGTTCTAATGCCAAAGAGTTATTTGGCTGCGATGATGTAGATGGAGGTTTGGTTGGGGGCGCCTCGCTTATTGCTTCGGAATTTGTACAAATAATAAATGCACTGAAAAATTAAACCATCGCCACAATACCACGTTGTTGTTGTACAGAAAAAGAGCGTACTGCTGCGGTTTTTGAAACTTAGGCTCATTGTGAATGGGATGCAGATTTACTCCCTGATGCAGAATCGTCCTGTTGTAGTTGTTTTGCAAACTGCTCCATCAAAGCTCGTCGTTACTGACGGTTTTCATATCACCCCTCCGGTGCAGGTAACCTACTCCTCAAAAAAAACTCATTACTTTACCATCGCCTGCATTGTTGAAAACGATGTTTTGGTTGGTGGTGGCGTTGCTATGATAATGCTATTCTTTATGGGCCTGTCCTCAGGTTTTATTATCCTGCAATTGCTCAGCATAGCGCCCATTTTTTATTTACTTTTTCTGTATTATATAAAGCGCAAAGAATTTATACAAATAAGGCCGGCTTAATTTTTCTTTCTTATCATGGCATCAAGAAAAAGAATTCTTTGGCTCGTAAGCTGGTATCCAAACAAGTACGACCGGTATGATGGAGACTTTATTCAACGCCATGCCAGGGCCGCGGCTTTGCTTGACGATGTACAGGTAATCTTTGTAAAACATATTGCTGAACAGGTAAACATCGAAACTGAGTGGAATAGAATTGGAGCGTTAACGGAGCAGATTATTTACCTGCCAAAACATAGCACTACATTGGGAAAGCTTCGGAATTTTCAACAATGGCATGGCATTTACAAAAGAGCAATTCTGGAATATTTTAAAGATGGATATCCGCATGTTATGCATGTACACATACCCTGGAAAGCGGGACTGCTTGCCTTATGGGTGAAAAAAAAATACAAACTGCAATTCATACTAACGGAGCACTGGGGTATCTATAATGATGTTGCAGAGGATAATATTCACACTAAATCTTTTCTCCAAAGATTGTTACTTAAGAAAATTTTTAAAGAGGCAGAAGCATTTGTTTCAGTTAGTAAGTTCCTCGGTGAGGGCGTGAATAAAACAATACTAAAAAAACAATATGCAGTTATACCAAATGTTGTAGATACAGAGCTGTTTTTTCCAACCGGAGAGAAACAGTTACGCTTCACATTCCTTCATGTATCCAACATGGTACCCTTAAAAAATGTTGAGGGCCTCATTCTGGGCTTTCATAAGTTTCTTCTTCAAACAGGCACCGATGCACAATTAATTCTAATAGGTAACAGGGATAACTCTCACCATAAGTTTGCAGCACAGCTACAACTATTGGATCATTCTGTTTTTTTTAAGGGTGAGATGCCTTATGAACAGGTGGCAACAGAAATGCAGCGGTCACACGTTTTTGTTCTTAACAGTAATATCGAAAATTCGCCTTGTGTAATTGGCGAAGCCCTGTGCTGCGGGCTTCCCGTAATCACTACTAATGTTGGAGGGATACCCGAATTGGTTGGACGGGAAAACAGCCTGCTCGTTGAAGCGGGAAATACAACCAGCCTCACTACTGCCATGGTTCAAATTTACCAGCACTATCAGCAATATAATTCCTCGCAAATAGGAGGCTCCGCAAAAAAGATGTTTTCCTTTTCTTCAGTTGCACGACAGATACATGACCTCTATTGAGAAACAGGTATTTCAGTATTCTTGATTTCCATAAGGAACTTGGATAATTTAAAAATTACAATGGTCATTACCGATGTCCAATTCCTTTTAACACTGCTTATTCCATTCTTCTGAGGTTGCTATTAAACTCATTAAAATTTTATTATGAAAAAGTTGACGCTGCTTTTAGGGTTGTATCTATCAGTGCTTGTTTCCATAGCTCAAAACGTAGGTATTGGTACAACTACGCCAGGCTATAAGTTGGATGTGAATGGACGAATGCGCGTAAAGACCGGAACGCTAAATAATATAAGTACGGCATCGGGTATATGGTATGATGACTTTAGAGATGGCTCGGACAGAATTTTTGCCGGTATGCAGGACAGTCTGCGCTGGGGTATCTGGGGTGGTGGAGCCGGTGGCGCAGGATGGCAGTTTAACTTCAACGCTAAAACTGGCTATATTGGTATGGGGCGTTCAGCAGCCTCTTACCGGCTCGAACTTGAACATCCCGGCGGAAGTAATATGGCGTTCTATAAGGGTGCAGATTTTCATGGTAACATCACTACCAGTGATAGTACACTGGAAATTGCTTCAAGAGCCGGAAACTCATTTTGCTTTCCGGGTCCTTGCCCACCGGCAGAACACCTCATCTTACAACCGCCTGGAAACTTTTTCTTTTTTCCCGGCAATGTGGGTATTGCTACTAACAGTCCAAGGGCAAAGCTGCATGTGGATGGCAGTGTAATGATCGGCAACGGCGCACCTGCTTCAGGTTATAAGGTGAGCATCAACGGCAAAATGATTTGCACTGAAGCCCGGGTGCAACTTGTTACCAGCTGGCCGGATTATGTGTTTGCTAGTGGCTACAAACTGCCAACAATAAATGATCTGGAAAAATACATCCGCAAAAACAATCACCTGCCTAATATGCCATCAGCCGCGGAAATAGAAAAGGAAAAAGGCTTTGATCTGGGTGACATGCAAAAACGCCTGCTGGAAAAAGTTGAAGAACTCACCTTGTACGTGATCCAGTTAAAAAAAGAGGCTGAAGGTCTTCAAAAACGGGTTGCCGTTTTAGAAAAGAGATAAAGCAACAATAAAAAAGAAACTGGTTAACCCTCCAATAACTGTTTTATGAAATATGTTTTTATACTTATTGCACTTGTCTGTTCGGCTGTAACGTTTGCACAAAAAAATCTGCCTACAGCCCTAGCCGCCAGGCTGCAGGGAAAAACAACCGTGCAGGAAATAATGAAAGAAGTAGATGCCTATTACGAAGGCGAAGGAAAAGCACAGCGTTCTAAGATCAATGATGAAGAAAGGTTTGAAGACGATTATGTATTTTGGAAGCGCTGGGAATGGTGGATGCTAAGCCATGTAGATGGTGAAGGAAAATTTGTAAACATCAACAAAAAAAATTTTGATGCAACACAAGACGCCAATCAAAAATGGGGGCACCTGATTGATAAAGATGCCTGGGCGCCGCAGGGCAGACAAGGCTCCGAAACAGCGCCAAGTACTAAAACCGCTAAAACGGAAAATGCTTATGGTGCATGGACCTCCATCGGACCTTTTGATGATGGCACTACCAACTCCGGCGATATCGAAGGGCTGGGCCGTATTGACCGTATCGCATTTCATCCCTCCAATGCTAATATTATCTTTATAGGATCGCCAACCGGGGGTGTTTGGAAAACAACCGATGGCGGCACTTCCTGGACTCCTATTACAAATTCGCTGCCTGCCCTTGGCGTTGCGGGTATAGCGGTAAGCCCAACTAACGGAAATGTCATCTATGTTCTTTCAGGTGACGGCGATTCGCACACTCCCGGTTACCTGGTATTTGATTATGGTTCATCAGGCAGTTGCATTGGTGTTTTCAAAAGCACTGATGGAGGAAGCACGTGGACACAGACCGGTAATCTTTATACGGGGGCTTCGGACTTCGTGGGCCATCGTTTAACAGTATCACCAACCAACGGTAATTATTTGTTTGCTGCCACCAATCAGGGTTTATGGCGTACTACTAATGGTGGGAACACATGGACCCAGGTTAGAACCGGAGACTATTGGGATGTAAAATTTAAACCCAATGATGATTCTACAGTTTATGCCAGCTCTGCCACCGATGTATTTTATTCTACCGATGGTGGCCGTACAGGAACCTGGAACACTTCGACCTTTGATTTTACTAACGGAAATACGCGCATTGAATTAGCCGTGTCTCCCAACAATGCTAATTACGTTTATGCCCTTTGCGGAGGCGTTCCTTCCTCGGGCACTTTTACGGGTTTGTTCAGAAGTACCAACAGCGGCGTTTCCTTTACCCGTCGCTGCAATTCGCCTAATATTTTGGGAAGTCAAAAGAACGGTAGTGGCACCGGCGACCAATCAGGTTATGATCTGGGCGTTACCGTTAAACCATCTGAGGCCAGCTATGTGGTTACCTGTGCTTTAAATGTGTGGCGCAGTACCGGAAATAATGGTGGTTCGGCCATGCAATACGCTACTATTTACCGCGAAGGACAGGGGGTTGCGTCAGAGTACATTCATCCCGATGTGCATGCTATTGCCTTTAACCCGTTAAATAATTATTTATATGCCGGTTCTGATGGCGGCATCTACCGGAGCACTGATGATGGCGTATCGTGGACAAACCTTTCGCAGGGTGTGGCTACTTCGCAATTCTTCAGGTTTGCCATGCAGGATACAGACGGTGA
>DASQMG010000070.1:0-12812 GCA_035645595.1 Flavisolibacter sp. | reverse complement strand
GTTTCAATGGGAACATTACCATACGGGTTATAGCCTGATGGCTGGCGGGTATTGTTGTTCTGCTGCGTTTGTTCCTCTGTGCTGGCAGGCTGCGTTGTATTAGCAGCATTTCTTTTTCTGGCCGGACGCTGGGCGTTAGCCGAGGCGGCAACTACTGAAAGCAGCAAACCAAAGAAGCAGAATTTTATAATATGGCTTTTCATGCTCAACCTTTATTTAATGTAATAAACTAAAGTACCTATCTTAAACGACCTTCCATCAGGTCCTCTTGCTCTCAAATTGTCAATCGTCACCATCTTGCCCGGCTTTACAAGGCGATTAATGATGCTCTTTGCCTGGGAGTTAAAATAAACACCCTGAACATCTGCAGTTTCCACATCACCATCATCGGTATCAATGGACATACTGTAGCTAATCACATCGTACTTAATATCGAAAGGAAAATCTTTGATATAAGCACCCACACCAGCTTGCGCTTTAAAGGCACCGGCGTTCACGTTGTCTCCAGAGGCAAATCCACCTACAGTTCCAGACGGTGCAGGAATATTCCGAACCCGGAATTTAGATGAACCAGCTACTTTCCCATCTACATTTACTGTAATGATACAATCTTCAGTTGGTGATCCTACTTTCACATTGTACTTTCCGGCAGAGATCTTGGAAATTGAGCCATTACCTCCACTAATAGAAACCTGCACTTTGTCATCGCCACCACCGGACGCTGCAATAGAAACCGGGTTATCAACACCTATATAAAGAACATTCATTCTATCAAGTGCAATCGAAGCGTTTGACTGGCCTACTGTATATTCAACAGGGAAGGTTCTTGTCTGTTGCTTGCCATCCTGATCTAAAAACGTAACATTGACCGGAATAGTATGTTGGCCCAGTGTACCGGCAGCAGATTTATAAACCGCCATTCCCTTTTCATTAAGGGGTACATTAGCACCTCCAATAGTAATAGTAGGCAAAGTCTTTTTACTAAAGGCTCCTAAGCCGGCAGTAATTTCGAGCTCTTGGCCGGGCATAAGGTATTTTGAATTTTGGCCTACGATAGCTTCAAAAGCATCGAAGATGACTTCTACTTTACCTACCTGCTCATGCAAATGATTTACAATCCTGTTTTCCGTTGTTTTAACGTCATTCTCAAATTTGCGTAAAATGGTTAAAGCAGCTACCGTTGGCACCATGTGGAAATAGGCATCCTCCCATGTTTTGCTTCCACCTGCTAAACCTTTTGGCATACTAACATCTACCTGCATGCCTTTTTCATATTCCGCTCTTTTATTATCAGCAACAAGCTTCAGCATTTCAGCCCTATAGGTAGCCATCTTTTGCTGCAACTCTTTTCCTTTGCCCTCCTTTATCATGATACGGGTAGGAATGTCCTGGTTATCTTCTTTATAAGTGGAATCACCTTGTTTAGCTGCCGGATCGTATCCTGCTTCTTTTTTTATGAACGCTCTCAGATTTTCAATGTAGTTATACATATCTGCAGTAAGCTTCTGCGCCTGGTCTGCCTTAGGGTACCATATTGCAGCTTTCTCTTTTGTAATTGGGTCAGCCAGTTTTAACTTGAACGACTCCATTACGTTGGAGGTAGAGATATTTATTGTACTGTTGGTTTTGTCAAGGCTATTGTCCACGGTTTTAAATGCATTCAGAATTTCAGCTGATACGTTTAGCGCTAACAAGGCTGTTAACACCAGATACATCAGGTTGATCATCTTCTGCCGCGGCTCTTTAGGAAGTGCCATAATCTATTTTTATTTGCGTTGAGTAATTTATTGGTTTAATTCATTTGGATATTGAACAGGACTGATTAACGGCCCTGCATAGCGCTTAACATGTTACCGTAGATGCCATTAAGCTTGGTAAGGTTGGTAGCCAGGCCGCCAATTTCTTGTTGTACTTTTTTTGCATCTTCTGCACTGTTAACCATTACCTGTGAGGTTTCAGCTAACTTACTGTAAAAGCCATTTAATGCTTTGAGGTGGTTGTTACTTTCCTGCAGTTCCAGTTCGTAAATTGTATTTAAAGAAGAAAGATTTTTGGTTAAAACCTGGATCTGATCGTGAAATACTCTTGCTCCATCTGACGCTGAATTAAAAGCACCAACAGAATTAGCTGCCGAAACATATGCGTCTTTAACCTGAGTTAAGGCAGATGTCACCTCTCTTGTTTTAGTTGTATAATCCCCGGTAGCGGCAACTACATCAGTAATATCATTCATATTAGTGATAGTGGTATTCAACTTCTTGAAACCATCGCTTAAGCGGCTCAAGTTAGCTGGTGTAATATCGGCTTCCATTAAAGCCTTATCCATTTGATTTAAAACTTTTCCTTGTGGCGTTACAGCCTCTACTAATGTTTCTTCAGGATGTCCTACCCCTTTTTCTACTGGATATATTAAATACAAAATACCATATAAAAGGAAGATAACAGCTTCTGTGGTTAAACCAATCCAAAGCCAGGTTTCGGCATCGGAGGCATGTGTGATTTTACGAAGGGCACCCCATATTACAAGGGCGGCACCAAATGAAACGGCTACGTCAACGTACTTACTGATTTTAGGTGGGATAGCAACTGCCATAAATTACTGATTTTTAAAAGAAGGGTTTGATATTAGAGTTTAAAATTTGACAATACAAGGGTAAGGAGGCTGTTGATCAGCCTCGCTACCAAAGAAAAAATGTTAGCCTGATGAAATTATTTGCTACGGCGGCCACCTGCTTGTGCTGGTAAGTCAATTACAGTGCGGAAACCAATATACGATTTAGTCGAATCCTGGTATTCGTAAGTGCGGGTACCGGTTTGCAGGTAATAACCTACATCTTTCCAGCTTCCGCCACGTAATACCTTGCGCTTCATTTTGGGAGGATCGTTGTCTTTTGCATTAAAACGAACATCTGGGTTCATATCGTGCTGAAATGTATAAGAACCTTCATAGTAAATGGATGAGGTCCATTCAGCAACGTTACCGCTCATGTTATACAAACCATAATCGTTAGGCCAGTAGGCATCTGCTCGTACGGTGTAGAAGCCACCATCTTCAGGATAGTTACCACGTCCTGGCTTGAAGTTGGCCAGTAAACATCCTTTTTTATTTCTTAAATAATAATTACCCCAAGGGAACATTGACTGAGAACGGCCTCCACGGGCTGCATATTCCCACTGCGCTTCTGTTGGAAGGCGGAAGTCTGACTCCTGAACCCTGTTTTTACCTTCAAGAAAAGCATTCAAGTAAAGCGTTCTCCAATTACAGAAAGCCTCTGCCATTTTCCAGTTTACGCCTACCACCGGGTAGTTGCCAAAAGCAGGGTGAGAAAAATAGCGCTTCGTCATTGGCTCGTTATAAGAGTAAGAGAAGTCACGCATCCAAACTAAGGTATCAGGGTAAACAGATACAGGAAAACGCTCTATAAATTGAGAACGGGGTTTGCCTGCATTCGACCTCTGTGCCGCTTCTTTTAAGTCGAAGCGCTCCAATTGGTAAACTATTTTTGTAGGATCTAATTCTTTTTTTCCACGAATACGGTCTGGTTCAGGAATGATCATATCATTCAATTGTTCAACCACTTTCGGATCGCCCCATTTTACAGTTTTCATTTTTGCAAAGTCAACATGCTCTGTACCATCGGCATCAGCCTTTACATACGGGGCACCTAACTTGCGGGCAGCAACTGAATCACGTACCCATTCTATAAACTGACGATATTCATTATTGGTAATTTCAGTGGCATCCATCCAAAAGCCGCTAATAGAAACCGAACGGTTACGTGCACTAAACGCATAAGCCGGATCCTCATCGCTCGGCCCCATATGGAAAGTACCCTGGGGAATATACACCATGCCAGGAGGTTTAGGCAAAACATAACGCCCGCCGGGAGCAACTCCATGCACCTGACCATCATTTGGTAAAACGCCTGCCTTGTTCTTTTTTCCGATGATCCCGCAACTGGCAAGTGATAAGGCGGATAGAGTAATAAGCGTGTAGTAGTGGTTTCTCAGAATCATATTCTTGGGTATTGGACAAATATAATTGTTTGCTTTGAAGGACTGGACAAGGTTAAAAATATTTTTTCTCATTTCCAATAGTCGAAAAATTGTTTCAACGTAAAAACAGAAACGGATGAATATTGTGAATATTGTATTTTATTGAAATTATTCGGTTAATAAAGGGTTTGATAGATTATTCTGCGTAATTACCGGTTGCTATGCACGTATTTCCTCTATTAAAAAAATGTGGCTTTCACCCCAAAATTCTTTGTTAGCAGGCATCACATAATTTCTTATTATTTAAAAAACAACTTGGTTGTTTTGTGAACAACAAGGATTGGTGAATTTGGGATGGTAATTACAGCGGTTGCTTTTCCTTACTAGTAATTTTTTGTGGCGTTCACTTTTTTAAGCGAGAATGAGAAGTTATTTCATATAATCGCTGGGCCCATAATCACGACTGTTTATAAGGGGCCATTTAAAATGAACAGAAAATCCGTTTTTAGCCTGGGAATTTAATAATACTTAATCAGTTACTTTATTTGAATAACAGTTGCGAGGTATTTATCAAGCGCTGCCACCATAGAGGGCGTTTGGGGCTGCGGTGCTTTAATTTCTAATTTCAGACCAGATTCTTCAACAGCTTTTGACGTATTACTTCCGAAAGCCCCGATTACTGTCCCATTCTGTTTGAACTTGGGCATGTTATCAAAGAGGCTCTTTACCCCACTTGGTGTAAAAAAGCAAATAACATCATATTCGGTTTGGGTCAGAATCTCTTTTACATCATTACTGGCGGTGCGATACATAAAAGCTAAAGAGAAATCGCAACTATTGGATTTTAGCCAACCGGTTATTTCACTATCCTGTTGGTTTTCCGAACATACATACAAAAACTTCTCACTGCCTTTGTGCTTATTAATTACATCAAGGAAACTCTTATTGCTACCGTCGGCACCATAAAAAACCTTGCGCTTACGGTAAAGAATAAATTTTTGAAGATAAAGTGCTACTGCCTCGGTAATACAGAAATATTTCGTGTCCTGCGAAACAGCTACTTTCATTTCTTCGCAAACCCTGAAAAAGTGATCGATAGCATTGCGGCTGGTAAGAATAACACCAGTATGTGCGGCAATATCAATCTTTTGTCTACGGAAATCTTTTGCGGGAATAGCCTCCAAATGTATAAAGGGATAAAAGTCCAGCTCTACACCAAATTTTCTACCTAACTCGAAATAGGGCGACTTATCGCTTTCGGGCCTCGGTTGAGTAATGAGTACTTTTTTTTTGCTTTTGGCCTCTTTTGTGGCTTTAACCCCTGTGTGTTTTACCATGGTGCGGTTTGTGGCTAACGTTCTGCAAAACTAAGTCATTTCCCTTAGAAAATTGAACAACAGTTTGTTAATCAACAACAGAGGAAGAAGTTCAAAGCCTGTTAGGTAAATAAGAAAATGGAAAAAGTTGATTGTTATCTTCCTATTTACGGAAACAAAAGATAAAAAATACCGGTAAGCGAACAGTGCGCCAACCACAATCAGACTAAGCGTTACAGCCACAACAGCAAGATCCCCTGAGGTAAAGGCCAGCAAAACAGTAAAAGGCAACAACACCACTCCCATAATTTTCTTAGTGGAAAAAACAATAAAAATATAAGTGTCGGTTGCCTCCTTCATTTGAAAAACCCAGCCAAAAAACTTCAATACCAAAAATTTACCACTATAAATAAGCCCAATTCCAAGGGCACAATAGGCTGCCAGCGCCCAAAACGGGTAGCTGCCGCCTAACTTAAAATGCTGAAAAATTAAGCTTAGAAATATTGCAGAGCTAACAACAAAGAAAAGGTTGAAGAGCAGAGAGGGCAAAGGGCTTTGCAGAAGCTGATCTTTGATTTGGCGTTGCCGGACCGTGGTTCTGAAATAGGAGCTGAAAAGATCGGCCAGGTACCGTGAAAAACTGTTTTTAATGAAGGCGAATGTAATGAGCAAAACAATGATGAAATAAAAAATCGCCTCTCTACCCTGCCAGGCCCTTTCCGAAATAGTATAGCGCACCGGGTTTGTAAAGTTGAAAAACAACCGGTCCCGATAAAGAAAAGAATCGGAATTAAAAGGATATTTCAAAACCGGCCGTATGGTATCTTTTACCGGCGTGGTAATTACAGTAGTATCTGCCCGGGCCGAATCAGTCCTGATTAAAGAATCGGGTGCAGATTGTGCAGCTACATCCGCCAACAAAAAAAAGAGAACGATAATCAGTAAATACCTCACGGCTTGCAAAAATAGGTGCTGCGAAATAGCATCAGAAAAAAGAAACGAAACCAATATGGATTTTAGATTGACGCAGGTTAAAGTCAGTATCGTTACGCTTACCCAAGGCAAAGGTTACATTAATAAGGCCCGCTTTCGGCTGAAAGGAAAGGCCTGCCCCGGCACTTATATATGTATGCGTTTGAACTTTAGACAAAGGATGTTTACCCCAGCCACCATCTATGAAGCCAAAAAAAGCAGAGTTCAGACCGGTTAGTAGCCTAAACTCTACGGTTCCTACTCCATATTGTGAAACAAACTGGCTTTCCTCATCAAACCCACGTAGCAGGCGGTTGCCGCCAATTTGAAATAACTCGTTGCGGAAGAAGCTGGCACTTTGGTAAATTCCGCCATAAGCACCTAGCTTTAAGGTAGTTTGCTTTCCCAATTGATGAAAATGTGCACCCGATGCTGTGATTCGGAATTGATAAGCCCCCAGTTTTACCGTATCATATAACTGCTCAAACTTAAAGGTGGGATCAGAAGGGTCTTTTAATTCCAGTATAAGGTTATTCTTCCTTAGTTTTTTAGTCCCGGCAGAGGTACTAATAACAAGTTGGTTTCCCTTCCGGGGGTTGAAACGGTAATCAGTATTATTAAAATCGTAGCCTACGCCCAGGTTCACCGAGCTTACATCGGCCTCTTGCGGTAATTGTTTGGTTTGAATAATACTGGCAGCATTGATTCCGTTTACAATCGTTTGCCGGCGTTGCAAAAACACAGAAGCTGTTTGCTTATCCCCCAACCTGTAAGTAGCCCCCAGGTTCATATTAATGTTTAGAAAAATACTGTCCCGCTTGTACATGTCTAATGAAAAATTTACCCCAAACGCCGACTTGAAAATATAGGGCTGTTCAAAAAGCAGGTTTAGCCGAGGCGAGCTTTTTTGTAATTGCTGCCATACAAAACCAATTGTTTCTCCATTACCCAGGGCATTTTTTAAAAGAATATTAGCATCGACAGTCAGCAATAATTTTCTGCTGCCTGTAGATACTTCGGCATTAGGCAAAAAGCCAATTAAAGCGTTTACCTGGCTGCTTCGCTTTGCTTTCAGGTACAGGTTAAGTGTGGAGCCAGTAGCCAGCATGGTTAAGTCAGACGGTTTCTGCTCCTCTATATAACTAAGTTCAGAGATTTTTTTCCCTACGGCCTGTAGCTTTCGTTTATTATAAATACTGCCGTTTGGCAACTCTAAAAATTTTTGCAAAAAATCGATGTTTACTTTAGCATCGCCAGTAACCTGTATGCTGTCAATTTTATGAACGGGGCCTTTTTCAAGTCTCAGCAAAGCAGTTAGTTCAGTGTTGTTAAATTCTATACTGTCCAGGTACGTCTTTCCAAACGGGTAGCCGGTGTCCTCTAAATAATCCAATATCTTTTTTTGCCATGCAGTAAAAGTGGCAAAATCCATAACTCCTTTTAAAACAGGAAACCGTACAGCCTCCAAAACGCTCCTGTCGCTTTCCCGGGTACGAATAGAACCCCATTTGTACTGATCGCCCAAAAAAAGGGCTATAACAGCTCCTGTTGAATCAATATTTATACTATCCAGTGAAGCGGTAATAAAGCCTTTGCTTTGTAAAAGTGGAAGCAGGCGGGCTACATAACTATTGGCTTCCAGGCGGGAAGGGAAAGTGGCTGGTAGTGCAGCTTTCTCTAACTGCATAGTATCAGCGGCTGCAACTATGTATTTTACAGGATACCCCTGCGCAGCTACGGTACCCCACAGTACTGTTAAAAAAATAACTGCCCCAAAACTGTACTTTACCTTAGCCATTACTTATTACAATAAACGACGAAAAAAGATAACGAAGTTGGCCGGGATTTATTTGCACATACCATTTTGTAAACAGGCTTGCACTTACTGCAATTTTCATTTCACCACATCGCTCCGGTATAAAGATGAATTGGTACTGGCACTGGCCGAAGAAATAAAAGCCGAAAAAGATTATTTAGAAGGTGAAGAAGTAAACACCATCTATTTTGGTGGCGGTACACCCAGCCTTCTTTCTATTTCTGATTTACGATTTTTGGTTTCGGATTTGAGGCAACAGTTTTCAGTTGCGGATGATGCTGAAATAACGCTGGAAGCAAACCCGGACGATATAAACACCGACAAATTACAGGGTTGGAAAACAATAGGTATTACCCGTTTGAGTATCGGAGTGCAGTCTTTCTTTGAAGAAGAACTGCGATGGATGAACAGGGCGCATAATGGCGAGATGGCAGTTGGCAGTTTACAGTTGGCCGTAAAAGAGTTTGAGAATATTACCATTGACCTGATTTATGGTTCGCCCCTGTTGACTGATGAAATGTGGAAGCAAAATGTAGATAAAGCCATTGGGTTAGGCATCCCCCATCTTTCCTGCTATGCGTTAACAGTGGAAGCCAAAACGCCGCTTCAGAAACGGATTGATGCGCAAACAACTCCTGATGTAGATAACGAGAAGCAGGCCCGGCAGTTTTTACTCCTGATGCAGTGGCTTCGTGATGCCGGCTATGAGCATTACGAAGTTTCCAACTTTGCAAAACCCGGTTTTAGAAGCCGGCATAACTCATCATACTGGAAAGGAACTAAATATTTAGGTCTCGGACCCTCCGCCCACTCGTTTAACGGTACCGAACGAAGATGGAACATTGCGAACAATTCAGTTTATATAAAAAGAAGTAACGAAGCAATTCCGCTCAGAGAAAAAGAAATACTAACTCCAACACAGCAGTTGAATGAAATGCTTATGATATCGTTGCGAACCATAGAAGGAATTGACCTGGATAAAATTCAGGCATCCTGGGGAGAAACAGAACGAAAACGAATTGAAAAGGGTTTACAGAAATTTATAAATAGCGGTTTAGTACAATTGACAAATGGGTATGCACAACTAAAAGATGAGGGCATGCTGCGGGCTGATGGGATTGCAAGTGATTTATTTATCTGAACCGGGCTTACGGGGCAGGGCCTTTCATCCCAAACATTTCCCTACTTATAAAAGTTCCGGCTCAGATAAACTTTCTTTTGCTGCCTCAATTGTTCTGTCCAAGTCTTCTTTACCTAGAGCATTGCTCATAAACCAGCTTTCATACGCCGATGGCGGCAGATAGATTCCCTTATCCAGCATAGCATGAAAAAACCTACTGAAGAAGGCATTATTAGCAGCAGAAGCGGAACCAAAATCAATCACTGGCTTATCGCTAAAATGAATAGAGAGCATACTGCCAAGATGGTTGATAACGAAAGGCATGTTCGATGTTTCTAAAACCTTTTGGAGCCCATCGTTCAGGTACGTTCCTTTTTGTTCCAGTTCTGTATAGATAGATGGAGTGCTTTTAAGATGAGATAATAAAGTATAGCCAGCGATCATTGCCAGTGGGTTACCGCTTAACGTTCCGGCCTGATAGACATTTCCAAGTGGTGCGATATGTTTCATAATTTCCAGTCTGCCACCAAAAGCGCCAACTGGCATACCAGCGCCAATTACTTTACCGTAGGTCACCAAATCAGCATCAATACTTAGGCGCTCCTGTGCACCGCCCTGCGCTAAACGGAAGCCGGTCATCACTTCATCAAAAATGAAAACAATGCCTTCATCCGTGCATATTTTTCGTAACCCTTCCAAAAAACCTTCCACCGGTAAAATACAGCCCATATTGCCGGCAACAGGTTCAATAATGATGGCCGCAACTTCTCCCTTATTTTCTTGCACCAATTGCTTTACAGCTTCCAGGTCATTGTAAGCGGCTGTTAAGGTATCGGCAGCCACACCGGCTGTTACGCCAGGCACTGTTTGAATATTAAGCGTAGCCATGCCACTTCCTCCTTTCACCAAAAACGAATCGGCATGTCCGTGGTAGCAACCTTCAAACTTGATGATTTTATTTCGACCGGTATACCCTCTTGCTAAACGAACCGCACTCATGCAGGCTTCGGTTCCACTGCTTACCATTCTTATTAAATCAACATTGGGAACCATGCTTTTTACCAGCTCCGCCATATCAACTTCCAGTTCAGTTGGTGCACCAAAAGAAGTTGAATCCAGAACCTTCTTTTGTATCGCTTCTACCACCGGTTCAAATGCATGACCTAAGATCATCGGCCCCCAGGAAGCTATATAATCTATGTACTTATTGCCGTCAACATCATAGAGGTAAGCACCTTTGGCACGCTGCATAAATAATGGAGTGCCACCTACACTCTTAAAGGCACGAACGGGTGAATTCACACCGCCGGGGATGGAGGTTTGGGCGCGATTGAAAAGTTCATGGCTTTTGGAAATATTCATAAAATGTTAATGAGCAAGGCCCGGTTTTATATTGAATTACGGAGAACGCGTCTACAAAATAGAATTAGAGAATACAAGGTTATACTGAAACAGTTCAACATCAACTTCCAAGAGTGATTTGATAGTAGTACTGCCGCTAAATACATCAATCTTTGTTTTATCTACCAATCAGCTATTTAGAAGTTTAACAGCATCCTTTGCAAAATACGTCGCGATCAAATCAGCGCCTGCCCGTTTAATACAAGTCAGTGTTTCTATAATTGCTTTGTCTTCATTGATCCAACCCATTTTTGCAGCAGCTTTTATCATAGCATACTCACCGCTGATATTGTAAACACTTACAGGCACATCAACAGCATTTTTTACTTCCCGAACAATATCAAGATAAGGCAGGCCTGGTTTCACCATTACAATATCGGCACCTTCCTCCACATCCATCAGTGCTTCTTTTACAGCTTCGGTACGGTTGGCATAATCCATCTGATAGGTTTTCTTATCACCAAAACCCGGGGCACTGTCCAAGGCATCCCTGAAAGGACCGTAAAAGCAGGAAGCATATTTTGCGCTGTAGGCCATGATACCGGTTTTTGTAAAACCCGCTTCTTCAAAACCCAGGCGTATAGCACCGATGCGGCCATCCATCATATCGCTTGGGGCTACCATATCAGCACCCGCTTCAGCATGGGAGATGCTCATTTTAACCAAAGCTTCCACAGTCGGGTCATTTACTATTTCACCGTCTTTTACAATGCCATCATGGCCATAAGATGAGTAAGGATCAAGTGCTATATCGGTCATTACATACATCCCAGGAACGGCATCTTTGATAGCTTTTATACTGCGCTGCATTAAACCGGACTTATTCCAGGCTTCTTTACCGGTGTTATCTTTTAAATCATCCTTGCATTTAATAAAAAGAAGAACGGATTTTATGCCCATGCTCCATAATTCTTTTACCTCTTTTACAGTAAGGTCTATGCTACGACGATAGTAGTTAGGCATGGAAGCGATTTCTGTTTGTAGGCCTTCGCCTTCATCAATAAAAAGTGGTGCAATGAAATCGTTAGGAGTTATGACTGTTTCTGCTACCAGGCTGCGGATAGCCAGTGAACTGCGCAGGATACGGGGACGTTGGTGTAAGATCATTTGTCAGGCTTAGTTTAAAATATAATCTGCGTTTTTATAGTTGTTGTGAAGTGCAATTACTCTTCCCTCATTTTCCCTGACGGTAGGATGACAGAGGAGGGGAAATTATTTAAAGAAAGGCTTCCAACTATTTGGCTATTTCATCATCGGCCTTCTCTAAAAATTCCATCACCTCCCTTTTCATTTCTGCAGAACTCATAAAAAGCTTTTTTCAAATTTATTATTTCTTATTTCTACACCCAATCTTTCGGATGTAAACAAGCCTGTAACAATTTATCTTCTTCGCTACCTGGCTCAGGCTGATAGTTATATTCAAAACGTACGGTTGGCGGAAGGCTCATTAAAATACTTTCCGTTCTGCCGTTCGTTTTCAATCCAAATAAAGTTCCACGGTCATGAACCAAGTTAAACTCCACATACCGGCCCCTTCTTATTTCCTGCCAATGTTTGTTGTCGGCATTGTATAAAGCTGCTTTCCGCCTTTCAACTATTGGTAGGTATGCTTCAATAAATGCATCACCACACGCTTTTCCCACGCTCATCCAAAAATCAATACTGTAATGTTGGTCCGCTCTTTTATGGTCATAAAAAATTCCACCTATACCCCTGCGCTCATTGCCGCGGTGCGTGTTTACAAAATAATTATCACAGGTGTTTTTAAAAGCCGGGTAGAAAGAGAGATCAAACTTATCGCAAACGTTTTTATAGGTTTGATGAAAATGCCTTACATCTTCTTCAAATAAATAGTAAGGTGTGAGGTCGGTGCCACCGCCAAACCAACGATCTGTTACTTCTCCGTTTGCATTGTATAATTCAAACATCCGGTAATTGCAATGAACAGTTGGTACAAAGGGATTACGTGGATGAATGACCAATGATAAGCCGGCAGCAAACCAGCTATCGCCTTCAATGTTTAATCCTCTTCGCATGGTATCTGTCACGTTACCCCAAACAACTGATGTATTTACGCCACCTTTTTCAAACACATTGCCCCCTGCGATAACTCTTGTTTTACCGCCACCGCCTTCGGGCCGTAGCCATGCGTCTTCAATAAATTTTGCTTTGCCATCTGTTTCTTCCAAAG
>DASQMG010000069.1:0-2194 GCA_035645595.1 Flavisolibacter sp. | reverse complement strand
TGGCGAAAGATGCAGGTATGAAGTATGCGGTGATGACCGCCAAACATCATGACGGCTATTGTTTGTTTGACAGTAAACTTACCGATTACAAAAGCAGTAGTTACCTGAAAGGGCGCGATCTTGTTCGTGAATTTTTGGATGCCTTTCGTGCGGAAGGAATAAAGGTTGGCTTGTATTATTCTGTCATTGATTGGCATCATCCTGACTATCCCCATTACGGCGATCTTATACATCCTATGCGCAACAACGAAGCATTTAAAAATGTGAAGCACGACTGGGAAAATTACCTGAAATACATGCATGGCCAGATAAGAGAATTGACCACCAATTATGGTAAGCTGGATATTATGTGGTTCGACTTTTCGTACGGGGAAATGAAAGGCGATAAGTGGAAGGCGAAAGAATTAGTGCAGATGGTACGAAAAAACCAACCTGGGATTATTCTGAATAACCGCCTGATGGGAGATGGCACCGGGAAGATTGGGGACGTCAATACGCTTGGAGATTTTGAAACGCCTGAGCAAGGTGTGCCGGAAGCACCTAATGTAAATGCGAATGGAAAAATAGTGCCGTGGGAAACTTGTCTTACGCTGAATAATCATTGGGGTTACAGTGCTACCGATTACGAATGGAAAAGCCCGGAGCTTATTATCCATACACTGGTAAATTGTACAAGCAAAGGTGGTAATTTATTGCTGAATGTCGGTCCTGATGCGAGGGGTAACATCCCTTCAGCTTCTATTGAAATTTTACAGGAAGTAGGCAAATGGATGAAGTTAAACGGAGAAAGCATTTATGCTTGTGGCGTAGCTAAAATGGCAAAGCCCGACTGGGGAAGATTTACACAAAATGGCAACAAGTTGTATGCACATATTATGAATCCACAGCTTGCACATATCAACCTGAAAAACTATCAGGACAAGGTTGTAAAAGCAAGGTTACTAAGTGATAAAACAGAGCTCTACATCGAGAATAAATGGTGGGGAGATACAACAACCAACAACGTTTTTATCAACATAAAAAAGCCAACGTACCAGCATTATAATTTACCCGGTAAGATCAATACCGTTTTTGAAATTGAATTGAAAAAATAATCGTTTATGTAGAAGCGGGTATAATTTCTTGTTGTTCGTTTGTGTGCTTACCGCGCATGGCAAATGCTACGACGCCCGTCGTTTTTGGAAACAACTTAATATGACAACGCTATAAACCAATAGCCATTTGGGGCACAGCAGATCCGCATGAAAAAGTTACTATCCCTTTTAGGAAACCAGTAAGAGAATGCTGGCAGACAGGGCCGGCCGTTGGTCTGCAAAGCTAAATCCTGACCGTGCCGCGATGAATGCAAATTTTGACGATGGTGTTATTATCCGGCCAGGGGCCTAGTAATACCCCCTTTTCAACCTTATGCGCATAAATTAAATAAATAGATCTTACCGGAACATAGCGTAATGCCTTTTTTGTATGTCTCATCTTTTCCAAAGCCATGCTTATTGTCCGGTGAACGAACTAACGTTATCGTGAAATCATTCGTCCTTAAACACTTTTGATAAAAGAGAAATTATGGATGCTACGTTTGAACCGGCCATCAGCACTAAGTGAGTGATTTTGAATTTTTAGTGCCCTAAGAGTTTAGGATTTATTCCGATCATTTCGTAAGCAAATGGCAAATCATTTAACTTAATTCATTCAACTTTTGTCTTTGTTACATAATCGTGGTACGAAGTTTTCAAGGGTAAGAGCATAAAACGTAACATATGAAAACAAGTAAAATTTTATTGCCTCTTGCTGCTTTGTTCGTTAGCGCCTTAGCCTTTGGGCAAAACGGAAACAGTGGTAACCGTGTTAAAGTAACTACCACCACGACTACACACACAAAGGCAAATAATTCAAGGGTGAATGGCTCAAGTAACGCTAATGCCCATGCTAATGGGAATGCGCAGCGAAATGCCAATGAGAATAGTGTATTAAATGGTACCCCGGGCGTCAAAACAAAGTATGGCACTAAGAGAAAAGGGACTTACTACTCCAAAAGAAGGAACGACAGGAAAACCATTTCCTAAACACAGTCTTTGGAAGTTAACAAACAGGAAACCCTTCATAAATATGAAGGGTTTTGAATTATATAAGGCGGTTGTTTAGTTCAAATTTTGTTTCATCGGACAACGGACGCCTTAGCTTTGCAAAGGATTGG
>DASQMG010000068.1:0-12409 GCA_035645595.1 Flavisolibacter sp. | reverse complement strand
TAAACCCAAAGGCGTAAAAATGCCCAACAATGGAATGGTCAACCTGCTGTTGTGGCAACAAAAACAATTTCAAAATAAGAACAGGCGTGTTTTGCAGTTTGCCAGCCTGAATTTCGATGTTAGTTTCCAGGAGATTTTCTCTACATTATGTTTTGGCAGTACCCTTCATCTCATTCAGTCGGATCGCCGCACTGATATGGCCGAGATACTCAAAGACATACACCGATATGCCATTACCCACTTGTTCATTCCTTACATCGTTTTAAAAAATTTTGTTGAACATATACATGCACATAACTGCAGGTCATTACCTCTCGAAGAAATAATAACGGCGGGTGAACAGTTGAAGCTTACCAATGACATATATGATTGGATGCAAAAAAGCAGTATCAAAATCATTAACCAATATGGACCTACTGAAGCGCACGTTGTAAGCAGTTACACGATTGATTCAAACTCGGTTTTACAACAGTTACCACCTATTGGAAAACCAATTGACAATACTCGTTTATATGTTTTAAGTAATACTCATGAATTGATGCCCATTGGCGTGGCAGGAGAGTTATATATTGGCGGCGTTCAGGTGGCGCAAGGCTATCTGAATCAACCAGAGTTAACATCAAACAAATTTATCCCTGATCCTTTTTCTGAGAAACCAGGAGCAAGATTATATAAGTCAGGGGACTTAGCCTGTTGGCTGCCGGACGGCAATATTGAGTACCTCGGCCGGATTGATGACCAGGTAAAGATCAGGGGCTACCGCATCGAGTTGGGGGAAATAGAAAGTATACTTCAAGAATGTCCGTTGGTAAAACAAGGCGTTATTTTAGCCAAAGAAAACAGCAGTGGCCACAAGCAACTAATTGGTTATGTAATACCGGAGGGTGAGTTTAACAAAGAGGCCTTACTCGCTTACCTTGAAGAAAAGCTGCCGAAATATATGGTGCCTTCTCTTTGGGTGGAAATGGAGAATCTGCCTGTAACCGCTAACGGTAAAATAAATAAAAAAGCCTTGCCCGATCCCTATACAGAGGATTTATCCAGCAGCAGTTACATTGCGCCCCGCAACCCAATAGAAACGAAATTAGCTGGTATTTGGCAAGAGGTATTGAAAGTAAACAAGGTTAGTATACACGATAATTTCTTTGAATTGGGTGGCCATTCGCTTTTGACGATGCGCCTGATAGCAGCCGTTCGCAGGCGGTTAGAGTTAGAGATGATTGTGAAAGATTTGTTTGCTCACTCAACCGTAGCAACCCTTGCTGTACACCTGCAAAAACAGCAGCGGGGATTAACCTTACCTGTTATAAGTTTACAATCCCGGCCAGAGCGCATTTCTTTATCGTTTAACCAGGACCGGCTGTGGTTTATTGACCGGCTACAGGGCAGCGTACAGTATCATTTACCCATGGCCTTTAAGCTCACCGGGAGATTGGACAAAAACGCGTTGGCTTCTGCCCTGCAAACTATTGTTAACCGGCATCAGGTACTTCGAACCGTCATTCAGCAAGATGAAAATGGGAAGCCATATCAGCACATCAAAGAAAAAAATCATTGGCAGCTGAATGTTGTTGAGAACAAGCTATACCGACATAGTTCCGACAGCTTACAACAATACATAGAGCAACTTATCAACGAACCGTTTGATTTATCCAGTGATGATATGCTTAGAGCACATCTGATCTCGCTTAACGAGGAAGAGTATGTGCTGATAGCAACCATGCATCATATTGCCTCAGACGGATGGTCAACTTCTGTCTTTATAAAAGAACTTGCTGCACTGTATAAAGCTTTTGAAGAAAATGGTCCGATATCACTGCCGCCTTTGGAGCTGCAATACGCCGATTATGCGCTGTGGCAACGCCGTTACCTGCAAGGCGAATTGTTGGAAAAAAAGTTAGCCTACTGGAAAGAAAAGCTTTCAGGCGTTTCGCCCCTCCAATTACCTACCGACCTTGTTCGCCCGGCAGTGCAAAGCTCCCTGGGAACCGTTGCTGAATTTCACCTGGACATAAAAGTAAGTAAAGCATTGCAACAACTCAGTCAACAACAGGGCACCACCTTGTTTATGACGCTGCTTGCCGCCTTTAAAGTTTTATTATACCGCTACAGTGGGCAGGAAGATATTTGTGTAGGTAGTGTTGCTGCCGACCGGCAACAACCGGAAGTAGAACAACTGATTGGCTTTTTTATCAACACACTAACCTTGCGCAGTGAAGTCAAAGGTAACCTCTCTTTTACAGACCTACTGCAGCAGGTAAAAGCCACTATTTTAGAGGCATATGAGTATGGGGACGTGCCTTTTGAAAAAGTAGTGGAAGCCACAGTAAAGGAGCGGGACCTGAGCAGAAACCCCCTCTTTGACGTAATGTTTGTTTGGCAAAATACCCCACCCGTTGCCGAACGCTTTTTGGGAGAAGTAGAGTTGACGCAGTATGCCTTTGCATACAATAAAACAAAGTTTGATATAACCTTTACAATAACAGAGACAGATAACGGCTTGCACGGCATTGTAGAATACTGTACTGATCTGTACACTTTGCAGACAATGAACCGCATGTTCGGCCATTATGAGGAGTTGCTTGTTTCTATTATAAAAGATCCGGGTCAAAAAGTAAGTACGCTCCCGATGCTGACAAGCGTTGAGCGCCATCAACTCCTGGAAGAGTTCAATGCTACTACTTCACCTTATCCCTGGGATAAAACAATAGTACAGCTATTTGAAGACCAGGTTCGGGAAAGTCCTTCTGCCGTAGCAATTGTCTTTGAAGACGAGCAACTCACATACCAGCAGCTGAATGAACGGGCCAATCAACTGGCAGGGTACCTCAGGAGCAAAGGAGTAGGAATAGAGAGACTGTTGCCGATATGCATTGAACGCAGCATAGAGATGATCGTGGGTATCCTTGGTATCCTGAAGGCTGGGGCAGCCTATGTACCCATAGATCCGGAGTACCCCCAGGAACGCATCAGCTACATGCTGCAAGACACCGGAGCCACTTTAGTGTTGACGAGCAATGGTACCAGTGCAATGCTGCCGCAGGTAGCGGGTGTTGAGATGATAGACATTAATACCGCAGAGTTGACCCAAGAACCTACCGGGAACCTGCAGGTAAGCATCAGTCCCGGTAATTTAGCTTATGTTATTTATACCTCCGGCTCTACCGGCAAACCCAAAGGCGTACCGGTTGAACATCAAGCTTATTTAAATATCAACACCTGCTACCATAAAATACTGCAAGGCGAGCAGACCATACTTACCTGTAACTATGTGTTTGATGTTTCCGTGCTTGAAATATTCAGTACACTATTAGGCGGGGGTTGTTTAAATATACCGCAACCAACTGTTATTTTTGATCCGGCAACATTTGCACAATTTCTATATCAGAGGAAGATTTCAGCGGCTTACATACATCCAATGTATCTAAACGATGTTGCAATTGCTCTTGAAGATTATAGCGAATGTTATCTTCAAAAAATATTGATAGGCGTTGAACCAATCCGGAAAGAAGCAGTTCAATGGTATTTGCAAAATAAAATCAGCATCATCAACGGTTACGGTCCAACGGAAACAACGATATGTGCGTCCTTTTACCTGGTTGATAAAAACGTTTCACAGTATTCACCTTTACCCATTGGCCGGCCGGTAGCTAACACGCAGATCTATATACTTGACGAAGTAGGGCAATTATGTCCTGTGGGCGTTGCCGGGCAACTGTGCATTGGCGGGGTACAGGTAGCGAGAGGGTATTTGAATCGGCCGGAGTTAACCGGGGAGAAATTCATCCAGGATCCTTTTCGTACCGGTGGAAGGGTGTACAGGACAGGCGATCTGGGGCGCTGGCTGCCGGATGGCAACATAGAATACCTGGGGCGGATGGATGACCAGGTAAAGATCAGGGGCTACCGCATTGAGTTAGGGGAAATAGAAAGTGTTATTCAGGAAAGCGGTTTCACAAAACAAGTTGTAGTATTGGCAAAACAGGAAGCGAATGAGCCCAAACAGTTGGTAGGATATGTAGTATCCGAAGGCAACTTTGATAGAGAAGGCATGATAGCTTATTTAAAAGATAAGTTACCCTACTATATGATACCTTCTTTATGGGTAGAAATCGAAAAGCTGCCACTCACTATTAACGGCAAAGTGGATAAAAAGGCATTGTCTGCCCTAAACAGTGGATATCATCCTTCAGGTCACCGGTTTGTAGCTCCTCAAACAGAGACAGAAGTAAGGTTAGCTGATATATGGAAAGAACTGTTGGGTATAGAACAGGTAGGCATACACGATAACTTTTTTGAATTGGGCGGCCACTCACTGCTCGTTATGCGCCAGAGTGCAAGCATTGAAAGGAATTTTTTGGTGTCGGTTCCCGTTCGGGTTCTGTTTCAGTTTACATCTATCAGCGAATTGGGCAAATATTTAGAAATACAATTAAGAAATTACTCGGCAGAACAGCATACAAAAGGCTATCAACTGTTTAATATATGATAGAAAATACAGCGGTAAATACTGACGATAAATTTAAGCGGGCAATCGGTATACTGTATGCTGCAAAGCAGGATGGTATTGACATTCTACTGAATAACGGTCAGCTTCAGATTAAGGTGCCTGATGACAGGAATATTGATAACGATTTGCTGCAGCAAATAAGAGATTATAAACAACTGCTTATTGAATTTTTAAGCGATAATACCTGGCAGGCAAAAAGCTCCACCGGGAATTACAAAAGGGTAAACAGACATGACGGTAATTCAATTCAACATGTTCCCCTTTCGTTTAGTCAGGAACGAATATGGTTCATCCACCAATTGGAAGGGAGCGTGCAGTATCATTCAGCCGACGTATTAAAGCTCACCGGGAAGTTGAATATAACAGCCCTTTCTTCTTCGTTGCAATCCATTGTCAACCGGCACGACGTACTGCGTACTGTCATTCGCGAAGAAGAGGGAGGAACTTATCAATACGTAAAGGAAAAGGACCACTGGCAATTACAAATCACTGACAACAGGTTACATCGCCGCGGTTCCGGGGACCTACAACAATATATTGATCAATTAATCAACGAGCCTTTTGATCTTCTGCACGATGACATGCTGCGGGTACAACTGATTATACTCAGCGAGGAGGAACACATACTGGTAGTTACCATGCACCATATCGCTTCTGATGGATGGTCCCGTTCAGTATTTATAAATGAACTGGCAGCACTGTATAAAGCTTTTGAAGAAAACAGTCCAATACCACTGCCGCCTTTGGAGCTGCAATATGCAGATTATGCTATCTGGCAGCGGCAGTACCTGCAGGGAGAGTTACTGGAAAAAAAGTTAGCCTACTGGAAAGAAAAGCTTTCAGGCGTTTCGCCCCTCCAATTACCTACCGATCTTATTCGCCCTGCAGTGCAAAGCTCTGTGGGAACGAGCATTGATTTTTCGTTCTCCAAAGTTTTAAGTGAGCAATTGCAACAACTCAGTCAGCAACAGGGCACCACCTTGTTTATGACGCTGCTTGCCGCCTTTAAAGTACTGCTGTACCGCTACAGCGGGCAGGAAGATATTTGTGTGGGCACTTCTGTTGCCGATCGGCAACAACCGGAAATAGAAGACCTCATTGGCTTTTTTGTAAACACCTTGGCTCTGCGCAGTGAAGTCAAGGGCGAACTTACTTTTACAGAACTGCTGCAGCAGGTGAAGGCTACAACTTTACAGGCATACGAACACGGGGAAGTAACGTTTGAAAAAGTGGTGGAGGCCGTAGTGAAAGAACGGGACGCGAGTCGTAGTCCTCTCTTTCAGGTCATGCTGGTATTAAACAACACCCTCGAGGTGCCGGAACTGCGTTTAGGAGACGTAGTCGCAACAAGGCAACCTATTGTACACAACTCCTCTAAATTTGATCTTACTTTTTTCCTGGCGAAAACACCTGCCGGATTAAAGGGAACCGTGGCCTACAGCACCAACCTGTATACAGTATCCACAATTCAGAAACTTATTGCTCATTTTCTTGAGCTGCTTTCCTCTATTGTGAAGGCACCATCCGAAAAGATCGGCAAGTTAAAAATGCTCTCTTTCCCAGAAGAACAACAGTTACTTCAGGAATTCAGCAGTACTACGGTTGCGTATCCGAAGGACAAATCCGTAGTTGAACTTTTTGAAGAACAGGTGACGGCTCGGCCCGATAGCGTCGCTGTTGTATTTGAAGACAATCAATTAACGTATCGCCAGTTAAATGAAAGAGCGAATCAGTTGGCCCATTACCTGCGAAGCAAAGGCGTGCAGGGAGAAATGCTTGTGCCCCTGTGCATTGCGCCTTCACCGGAAATGATTGTAGGGATGATGGGCATTATGAAAGCGGGTGCTGCCTACGTGCCTATTGATCCGGAGTATCCCGCAGAAAGAATTAACCACATTTTGAACGACAGCAATGCCGTGGTGGCGGTAACCAGCAAAGGCAGCAATGCACAGTGCTTCACCGGTACTGGTGTTGGCATTGTAACGGTAGATGACGAGGAACTGTTTGCTCAGCCTACTCAAAACATAATAGTCCATTCGCCCAAACCGAATCATCTTGCCTATGTCATCTATACCTCGGGCTCTACAGGCCGGCCTAAAGGTGTCTTAATCGAGCACAGAAATTTAGTTGATTACCTATTTGGGTTGAAACATAGCATTCAGATAGATCAATGTGCGTCGTTTGCGTTGGTTTCTGCCATCTCTACTGATTTGGGGAACACTGTACTATATAGTTCACTGGTGTTTGGTGGAGCATTGCACCTGTTTTCAAAAGAAACTTTGAGTAATGCCGAAAAGCTACACCATTATTTCAACGAAAGAGCAATAGATTGCATAAAGATTGTTCCCTCTCACTGGAAGGCACTTGCGGCCGAGTGGGGACTGCTGTTACCAGCTAAAATGCTTGTTTTTGGCGGTGAGGCATTGCCCACAAGTGTGATTGAAGACATTAAAGCTTCAGGTGCAAAGTGCAGTGTGATTAATCATTACGGTCCAACCGAAACTACGGTGGGGAAATTATTGCACCCTGTAAACGACAACAGGACTTACAAAAATACCATCCCTATTGGTCGGCCCTTCTCAAATACCCAGGTGTACGTATTAACAAAGGATGAAGCACTTTGCCCCGTGGGTGTACCAGGGGAATTATATATCGGTGGTGATGGCGTGGCAAGAGGTTACTTAAACAATCCCGATTTAACAGATAGAAAATTTGTTTTAAATCCTTTCAAAAACGAAGGTGCGCAACGGCTATACCGTACCGGCGACCTGGTAAAATATTTACAGGATGGCCATATTGAATTTATTGGCCGGATAGATGAACAGGTAAAGATCCGGGGTTATCGCATAGAGCTCGGAGAAATTGAGGCCGTGCTGAAGCAAAGTGGCTTAGTGGAACAGGCGGTGGTACTTGCAAGAGAAAGCGATAAGGGTGATAAGCAACTTGTAGGTTACATAGTAATGGATGGTCTCCCGAACCGCGAAGCTGTTGTTTCCTACTTAAAATACCAACTACCCGAATACATGGTGCCTTCGCTATGGGTAGAGATGGAAAGTCTGCCGCTGTTGCCAAATGGTAAGATAGATAAGAAGGCACTCCCGGACCCACACCATACCAAAAGCCCAGAAAATGACACTGTAGCACCGCAAAGTGAGGTAGAGACTAAATTAGCAGGCATCTGGCAGAAATTACTGGAGGTTGAGGAGATAGGTATAAACGACAACTTTTTTGAACTGGGTGGACACTCTCTTTTGGCAATTCACTTGATATCTCTCATTCGTAAACAACTGGAAGTAGATGTTACCATTGGTGACATCTTTGACTATCCGACAATAAAATCTTTAGCTGCCCATTTCAGGCAGCAATTGAGCATTACCGTTCTTCCACCCATTAAAATACAAGCCCGGCCTGAACGTTTACCCTTGTCCTTTGGGCAGGAGCGGTTATGGTTCATCGACCAGTTGGAGGGCAGTGTGCAGTACCACCGCCCGGAGGTGCTTCGTATAAGAGGCGAATTAAATCGTGATATGCTGGCATCTGCACTTCACAGCATTATACAACGCCATGAAGTTCTGCGCACTGCAATTAAGGGGAATGACGGCGAAGTTTACCAGTACATTAAGCATAAAGAAGGATGGCAACTGGAAGTTATTGATGGCACTCATCTTCAACACAACACGGAAGGTTTACAACAATACATTGAACAGTTAGTCAGTGCTCCGTTCAATTTGAGTGAAGATTATATGTTGCGTGCGCACCTTATCATTCTTGATGCGCATGAACATATATTAGTTATAACGGTACATCATATCTCTTTTGATGGCTGGTCCCATACCATTTTATATAATGAATTAGCTGCTTTTTATGCAGCCTATGTTCATAACCAGCCCTCCTTATTGTCTTCCCTGGAATTACAATATGCGGACTATGCTATTTGGCAAAGAAAGTACCTGCAAGGAGAATTGTTGGAAGGGAAACTGGCCTACTGGAAAGAAAAGCTTTCAGGGGTTACGCCCCTGCAACTGCCCACTGATTTCCCCCGGCCTGCCCTACAAAGCAGCAAAGGCGCTGTTGCCTACTTTACGTTTGATAAAGATGTAAGTGAAAAACTCAAACAACTCAGTCAACAACAGGGCACCACCTTGTTTATGACGCTGCTTGCCGCCTTTAAAGTACTGCTGTACCGCTATAGTGGGCAGCAGGATATCTGTGTGGGTACGCCCATTGCCGGTCGCCAACAGCCGGAGCTGGAAAATCTTATTGGCTTTTTTATCAATACACTGGCCCTGCGCAGTGAAGTGCGGGAGGAGCTTTCCTTTACAGAACTGCTGCAACAGGTACGGGCCACAACTCTGGAAGCCTACGAGCACCAGGAAGTGCCTTTTGAAAAAGTAGTGGAAACTGTAGTAAAAGAACGGGATATGAGCCGCTCTCCCCTGTTTCAGGTAATGCTGTCACTACATAACACTCCGGAAGTGCCGCAGTTGCGTTTAGCAGAATTGCAGCTGCAGGCGGTAGCTATTGATCATACCATATCGAAGTTCGACCTCACTTTCAATTTGCGGGAAACCCCTGCTGGTCTTCATGGGGCTGTAGAGTACTGCACAGAGTTGTACGATGAAACAACGATCAGTCGGATGGTTACGCATTATGAGCAGGTGCTGCGGGCTGTGGTACAGGAACCACAGCAAAGGCTAGGCACATTGCAAATTCTCCCGGCAGCAGAGGAGCGCCGGCTGTTGTATGAGTTTAATGATACAGCGGTAGATTATTCCGAAGAGAAGACCCTTGTAGCTTTATTTGAGAAGCAGGTTGAAGAAACACCTGAGGCCATAGCTATAGTATTTGAACAGGAGCGGGTGGATTATCAGCAGCTCAATGCCAGGAGTAATCAGTTGGCCCATTACCTGAAGAGCAAAGGAGTAAGGGAAGAGACGTTGGTGCCCATCTGTATTGAACGTAGTATAGAGATGATCGTCGGCATCTTAGGAATTCTGAAGGCCGGCGGAGCGTATGTGCCCATAGATCCGGAGTACCCGGCGGAGAGAATCAATTATATGCTGCAAGATACAGCAGCAAGAATAGTGCTCAGTAGTAAAGCGGTTCGCTCAAAGCTATCAAGTACATCAGGCCGTGAGGTAATAGCTATAGACGAACAGCATGTAGAAATTAGTAAGCAGCCCGGCAGTAGTGTGGCCAGTGCTTTACAGCCATCTAACCTGGCGTATGTGATTTATACTTCTGGTTCTACCGGTACTCCTAAAGGCGTGATGATTGAACACCGAAGCTTATTGAATTACCTGTTAAATAGTAGAGCGCAGTATGTAAAAGAGCAGCAAAATAACTCAGGAAGTTTTGTTCACTTCTCTTACGCTTTTGACGCTTCTCTCACAGCTTTGTTTATGCCTTTATTAAAAGGTAAAGCAATTGTGATTGCATCAGAGCAGTGGGCTAACGTGTTTGAAGACCCAGGTTTTCAAAACAATGCTCCCTATGATTTTGTCAAAATAACTCCTTCACACCTGCCTTTATTACAAGCAACCATCGGGGAAGGAAAAGCAAAATGGCTCACGAAAAAACTAGTAATAGGAGGCGAGGCATTACATACAGCTCAACTTACTTCCTTTTTTGATGAAGGTGTGGATGTAGAGATCATTAACGAATATGGTCCCACAGAGGCAACCGTAGGATGTGCGGTTTATCAGTTCAATACAAATGAAGTAACCAATAAAACAAGGAACGGTAAAGTTCCCATAGGCCAACCCCTTTCTAATTCGCAAATCTATATTTTGGACAACCATCAGCACTTGGTTCCTATTGGAGTTACAGGCGAGATTTGCATTGGAGGCGTAGGGGTGGCCAGAGGGTATTTAAACCAGGAAGAGTTAACAAAAGAGAAGTTCATTGCCAATCCTTTTAAGACAGGTGAGCGATTGTATGCAACGGGCGATATGGGCCGCTGGTTAGCCGACGGCAACATTGAGTTTTTAGGCAGGATGGATGATCAAGTAAAAGTAAGAGGCTTCCGTATTGAATTGGGTGAGGTAGAAAATGTAGTGCAGCAAAGTGAGCTGGTACAGGAGTGTGTAGTGGTAGCTAAAGAAGACCAGCAGGGTAATAAGCAACTGGTTGGTTACCTGGTGCCAAATGCAGACTACGACAAGGAAACGCTAACCGCTTACTTAACAAGCAAACTGCCGGGCTACATGATGCCTTCTTTATGGATAGAGCTGGAAGCCTTACCACTTACCACTAATGGCAAAGTGGATAGGAAAGCCTTACCTGACCCTGATGCTACTGGGTTATTGGCTAACCAGTATGTAGCTCCCCGTACTGAAATAGAAGCCAGGCTGGGTGCCATTTGGCAAGAGTTACTGGGTATAGAACAAATTGGGGTGCACGACAACTTTTTTGAAATGGGCGGCCACTCCCTTTTGGTGATTCAGGTAGTATCAGCCATTCGAAAAGAATTAGCTGTTGAACTGTCTATCAGTGAGGTATTCGATTATCCTACCCTGGCCGGGTTGGCTGAATGTCTTCAGGCACAAAACAAAGAAGTATTGCTTCCGTCTATTGCTCCTCAGCCCAGAGACGAACGTATTCCTCTTTCTTTTGCTCAGGAACGCTTGTGGTTCATTGACCAGCTGGAAGGCAGTGTACATTACCACGTACCGGCTGTACTGCGCCTAAAAGGCAGGTTAGATGCAGAAGCGCTGGAGGCTGCTTTACAAAGTATAGTGGGGCGCCATGAGGTGTTGCGTTCTGTGTTTAAAGAAGAAGAAGGCATAACCTTCCAGCATATCTTAAATAAGGATCACTGGCAATTAGCTATAGTGGATGGTACAATATATCAACACGACCCGGAAAGCCTACGCCAATACATTGATCAACTTATCAGCGCGCCCTTTGACCTCAGCAGGGATTATATGTTAAGGACGCATCTGATTACACTTGAGGAGGAACAGCTCCTGGTGTTGGTGCTGCATCACATTGCGTCGGATGGCTGGTCGCGCTCAATCATGGTTAAAGAAGTAGCGGAGCTTTACAGGGCTTTCCAGGAAAACCGCCCAACCTCTTTATCTCCTTTGCCCATCCAGTATGCAGATTATGCTATCTGGCAGCGGCAGTACCTGCAGGGAGAGTTGCTGGACAAAAAAGTAGCCTACTGGAAAGAAAAGCTCTCCGGGGTTTCTCCCCTGCAGCTGCCTACTGATTTTCCCCGGCCTGCAGTACAAAGCACCAAAGCAGCCGTTAGCCACTTTACCATAGACAAGGAGCTAAAAGAAAAACTGCAACAACTCAGTCAGCAGCAGGGCACCACCTTGTTTATGACCCTGCTTGCCGCCTTTAAAGTACTGCTGTACCGCTACAGCGGGCAGCAGGATATCTGTGTGGGTACGCCTATTGCTGGTCGCCAGCATACGGAATTGGAAAGTCTCATTGGTTTTTTTGTCAATACGCTGGCCCTGCGCAGTGAAGTGCGGCAGGAGCTTTCCTTTACAGAGCTGCTGCAGCAGGTAAAGACCACCACCTTGCAGGCCTATGAGCACGGGGATGTGCCCTTTGAAAAAGTAGTGGAGGCCGTAGTGCGGGAAAGGGACATGAGCAGAAGTCCCCTTTTTCAGGTAATGATGGTGTGGCAGAATACGCCGCCAAGCCAGCCACTAAAGCTGGGGGAAGTGGAGGTGATCAAGGAAGCCCATGCCCATACAACGGCAAAGTTTGATTTGACGCTCTCGCTGAAAGAAACCCAGCACGGCATCAGTGGCCTTGTAGAATACTGTACCGATCTGTTCTCCGGGCAAAGCATCAGCCGATTGATGGCTCACTTTACCCAACTGCTTCTTTCCCTTGTACAGACCCCGGGGGAAGGGGTAGGCAAAATAAAGATGCTCTCCG
>DASQMG010000067.1:0-14358 GCA_035645595.1 Flavisolibacter sp. | reverse complement strand
TAATTTTCTACAGCCAGTTTATCGCCTTGCAAGGAGTAGCGCACCCACCGTCCTGTTTTCTTGTCGTCTTTAAAATAACCTTCTTCTTCGTAACCCGGCTCGCCACGTAAAGGATCGGTATGTATAAACCACGGACCTTGTTTTTGTCCCTTGGCATTTACACGGTTTAAGGTATCGCCACGCTGGCCAATAATAAAGCTTTTCAACTGCGCCTGGGCATTTAAAGAAAGCAGGAGCAGGAAAGAAATAAGGTATCGCATAGTTTAGTAAGTTTGACGGTAATCGCTTTAAACGTAAATGACTGCACTTATGGTATCAAAAATAACCTATTGCTTTTTCCTCCTCTCCTTTTTGCTCGTTACAGTTTTGTCAAATGCTCAGGTAAAACCTACGCCTGCAGCGGAAAGAATGAAAGTTGTTCAACAGCGGGCAGCACTTGAAAAAGCTTCGGTTTTAAACAGTATCGCATTTAAGAACATCGGTCCTTCAGTAATGAGCGGCCGTGTGGTAGATATTGATGCCAACCCCAGCGATCCAACAGAATTTTATGTAGCGTACGCTTCTGGCGGGGTATGGCATACGGCCAACAATGGGCAATCCTTTACTCCAATTTTCGATAGCGCCGATATACTAACTATCGGTGATATCGCTGTTAACTGGAAAACCGGAAATATTTGGGTGGGTAGTGGTGAAGTAAACAGCAGTCGCTCATCCTATGCAGGCATGGGGGTATATAAAAGCACAGATAAAGGCAAAACCTGGAAGTGGATGGGATTGCCAGATTCGCATCATATTGGCAAAATTCAACTTCATCCAACCGATGACAATATAGCCTGGGTAGCCGTGTTAGGTCATCTTTATTCGCCAAACACGGAGCGTGGTGTTTATAAAACAACCGACGGCGGGCAAACCTGGAACCGAACCTTATTTATTGATGCAAACACCGGCGTGGTTGAACTTGATATAAATCCACAAAACCCTTCAGAACTATATGCAGCCGCCTGGTATCGTACCCGCACGGCATGGAGCTTTGAAGCAAGCGGGAAAAGCAGTGGCATTTACAAAAGCACTGACGGAGGCAATACATGGAGCCTGCTTACCAAAGCTGGTTCCGGTTTTCCGCAGGGCGCTATATTAGGCCGGATTGGTCTGGCCGTATATCCAAAGAATCCACAAATAGTGTATGCTATTTTAGATAACCAACAAGCCAAACCAGACACGGCCAAAAAGGACACATCTGTTTACACGTTAGGTGAAATTAAAGTGCTCAGTAAAGAAGGTTTTGCAGCACTGGAAAACCGCCGGATTGATACCTTACTGAAACGGAATCGCTTAGCCAACCGTTATTCGGCCAGTGAATTAAAAAGACAGGTTTCTACCGGCCAGCTAAAGCCCAACGCACTGTATGATTACCTGTATGTAAACACTGGTTTTGAAGGAACACCAATTGGTGCGGAGGTTTACCGCAGCGATGATGGTGGAAGTAACTGGCGAAAGACAAACACAAAGGAAATTCCTATCTTCTTTACCTATGGATATTACTTCGCAAAAATCTATGTATCGCCTGTAAATCCCGATAAGGTTTATGCGCTGGGCTTTTCCTCCCAGGTTTCTACCGATGGTGGAAAAAGCTGGAAGAATATGGATAAAGCAGTGGTTCATGCTGACCACCATGCTTTGTGGGTGAACCCGCAGAAAGACTCGCATTTAATTAATGGAAACGATGGTGGCGTTAATATTACTTATGATAATGGCGATCATTGGTTTAAAGCAAACACACCATCGGTAGGTCAGTTTTACGCAATAACAGTTGATGCCGCTAAGCCATATAATGTTTATGGGGGTTTACAGGATAACGGTGTTTGGTGGGGCCCATCTACCAATATAGAAAACGGGGCCTGGCACGCTGGTGGCGAGTATGCTTATAAAAGCATCATGGGTGGTGATGGTATGCAGGTGCAGGTAGATACAAGAGACAATACAACTACTTATACCGGCTTTCAGTTTGGCAACTACTCCAGACTAAACAAATTGCAACCTAGGGCAACCGCTAAACGCATTACACCTCAACATAGCATGGGCGAAAAACCGTATCGCTATAACTGGCAAACACCGGTCTTGATTAGCCAGCACAACCAGGACATTATCTATTTTGGTGGCAATAAGTTCTTCCGCTCTATGAACAAAGCCGATACGATGATAGGTATGGGCGACCTGACCCGTGGCGACAAAGGTGGCAATGTACCCTTTGGAACGATAACAACCATCACAGAATCACCCCTACGTTTTGGGTTAATTTATGCCGGCACCGATGATGGAAATATCCAGCTTACAAAAGATGGTGGTTATACCTGGGCTTTGGTAAATAACAAACCGGCAAAAGCTACCGATGCTAACCTGGCCGCAGGATTATGGGTAAGTCGTGTTACGGCTTCTAAATTTAAAGAACAGAGAGTGTATGCTGCTTTAAACGGTTACCGCTTTGATGATTTCTCGCCTTACTTATATGTTAGCGAAGATTATGGCGCTACATGGAAACAGATAGGCACAGACCTCCCAATGGAACCCGTCAACGTAGTAAAGGAAGATCCCAAAAATGAAAATATTATTTACGTTGGCACCGATGGTGGTCTTTATGTAAGCTTTAACCGCGGACAAAGTTTTATGACATGGAACGGGGGGCTGCCTAAAAGTGTTCCTGTACATGACATTGCCATACAGGAACGTGACAACGAGCTTGTATTAGGCACCCACGGGCGCAGCTTATACACAGCAAGCTTAACCGATGTGCAGGGAGTTTTTGGGGATAAAGATTATTTGAAAAAGAAAGCAGAGAAGGATAAAAGCAAACCGAAGCCAAGACAGCAGGCGAACGATGATGAACGTCCCGGGACAAACTAATTTATATTTGAAAAAAGCCATTTCATGTGAGATGGCTTTTTTGTTACCGGCCAATGGAAATACTATTTAGCTTTGGTTGCATCGCACTCTTGTACGCTTTGTAATTCTATTCAACAGAACATTCCCACTTTTCGTAATTCATACGACCGGCGATCAAAAATATTCGCCCTTGTCATCCGGAGGCACGAGGGAGCTGTGGATCGTGTTTGATTAATGTCTCCATCGGTTCTACTTTTTATGGTGGTCGTTTATAATGCGATTTAAAAATCGATTATACCCCGGGACGACAAAGCCGCAAGCTGCCAAACAGCAATCCCGGAGTAGCGCAGCGGCAATGGAGCGTCGCCACTATCGCTCCATTGGGAATATACAGCTGGTAACAAAAAAGAATTATCGCGATCCAACCTGGCCAAAAAAATATTCTTTTGCCTGGAGGATTGATATTTGCATCACACAGGCCGATGCAGCAAAAACTACGCGAAGCACCTTACTTTTTTTTCAGCCAGGCTTTTGCCGATGGCCTCAGAGCCACAGTTGCCATTGTGTTGCCGGCGTTGATTGGTTCTTATTTGGGTCATTTCGAAACCGGCCTGACTATTTCCATGGGCGCCATGGTAGTGAGTTTAACCGATGCCCCGGGTCCGCTGCAACATAAAACAAATGGCATATTGGCCGCAGCAGGTTTCAGCTTCATAGTTGCTATCCTTACCGCCCTGGCGCAATCTAATGTATATACACTGGCAACAGAGATTGTAGTGGTTACTTTTTTCTTTTCCATGTTAACGGTGTACGGTACCCGGGCAAGCGCAGTAGGGAATGCTGCCGTTTTGGTTATGATATTGACGATGGACAAAGCAGTGCCCCGTAACGAAATTATACTGCATGGCCTGCTGATCTTCGCCGGTGGATTATTCTACCTATCGTTTAGCATGGCTTCGTATTTCATACGGCCTTACCGTAATGCCCAAAGAATATTGGGCGACTGCATCAGGGAGATAGCTACCTACCTATCCATACGTGCCGATTTTTATAATGTATCTACAGACCTGGAATCGGATTATAAACGAATGGTGGCCCAGCAAATTATTGTTAACGAAAAGCAGGATGCTGTTAGAGAACTATTTTTTAAGACCCGGCAGATTGCAGAAGAATCAACTGTTGAAGGACGTAAACTTACTTTTACGTTTATAGAAACGGTTGATCTTTTTGAAGACATAACCGCCTCCTACTATGACTATCGCCTGTTGCGGCAAAAATTTAGTGATAGCGGGGCACTGGCTTTAATTCATTCATCATTAAAAAAAATTGCAGGAGAATTAAACTCCATAGGCATCGCCATTGAAACTGATGCCTCTTTTAGTAAAGGCTTTAATTACGATGAAGAAGTCCGCTTTTTAAAAAGTGAGGTTGATGCCCTGGTAAATTTCAATGCTATAGATCGTATGGTGTTGAAAAAAATCATTGTGAACATTCGTAACCTTTTCCAGGACCTGGTTACTATTGAAGAATATTTTGAACAAAACGTAAGGCGAAATAAGACAGGAGGAACACATGCTCATTTTGTTTCCCATCAACAAATGAACCCGGGAGTTGTATGGGATAACTTGTCACTGCAGTCTTCGTCTTTCCGACATGCCATAAGGGTTACGACAGCTTGCAGCATCGGCTTTTTAGTAGCCAAGCTCTTTGCCTATGGCACGCACAGCTACTGGATACTGCTTACAATTGCCTTTATCTTAAAACCCGCCTTTTCATTAACCAAACAAAGAAACGTGGAGCGCATTTTAGGTACAGTGGGAGGGGCTGCCATTGGTGCAGGCATTTTATATTTTATACCCGATAAAACGGCTTTGTTTATTATAATGGTGTTACTGATGATAGGCACCTATTCCTTTATGCGAATCAATTACCTGTTAATGGTAATTTGTGTTACACCTTATGTATTTATTCTATTCACATTTTTAGGAGTGTCGTTTCAACAGGTAGCAAAAGAGCGGATCTTGGATACGTTGATTGGCTGCGCCATCGCATTCAGCATTGCCTATATTTTATTTCCTAAGTGGGAACGGGAAGATCTAAAAGTTTATATGAAGCAGATGGCCGAAGCCAATGCAAGCTACCTGCGAAAGATTATTGAAGCCTTATCCGGCAAGGTTGTAAGCACATTAGAATATAAGCTGGCACGACGTGACGTTTATCTTCATTCTGCCAATTTATCCGCCTTGTTTCAGCGAATGCTATCAGAGCCTAAGAATAAGCAGGAGTCGGAAACCCAGGTACAGGAATTTGTTGTACTCAATCATATTCTATTCTCGAATATAGCATCGGTAGCTACAACTCTGCTCTCAAGAGAGCCTAAGTTGTATCCTGACGAATTGGTAGTACTGGCCAAAAAGGCCGAACGAAAACTAACAGAAGACCCCAAGGAATTTGAATCATATTCAGTTCAAATTCCGGCTACAACAGGAGATGAAGTACTGATGAAGGAGCAACTGCAATTTATTTACAACGTAAGCAAGGATATAAATAAGCTTACGAAGGCGATTGCATGAGAAACCATTGAATGGCAAGCTCGTATCCCTGCAATCCCAACCCGAAAATACTGCCTACCGATTTACCCGAAACATGTGACAGCTTTCGGAAATCCTCCCTTGCATGAACGTTAGAAATATGTACTTCAATCACCGGCGTTTTTATAGCAGCAATGGCATCGCCAAGAGCAACAGAAGTATGTGTATAGCCACCGGGGTTTATAACGATTCCATCGTATTCAAAACCTAATCGTTGTATTTCATTAATCAGTTCCCCTTCTATGTTGCTTTGATAATAGGTGAGTTGAAGCTGGGGATATTTTGATCGAAGTTGTTCCCAATATTTTTCAAAAGGCATATTGCCGTAAATGTCTGTTTCTCTTTTACCAAGCAGGTTTAAATTAGGCCCGTTGATTATAGCAATTTTCATAACACGAATTTATAACACGAATTACGCGACGGAAAGACAGGAATTACGAAAACATCATGGCCTTCAGCCAAGGATCAACCCGTAGATAATCAGGCTAATATACCTGCCGCCTTTTATTTCACAGTCTTTCATAGTACCCTCATAAACAAAGCCTGCCTTCTCTAAAAGTTTGCTGCTGGCTGTGTTGCCTACTTCCACAAAACCCTCCAGCCTGTGCAGGCCCTTTTCGTTCTGCCAATATTTTATTGTTGTTTTTAGTGCTTCGAACGCAAAGCCTTTGTTCCAAAATTGCGGTAACAACCAAAAGCCTATTTCAGCTTTGTTATGCTCGGGCTTATAATAATAAATGCTGATAACACCGATTCTTTGTGTGGTCTGCCTGTCAACAATTTTCCAGGGAATACCCGTACCCTCGTCAAGCATTTTGTCATACCAATCCATTTGAGCTTTGGTTGCTTCAAACGACTCGTACCGAATGCCATAAAACGGAATTACTTCAGGATGACTAAGTCCTTCAAAAATAAATTGTTGGTCTTCTGGTAAGATTTTCTGAAGTAATAATCTTTCTGTTTCTAGTTCCGGAAACATCTCATCTTAGTTAAGCGAATCTTTTATCATTGAAATAAATTCATCAAACAAATACCGGCTATCATTGGGCCCGGGCGTACTTTCAGGATGGTACTGTACCGAGAAATGTGGCTTGCCTTTTACCCGGATTCCTTCAATGGAATTGTCATTTAGATTCATGTGCGTAATTTCAATATGCTCCGCATTTTTTACCGCTTCCGGATCCACCCCAAAGCCATGATTTTGTGTAGTGATTTCGCACCTGCCGGTGAGTAGATTTTTTACCGGATGATTCATCCCTCTATGGCCGTGATGCATCTTAAATGTAGGAATATCATTGGCCAGGGCTAAAATCTGGTGTCCCAGGCAAATTCCGAAAGTTGGTTTATCTTCTTTTAAAATCTCCTTCAGGGTGCTTACGGCATAGTCCATAGAAGCAGGATCGCCGGGGCCGTTTGAGATAAAATATCCGGTTGGGTTGAACGTTTTTAGTTCTTCCAGCGAGGTCCTGGCAGGGAATACTTTTACATGTGCGCCGCGCTGAACCATGCAGGTGAAAATATTACGTTTGGTGCCATAATCCAGCACTGCAATTTTTATCGGTGAAGATGGATCGCCTAATTCATAAGCCACTTTTGTACTTACAATAGAGGCAAGTTCCAATCCGTCCATATCCGGCACATCTGCTAATTTGCTTTTCAAAACCCCGGCATCTAAGATTTCAGAAGAAATGATGCAGTTCATTGCACCTTTACTACGAATATGTGAAACCAAGGCTCTTGTATCTACCCCTTCGATGGCAACAACGTTTTGTTTTTTCAGATACTCATCTAAAGAACCCTGGGCCTGCAGCCGTGAAAACAATTCTTCAAGGTTGCGGCCGATTAGCCCTTTTATCTTAATACTGTCGCTTTCAACATCTTTATCTTTTACACCATAGTTGCCAATGTGTACATTGTTCATAATAAGTACCTGGCCGTAGTAGCTTGGGTCGGTAAAAACCTCCTGGTAACCAGTCATGCCCGTGTTGAAACAAATCTCGCCGCCCGTGGTGCCGGTAGCACCAAACGCTTGTCCGTAGCAGGTTGTACCGTCTTCTAAAACTAAAATCGCTTCTTTCTGATTCGTCATGGTAAAAACAAATTGCGCAAAAGTAAAGAAGCCTTGCTATTTGCAAGGCTTCTTTCCATTATATTTTTTCTATTACCAGGATTGTACTCCTCCTGCCGGTTCACCGTTACCCTGAAATGCTTCTTCCTCCTGTTTTTTATTACCGGCAATAAAACGCCATAGCACGCCCTTTTAGGTTTCCCCAAGGTCCTCCAGCACCCATCTTGCTTCTGCAGCGTCTAAAAACTCAAATCAGGGTGTTTTATGGTGCCGACCGCATTTTGAAGTGTAGGTGTAACCCGTCTTGTAAGGAAGCTTTGCTTCAATGAAACCAATTCATCTCAGTTGCTCCCTTAGAATCGCACAGAAAAGAACAAAAAGCAAAGCGTTTAAACAAAAAAAGCATCCCGCTGTGAGCGGGATGCTTTATATGAAAATTGGTAATCGTTAGCTAGGTTGTTGCTGAGTAGCTTCCGGCGTGTTGTCAACCGAAGTAGCATCAGCAGTTGCCGTAGCTTCCGCGGTAGGGGTAGTTTCAGCCGGTGTAGCTGTAGCTTGTTCAGCCACCGCTGGCGCTGCTGCGGTTGCAGGAACTTCTGCTCCTCCCTCTGCTTTTTTTGTTGCTCTGCCACGGCGGGTTCTTTTTGCACCTTCTTTCTTCTCTTCTTTGCCCTTTCCGTAGATCTCGTTAAAATCAACCAGCTCAATTAATCCTCTTTCGGCATTGTCGCCAGGGCGGGTACCTAATTTAATAATACGGGTGTAACCACCAGGACGACCAGCCACTTTTTCAGATATAGTGCTGAATAGTTCTGTGATAGCAGCTTTATCCTGCAGGTAGCTAAATACTACACGACGCTGGTGGGTTGAATTGTCTTTGCTTTTGGTAATCAGAGGTTCTACATAACCACGCAGTGCCTTTGCTTTTGCGAGGGTAGTTACGATACGCTTGTGCTGGATAAGCTGGCAGGCCAGGTTGCTTAACAACGCTTCGCGGTGCGCTTTTTTGCGACCGAGGTTGTTGACTTTGTTTCCGTGATTCATGACTATTTAAAGTTTACAGTTGGCAGTCAGCAGTCGGCAGGTGGTCTGGGGTAATCCGGGATTTCCTGCTTAGGCAAACTTCAACTTTAGTGATTAATATTCAGCTGCACCGTGTCAAGGAATTGCAGCCTACTTACCTATTTATTTTATGTTACCGGCTCTATTACTGCTATGGGGCGAAAGCGGCGACGCTCCGTTGTTTTGTAGTAATTCTGTTGGGCACGGCCGCCGGATAAAACTACGGAACGTACAACAGTGCGATCAACGAAAGCTCAATAGTAGTCCTTCTGCCAGGTACATAATTATCGAATTAAACGAAAAGAACTGATCGAGTTAGCTACAACTCATTGACCTAAGTATCCCTTTCAAGGGAGACACGGGCATTAATAATCGTCTCTATCTGCACCAAGCTTGCTGAGGTCCATACCAAAGTGCAAACCTCTTTCGTGCAATACCTGTTCGATTTCACTTAAAGACTTTTGACCGAAGTTTCTGAACTTCATCAGGTCTTCCTGCTCGTATTGTACCAGCTCACTTAATGAATTAATTTTAGCTGCTTTCAGGCAATTAAAGGCACGTACAGAAAGATCAAGGTCTTCCAATGGCGTCTTCAATACTTTACGCAACTGTAAAGTTTGTTCATCAACGATGTCTTCTTTCTTCTCTTCCTTAGAATCGAAAGTGATATTCTCGTCGGTGATGATCATCAAGTGCTGAATTAAAATACGGCTGGCTTGCTTTACCGCTTCTTCCGGGTGAATGGTACCATCAGTAAGCACTTCCATGATTAATTTTTCATAATCCGTACGTTGCTCCACACGAGTATTCTCGATGGTATATTTTACATTCTTGATTGGTGTATAAATAGCATCAACGGGAATATAACCAAGCGGTGCATCCTTAGGCTTGTTTTCTTCAGCCGGAACATAACCACGGCCTTTGCCGATGGAGATTTCAATATCCAATGTAGCAGAAGTATCCAGTGTGCAAATCAATAAATCAGGATTCATGATCTGGAAACTCTGCGTGCCTTCGGCTAACATACCAGCAGTAAGCTCACCACGGTTTTTTATAGAAAGGGAGATCTTCTCTGTTTGAACATCATGATCAACCACCTTTTTCAAACGAACCTGCTTCAGGTTTAGAATGATTTCCACAACGTCTTCAGAAACACCTTTGATGGTAGCAAATTCATGCTCCACGCCTTCAATCTTTACACCTACAATTGAATAGCCCTCCAGGGAGCTAAGCAATACACGACGTAAAGCGTTTCCGATGGTAACGCCATAACCTGGCTCCAACGGACGAAACTCGAACTGAGCTTCAAAGTCGTTAACTTTTTGAAGAACGATTTTATCGGGCTTCTGAAAATTTAGGATTGCCATATTTACGATTTACTTTTTTGAAAGGAATGATGAGCAATCTGTAACAATCAGGCACTTAATTATAAAAGCCCGTCTTGTTACGATGACCCATGATTAATTATTTAGAATACAATTCCACGATCAATTGCTCCTTTATGTTTTCCGGAACAGCTTCTCTTTCGGGATAGGTAATAAATGTACCCTGCATGGAGGTATCATTATAATCAACCCAGGTAAATTTAGGGTTGCGTCCGCGGATAAAGCTGGTCACAGACGCGTTGTCCTTTGATTTTTCTTTTAAAGAAACAATATCGCCTGGCTTCAACTGGTAAGATGGAACGTTTACTACTTCACCATTTACTGTAACATGCTTGTGGCTCACCAACTGGCGGGCACCCGGACGTGAAGGTGAAATACCCATGCGATAGACTACATTATCTAAACGGGCTTCTAAAAGCTTTATGAGATTTTCGCCTGTAACACCTTTCTTGCGGGAAGCTTCTTCAAAGGTTTTGCGGAACTGCTTTTCTAAAATACCGTAAGTGTATTTTGCCTTTTGTTTTTCACGCAACTGAAGTGCGTACTCACCCATGGTTTTGCGCTTACGTTGCGCACCATGCTGTCCGGGAGGGTTGGAATTTTTACCTAACCATTTTCCATTGCCTAAAATAGGCTCCCCGAAAATGCGGGAAATCTTGGTCTTTGGACCAGTGTAACGTGCCATAATTGTTTATTCATTTCCGCTTTTTTGTATCGGTGCGTTCATCTGTAAAAACGGTAAAAATTAATGAAGCACCCTTTGATTAAATGAATAGCCTGTGGCTAATATGTCGTGCTAAATACGAAGTATCTTAATCCGTACCTTGTACTTCCAACTTCGTACTTATCTTATACTCTTCTCTTTTTAGGAGGGCGGCAACCGTTGTGTGGTAGCGGAGTTACGTCTTTGATAGAGGTTACTTCAATACCAGATTGTGCTAATCCCCGGATAGCACTTTCGCGACCAGCGCCCGGGCCTTTTACAAATACATCTACTCTTTTTACACCAGCATCCAACGCAACTTTAGAAGCATCACCGGAAGCCATTTGTGCAGCGTACGGCGTATTCTTTTTAGAGCCTTTAAAACCCATTTTACCGGCACTACTCCAGCTAATTACCTGGCCTTGCTTATTGGTAATTGAAATGATTAAGTTGTTGAAGGTAGCGTTAACATGTGCGTCGCCGTAGGCGTCCACTTTTACGATTCTTTTTTTTGCTGCGGCTTTGGCGCTTTGTTGTCCGCCTTTACCACTTGCTTGTGCTTTTGCCATCTTTTTTAGGTAATCTTTTTGTTAGTTAAATATCCGCTTAAAGCAGATCCAAATCAACCCTCCACCTGCACCAGAATATCTGTGATTGATTTAGTAAGTTGTGTTGGTGCATTATAAAAAGCCGAAAGCTATTAACTCCAGGCAGCAAGTAAATTACTTACAGCATGTAGCTGATAGCTTGCCGCTCAATTCTTATTTCTTTGCTACTTTCTTCTTACCGGCCACCGTTTTCCGCTTTCCTTTACGGGTGCGGCTATTGGTTTTGGTACGCTGACCTCTCACCGGTAACCCTTTACGATGACGAAGGCCACGGTAGCAAGCAATATCTAATAAACGCTTGATACTCATCTGCACCTCGGAGCGCAACGCACCCTCGACCTTCAACTCATCCGTGATCGTACCACGAATGGCGGCTAATTCTTCATCATTCCATTCATTTACCTTCTTGCTGCGATCAATACTGTGCCTGTCAAGAATATAACGGGAAGTAGCAAGGCCGATTCCGAAAATATAGGTCAACCCTATTTCGCCTCTTTTATTTTTTGGTAAGTCAACACCGGCAATACGAGCCATAATTCGATTTTAGATTTTTGATTTATTGATTTCAGATTTTCAGACCAACGATCGCCAATCTGCAATCATCAATCGACAATTGTTTATCCTTGTCTTTGCTTAAAGCGGGGATTCTTTTTGTTTATTACATAAAGACGGCCCTTGCGACGTACAATCTTGCAGTCAACGCTTCTTTTTTTGATGGATGCTCTAACTCTCATGATTATTTTAATTTGAGCTTTGAACTTTTAGCTTCGGGCTTCGAGACTTTTACTCTCAGCTCACTGCCTGTAGCTCGCAGCCTGTTCTTATTTATAACGGAAAATGATACGCCCCCTGCTTAAATCATAAGGACTCATCTCCACTCCTACTTTATCTCCCGGCAAAATCCGTATGTAGTGCATTCTCATTTTTCCTGAGATGGTAGCCAAAATTTCGTGACCGTTTTCAAGCTTTACCCTGAACATAGCGTTGGATAGAGCTTCTAAAATACTACCGTCTTGTTTAATTAATGGCTGTTTGGACATACAGAATTTGGAGGCGCAAATATATAAGAATAAAGGCAAAAAAAAGGAATGGGCAGAATAATTTCCTGCCCTAACCTCCATTTTGCCAATTCTTTAAGAAGTTTTAATGCGCTCCAACCTGTTCAAGAGGCACTTTAGTCATATCAAGGTGATGATTCTGAAGCTCGTGCAGGTAAAGGGGGTGATTAAAATGGCGGTGGTCTTCGCGGTACCACAAATCAATATTGGTATAATTGCCCGGGTCCTTTACTAAAATACGAAAGGCGCCTTTTTTAAATTTCATTCCGTCTTCCATTTGTTCCTTTTCAAAACCCAGCGTGTTGATCAACCTGTCTTCGCTCATTGGAATTGGAATAATCTGGTCGGCACCGTACCAAAATTCCTGGATACCATTATTTATACAGGCCATACCTTCATCACGGCTTACATCTGCAATCCGGCCTTCTCTTTCTTCCCCATCGTGCAATACCCTTACAACAGCGCCTTCTTTTAAATCTGAGATTTTGATCATAGTTGTTGATTTGTTTGGAGCAAAAAATTACTGAAGTTTTTTGATTTAAGCATTGGAGGGGCAAATTTTATTCCCCGAGTCATTTTCATGGGCCCGCCTAAAAATTAGTCGAGGCTTTCGTGCCAGCTATTTACATACCCAATGTTTTCGATTTCTAAAGCCTGTCTTGTAATCATTAAAGGATGAAAAGTATCTACCATTACCGCCAGTTCTTTCGTCTCCTTTTTACCAATGCTTTTTTCTACTGTACCTGGGTGGGGTCCATGGGGGATCCCGGCCGGATGCAGCGTTATCATTCCCCGGGTTACGTTTTTTCGGCTCATAAAATCACCGTCAACATAATACAAAACTTCATCACTGTCTATATTGCTGTGGTTATATGGAGCAGGAATAGAGTCGGGATGATAGTCATACAAACGGGGTACAAAAGAACACACCACGAAATTGTTCGCCTCAAATGTTTGATGTACTGGTGGCGGCTGATGCACCCGGCCGGTGACAGGCTCAAAATCGTGTATAGAAAAAGCGTAAGGATAGCAACAGCCATCCCACCCAACCACGTCAAACGGGTGCGTACCATAATGAATATTATACAATACACCCCGCTTTTTTGTACGCACAATGAAGTCTCCTTTTTCATTATGTGATTGTAAATTTTGTGGTGGCCGGATATCTCTTTCACAATACGGGGAATGCTCTAAAAGCTGCCCGTACTTGCTTAGATATTTTTTAGGAAATCGTATAGGGCTAAAAGATTCTACGATAAAGAGGCGATTGGCCTCACTGTTAAAATGAACCTGGTAAATCGTACCTCTTGGGATAGATAGGTAATCGCCATAACCAAACGGAAGTTCACCGTACAATGTTTTTAATACACCGGTTCCTTCGTGAATAAAGATCAATTCATCGGCATCGGCATTTTTATAGAAGTAATCAGTAACACTCTGCTGCGGAGCCGCCAGTACAATATGTACATCGTTATTGACCAAAACAGGTATGCGGCTTTCCAAATAATCTTTTACGGGTTTTATATTAAATCCCTCAAAACTTCGGTGGCTTAGCATTTTTTCTTCTGCAATCTGCGGGGCAACGTTGACCGGCTTCCCCGTTTTGATAATTTGGGTTGGAGGATAAATGTGATAAAGCAAGGAAGAGTCATTAGAAAAACCTTCTGTTGAAAACAGCTGCTCCGAATATAAGCCGCCGTCTGGCTTGCGAAACTGTGTATGGCGTTTATGCGGAATATTTCCCGCTTTAAAATAGTAAGACATGGAACTAATTTAAAAAAGTGAAAATAGAGGGTGCAAAAATTGTGTTGCCGGCAATGGAATATCTATTATACTTCTCTCCCCTTGCACTCCCTGCGTGCAGGCAGACAGGCTGTGCGTTCTTATCGCTGCTGAAGCCGGGAAGAAAGCTCCAACATAATAAGCAGAAAAACATATTTCCACTTTCGTTTGTCAATCCAATAAATGAAATTGCGGTGGAATGTCATGCAATCGTTTTTGAT
>DASQMG010000066.1:0-3943 GCA_035645595.1 Flavisolibacter sp. | reverse complement strand
GTTCTTTTATAGGTGTTTTTGACCAGCCTGCGAAGGCAAGGTTAGCCGCGCTAACAGCACTGTGTAGCTCCACGGCCGTTGACATTGGCACTGTCGATAAAAGCTGTCCGTCAACCGGCGAAATAACGTCCAGTGTTCTTGAAGATTGAGAAGAAACAAACCGGCCCCCGATAAAATTTTGAACAGGCGGATAATGCATCGAAGTCATTTATTAGTGACATACAATTTAGTCCTTTTTAGAAAGCGCTTTTGTAACGCGAATTAATTTCTTCATCTTATGTATTCGGATCAATGGCCCGGCACTTTCCAAGGGTGTTTTGTTCGTTGTGAATACTATCACCACTTCAACACACTTTTTTCAATAGCAGGCATCAACACCCCTCTGAAATCCTCTTTCACCTATAAGACCTATTTCAAAAATAAGGGGGCGCAAAACATTTAACTCCCTGCGTTGCAAAATCCAGGTTGTTCAACACGGGTGTCAATAATTTTCGGTTGTTGGTAAGTATACATTGACATAATAATACCTTCCACACTCACAATGTAAAAACGACAAGAGCCTTCTACTTGGAAGGCTCTCCCCCGTTTATAAACTTTGATGAATGATAGCGTCAGTTCATTGGGGACCTTCGCTATCGCTTCAGCAAACCGGCGCGTTTCTTTAACTCTTCTATTGGCATCCAGTTGTAACGGCCTACTTGTTTCTTCCCTTTATACGTTACCACTTTTAGCATCACTGCATCTTTTGGTGGCGTAAGTGCTGTTGTGTATTTTGGATAAAACCGGTCTGGGTAAGAATTGTCGAAGCTGTAATAAATATCAAGGCCGTCTACCTCTGTGCTTAAAGCGACCTTCAGGGTAGTATCGCCAGCTTTTGTTACCGAAAAAATAGGATCGTATACGCTGGGCGCATACTTTACTTCAGCAGCATCAAGGCGGGTAAAATGCTGCTCTGTTTTGCCAAAAAAGTTTTTCCAGTTTTTCTTTTCATGAGGCGACCATACCGCTTCGGCAATAGCCATACCTCTGGGCCAGGTCATATACTGCGCCTGCCGGAAGTTATAAACCTGTTCGGTCCATAAATTGGCCTGCCCTCCTTTGATAAGGTTTGTTTTCACACTGTCGGGCTGTGGGTTAAATTCATATGCTTTGCTAAGTCGTAAGCTGGCATAAATGCGGGTTTCCACTACCGGGTCGGCCTGCATGTAATCAATGTACGCGTAGGTGGTGGGGCTCATTACTACTTCATGCCCGAGCCTTGCTGCCTCGATGCCCCCTTTCATGCCACGCCAGCTCATAACGGCAGCCGAGGGTGCCAATCCGCCTTCCATAATTTCATCCCAGCCCATAAATTTTTTCCCCTTGGACAGAACGATTTTTTCCAGCCGCTTTTCAAAATAACCCTGCACTTCTTCCATGCTTTTCAGCCCTTCTTTTTTCATCAGGGCTTTTATCTGATCGTTTTTTTGCCAGAAATTATGTGGTGCTTCGTCGCCGCCTACATGAATGTATTCAAACGGGAAAAGTTGCGCTACTTCCGTAATTACCTTATCTAAAAATTCGTACACCTTTTCATTGGCAGGGCAAAGTGTGTTATCAACCAAAGCAATGGGTGGGGCACCGCGGCTCCAATCCATAATTTGCTCACCGGAACGAACAACATATTTGCTGGCGCCTTCAGTGCAGGAAAGCTCTGGGTACGATGCGATCACAGCAAGGCTATGACCTGGTACGTCTACCTCCGGTAAAATATTTACGAAACGTTCTTTTGCATACTGTACTATTTCTTTTATATCGTCGTGGGTATAAAAGCCACCATAGTTGCGTGGCTCGTTAGCGGCGGGTGGTGAAAACGTACCGAAGTATCCTTCCTTTTTTACATTCCACGCACCTACCTCGGTGAGTCTCGGCAAAGACTTTATTTGTATGCGCCACCCCTCATCGTCGGTTAAGTGCAGGTGCAGAATATTATATTTATAGCGCACCATATCATCGATATATCGCTTTACTTCTTCTTTTGTAAAAAAATGGCGCGACACATCAAACATCAATCCGCGCCAGCCGAAACGGGGATAGTCGGTAACTTCAACCGAAGGGGCCGACCACTTAATGCCGCTTACTTTTTCAGCGGTTTCGATTTGCGCCGGGAAGAGTTGCAGCAATGTTTGCACACCATAAAAAAGGCCCGCCGCACTGTTGGCTTTTAAGGTTATGCCTTTTGGTGAAACGCTTAACTGGTAGCCTTCGGCACCAATGGTTTTGTTTGGTGCTGTATTTAGTGATAAACGGATAACGGCTGTAGGTGCATTGCTGCTTAGAGTAACTGTATTGCCGGTTGGTACCGACAGGCGGGTTTGCAACAAAGCGGTAATGGTTTTCACTTCCGGGTCCGATGGCGCTTCAATTACAATAGTGGATGGCAATAAAAATTCGCCGGCCGCTTTTGTAAGAGACACCGGTTCAGGGATGATGGCGATGTTATTTGTTTGAGCAAAGGCAGTAAAAGTAAAAAAGGCGCCGATGGCAAGAAAGATTTGTTTCATACGCAAGATTGATTGTTGAAGATCAGTTTGTTTTATAAATGTAGGGATGATTTGGGTGAGCCGTCATAAAAAGGAGAGTACTTGTAATGAATACGTGACTGTATAGGAAGGAAACGCCTGGAAGGGTAAAAACAGCTACCCGTGATTATAATTGCGGGTATCTAAAAAACTGGCTAAAATGTGTGCCGGGAAAAGCGGATGTTTGCACCAATTGAACAAATCACTATGAAAAATTTCCTCTTGTTTTTATTTATAGCGGCTATTGCTACACCCGCTTTTTCACAAACCAAAAACACAGTTGACAGCATCGGCACCACGGCTAACGGTTTGCCTGTTTTGCGTTCTTACGTGGCACCCGATGTTGTGTTCCGGGCCAAAAAGAAATATGGGCGGCTACTGTATTGCATTGAGAAAACAGCACGGGCTGACTGTGAAAATTCTTACCTGGTGGGCCTTATAAAAAATGGCCGCCTAACAATAGAGTGGATGTGTGATGACCCAAAAATCGCATTACGCAGTGATAAGCGTGACATCGGCAACGTAAAGTTGGCAGCTGAGGGTGTGTGTATTGCTACGAAACCAACCAGGCCAATTTAACCGTCTCTGGTTCTTTCATCCGTTCAGCAATGCGCTGGTACCTGTCCCCAAGAGAACTAAGGTAGTCCTGGGCGCGGGTAGCATAACCATTCAGCCCGGTCAACGTTTCAACCTTCCAGAGTTGCGTAAGATGCTTTATGATAGCCGCATAATCAAACGCCGTATAGATGCCCATTTTTTGGGTGATAGCGGAAAAACGGGTAAACAGGTTGTCAGTGCTTTCTGCCTTATCCATCATAACAGCCGGCATCGTAATCTGCTTCTTCATCATTTTTTCAAACGCCAGTAGTGCGCCGCTGGGGTCAATCTCAAATATATGTGCCATGAAAGATTTGTAGGCCTTCTCATGCCGGGCTTCGTCGCCGGCTATGGTTTTGCAAATACGGGAAAGGATGTCATCGCCATATTTATCGGCTAATTTGCCTGTATTCACATGTGATATTTTGGTTGCCCTTTCCTGAAATGATGTATAAATCATTGCCTGATAAGGATCGCCTTCTGTCTTTGGATCGAAGCCATTTGCCAATAGGTTATGAATAGTGATTTCCACCTGCTTCATATCAGCACGGCCCGATAGATAGAGATATTTATTTAACAAATCCCCGTGTCGGTTTTCTTCAGCCGTCCACGACCTGGACCACCGTACCCATCCCTTGTCACTGGCAACGTTACCTTCTTCATTCACGCCCTTTACCAGGTTAAAGTAAGTTTGGTAGGTAGGCAATGCTTCCTCGGTAATCATATTGCCTACCAACGAAGTAATTACCTCACCAGGCAGTCCCGATGTCCTGTCTCGAAGCGCT
>DASQMG010000065.1:0-12457 GCA_035645595.1 Flavisolibacter sp. | reverse complement strand
GATGATAGATTTTTATGAAGACTCTCCTTATGTGCAGCCAATGCCCCATGCGGAAGATTTGTTTTTTTACCTGCAGGAAAAAGGGGTATGCATTGTTTTGAACACCGGCTTTTCAAGAGATATTGCCGAAGTGATCGTGAATCGTTTTCAATGGACGGACAGGGGCCTGGTTGATGATTTTATTGGTAGCGATGAAGTAGAACAGGGAAGACCTTTTGCAGATATGATAAAGACATTAAAAGACCGTAACGGCTTCAGTGACGATGCAATTGTAATGAAGGTTGGCGATACCGTGGTTGATATATTGGAAGGCAAGGCGGCCGGGTGTAAATACGTGATTGCCGTAACCACAGGTGCAGCTTCAAAAGAGGAATTAGCAGCTTATAATCCAACGCATATCATTGCCGCTTTATCCGAAATTCCGGCTATCTTGAGGCAAGAGAAACAACAATATGTTTAAAAAAGAATGGGCCTCGTTAATACTGGCGGCGCTGTCGGCATTTTGCGTTTACACCTGTATGTATGCTTTTCGTAAGCCCTTTACCGCGGCTAACTTCAGCAGCTCTTCATTTTTATCTATTGATTATAAGGTTTGGCTGGTAATTGCGCAAACCATTGGCTATACGCTCAGTAAATTCTATGGAATTAAATTTATAGCCGAGTTAAAAACAGAAAGGCGGCCGCTTCTTATTTTAAGCTTTATTGGTGCCGGATGGGTTGCTCTGTTCTTCTTTGCCGTTACCCCGGCGCCCTTTAATATTTTATTCCTGCTGTTAAATGGCTTTGCACTTGGTGTTATTTACGGTTTGGTGTTTAGTTATCTTGAAGGCCGCCGATCTACGGAACTACTTGGCGCTGTGCTGGCTACCAGCTTCATTTTTGCTTCAGGCTTTACACAATCGGTAGGAAAATACATTTTGCTACACTGGAACGTTAGCGAGTGGTGGATGCCTTTCGTTACCGGTGCCGTGTTTCTCATACCAACCATCATCTTCACCCTGCTGCTTGATAAAACACCAAGGCCAAATGCAAAAGATATAGAACAAAGAACGCAGCGCCTGCCAATGACGAGGGAAGAACGAAAGCTTTTTATCCGAACGTTTTTTCCGGGATTGGTGATGCTGATTATAACCTACATACTACTCACTGTCATCAGGGACTATCGCAGCAATTTCGCATCGAATATCTGGGCCGAACTAGGCGAGGGCAACAATGCCGCAGTATTCACGCAAAGTGAATTACCGGCTTCGCTAGTGACGTTATTTTTGTTAGGCATGTTAGTGCTGATTAAAAATAACAGGAAGGCTTTGATGATTAATCACCTGATCATAGCCGTAGGTTTTCTGCTATCCATCTTTACTACAGTACTTTACCAGAATGGAACTATTTCCGCCTTCTGGTGGATGACCATTGTAGGCGTTGGCATGTACATGGGCTATGTTCCTTTTAACGCCATGCTTTTTGAAAGGCTGATTGCCAGCTTTAAATATGTAAGCAATGCCGGCTTTCTAATTTATCTGGCAGATTCGTTTGGTTACCTGGGAAGCGATGCTGTTTTGCTGGTTAAAAGCTTTATGAAGCTCGATGTATCGTGGACCGCATTTTTTGCGACGATGGTACTCGTGCTTTCATCTATAGGAATCGTTCTCATTACGTTGTCGGCGCTTTATTTCCGCGCTAAATTCTTATCAACAAAAATAAAAACAGGCGGGCTGAGTTATGTATAAGTCGGCTATTGTTATAGGTGCAGGCATTGTTGGATTGGCTACGGCAAGGGCTTTGGCTGTACGTGGTTATAAAATAACCGTATTGGAAAGAACTGAAAAGGCAGTTGGTGCATCTATTAGAAACTTTGGGATGGTATGGCCCATTGGTCAGCCTGCAGGAATGATGTATGAAAGAGCGATGCTGTCGAAAGACATTTGGAAAACCATCTGTAATGAAGCCGGCATCTGGCACGATGAAGTGGGCTCTTTACATACTGCGTATGATGGATTAGAACATGGGGTACTGGAGGAATTTTATGAAGCTGTAAAAAACGACCGGCCGTGCTGCCTGTTAAGCAAGGAAGAAACCCTCAAAAAATCCGGTGCTGTTGTAAGTAAAGGATTGCAGGGATCATTATACAGTGAAGACGAAATGATCGTTGATCCGCGGGAAGCCATTGCAAAAATTCCCCCTTATCTCGCTGAGAAATATGGTGTGCGGTTTATCTGGTCATCTGGTGTAACCAAAGTATTTCATCCATCGGTGTGGTGCGGTAAAAAAGTGTATGAAGGGGATGAAATTTTTATTTGTAATGGGGCCGAGTTTGAAACCCTTTTCCCTGAGCAATTTGCTTTACTGCCTCTCACAAAATGTAAACTGCAAATGATGCGCACAGAGGCCCAACCCGCTAACTGGCGGATAGGTGCGGCCCTATGTGGCGGCTTGTCACTCATTCACTATAAAAGCTTTGCTCCGGCGGCTTCCCTTAATAGTTTGAAAGAAAAATTTCAAATTGAATTACCCGATTATTTAAAATGGGGCATTCATGTAATGGTTTCTCAAAATAAAGACGGACAGTTAACTATCGGTGATTCGCATGAATACGGCCAGAGCTTTGAGCCTTTTGACCGCATGTTTATTAATGAACTGATTCTGGATTACCTCAAACGCTTCGCTTCCTTTAAATCCCAAAAAATCACCGAAACCTGGAATGGCATCTACGCCAAACTTACTGATGGCAGCACCGAAATTGTTGCACATCCGCAAAGCGGCATTACGATCATTAATGGATTAGGCGGTGCTGGTATGACACTTTCGTTTGGTTTGTGTGAGCAGGTTATTGCTTCTGCCTATACTGCACAGAAGGCGATGCCCTTTGAAAGTTGACCGCAAATACGGTACTTAAAAATCCCACCAATTATACTGCAATGCTGTATCGCCTATGGTGTAAGGCTGCCCGATGAAAGGTATAGATACGGGCAGTTTCAAACTATCTGCACTTTGCAGTAAAAGTTTTACGGGTTCATTCCAAGGATGATCCGATTCTGCAAATTTGGCCCAATGTATAGGAATCACCATGGACGCTTTTAAATCCATTGCAGCCCTCGCAGTTAAGGAAGGGTGCATGTGGCTTTGCGACCATCTTTTATTGTATTGCCCGCATTCCATCATGGCCAGATCAAAGGGGCCGTACCGTTCGCCGATTAAGCCAAAGTGTTTGCTATAGCCGGTGTCGCCGCTAAAATAAATTTTATAACCATCTGCCTGGATAACATAAGAAGCCCACAATGTTTTTCTTGAAGCAAAGGTTCTGTTGGAGCGGTGGTGCGCAGGCGTAGCCGTAATTTTAAGCTTGTCGGTTAAAGTAATTGCTTCATTCCAGTTCAATTCGGTAATAACCTTTGCATCGTAACCCCACTTTCTAAAATGGGAACCCACACCGATAGGGACAATCACCCTTTTTACCCTCTTTTTCAGTTTTTTCACGGTTTCATAGTCCAGGTGGTCGTAATGGTCGTGAGAAATAACCAGTGCATCAATAACAGCCGGCATGTCACTTACATCGTAAACGTTACTTCCTTTAAATGCCTTTATCAGCCCTGACAGCGGGCCTGCATATCCGCTGAAATTCGGATCTACCAAAATATTACCTGTTGCCGTTTTTACCAGGAAAGAAGAATGGCCGAACCATATAACAGTGGGCTTTGGATACACCGTGTTTTTCAGGTCGGTAGTAACAGTGGGAAGAGTACCAGGCGGCTGTGTAATTTTAGGCTTACCCACTAAATATTTCAGTAAGCCGGTCCACCGGGGGCCTCGTCGTCTTGTACCGCTATTGCTATCAACAGGAGGCTTTTCCAGGTTTTGAAATTCGCCATTTTTATAATTGGGAAGTGCTTCTATTCTTACTAACGCATCGCCCGATGGATTTTTGCCAAGAGATTTTATTGGCCGGCAGCCTAAGGGTAAAATCAGCAGTAAACTGGTAAGGAAATAAAGTGAGAGGCATGGCTTTATGTTCAACAGAAAACGTAGAAAGGTACTCATGTAAAAGACCGGGTTTCGTGTCCGGTAAAATTATTCCTGTTTTGACGACAATGCTAAAAGACAAAGAAATATTGTTTCATTTTTTAAACAAGGATACGCTACGGCCCGGTGATTAAACCAGAACAAGGTAGATGCTGGAGAACCAGTTATTGTAGTCACAAAAGGAAAGCAAGCCAGGTATAGTAGTGCCGCTGTTTTGTACAAATTTTTTTCAACCCTGCCTTCTGCTTCACCTGAAATTCTTTTCAATGCCTGAAAAGATAAATGAAGATGGAACAACGGATGAACCGGATAAAATTATTCATAGGGGATTAATAAGCTTTGAAACTAGGTCTGTTGTTTAATCAAATTGTTACGGTAGCATTAGCTTTTTGTTATCAGCGAAGGATAACGATCTCTTCATGCGCATTGGTAATGTTCTTTTAAGATTAGTATCATATTGAGGACACATTATACTGGGTTCTTTGCAAAACCTTCTTTTATGAAAGCCCTAATGTGTGTGTTGCTTTTACTGGTAACAGGAAGGGCACAAGCCCAGGAAAAAGAAAACGTATTTATTATTACCACAGATGGATTGCGATGGCAGGAAATATTTAACGGTGCCGACTCATCCCTTCTCTTCAATACGGACTTTGTTAAAGACACAGCACTTGCCGCACAATTATACTGGGACCGGTTGCTGCCTGACCGTAGAAAAAAGCTGATGCCTTTTTTCTGGAATGTAATTGCCAAACAGGGACAGCTTTATGGCAACAGGAAAAAGAGCAGTAAGGTGAATGTAAAAAACATTTATAAAATATCCTATCCCGGTTATAATGAAATGCTTACCGGCTATGCCGACCCACTGCCAATTTTAAATGCGCCTCAATACAATCGCAACATCAGTGTATTGGAATTTTTGGCCGGTCTTCCGGAATTTAAAGACCGTGTTGCCGCTTTTTCCTCGTGGAATGTGTTTCCTTTTATTCTGAACAAAAAAAGAAATCCTATGCTGAACAACAGCGGTTATGCAGCACTCAACGATCCGCTGGAGGGAATTCAACTGGTGAATGAAGTACAGGAAAAGATAGAACAGAAATACAAGACACGGTACGATGCGCTGACGTTTTTTACAGCCAAAGAATACATTAAGCAGCACCACCCACGGGTGGTTTTTTTAGGCCTTGGCGAAACCGATGAATTTGCGCACCTGGGTCAATACGATTTATACCTGCAGCAAACAGCCAATGTAGATAAGATGATTGCTGAACTCTGGTATTATGTGCAAACAGATCCGTTTTATAAGAATAATACAACTCTCATCATCTCAACGGATCATGGCCGCGGCCGCAATATAAAGTGGACGTCACATCACACGTTGATACCGGGTTCGGGTGAAATATGGCTGGCGATGCTGGGAAAAAACATTGCACCGTTGGGTGAAATGCAGGAGGTAAAAACGCTCTACCAGGGCCAGATAGCAGCAACCGTTGGTTTTTTGGCAGGCAAAGAATTTATCGGCACAAGGAAAATTGCAAAACCTGTTTCCTTACCTGCAAATCACGCAAGCCTTGCAGCACAGAACCCTCAACCAGTTGAAGCTATCCCTTTAAACAATGAAAAATAGTTTATATGCGAAACAGACAGCCCGTAGTAACCGTAATCATACCCGCTTTTAATGAAGAAAAGTATATTGTAAGAACATTGGAAACTTTGCTACTGCAAAACTATCCGCACTTTGAAGTGATCGTAGTAAACAATGCTTCAACTGATAAAACGGTTGAAGTGGTGGCCTCTTTTATTTACAATCAGGAACAAACATTTAAAATTCGGTTGCTGCATGAAGAAAGGCAGGGAACACAGTTTGCCAGGGAGTGCGGGAGAAAGGCGGCCACAGGAGAAATTATTGCGCAATTAGATGCCGACTGCCTGCCGCCCCCTAACTGGATAACTATCGGCGTGCAACTGTTGCAGGAAAAAAACAGGGCAGCTGTGGCAGGGCCTTATGATTATTTCGACAGCCGGCTTTTTATTCGTGCCCTTACCTACGTTAGCCAGGTATTTGTTTTGCAACCCCTTAACCAGTTAGCACAGGTGTTTAGGAAAGGCGGTGTTATAATTGGCGGCAATGTATTTATTAAAGCTTCTATATTGGAACAAAGCGGCGGGTATAACACAGCCCTTCGTTTTTATGGGGATGACGTGGATATTGCCTTACGGGTAAGCCGCTATGGATCTATTTTTTTTACAAAAAAAATCATGGTTAAAAGTTCATCACGCCGATACAAGGCAACAGGATTTTTACCCGTGCAGGCAAAGTATTCAAAAGCCTTTTTTCAAAGTCTTTTTAAAAAGGGAATTACCATGCAGGAAAGCATTGAATTAATTCATCCCCGTTAATTGTATCAGGCCACCAGCAAGTCTTCAATTTTCTTGGCAGGGGTATTAGAAATTACAATCCAGGCAAGGCTAAAAACAAGGGCAAAACGTTCTTTTTTATCCATGCCTTCGGAGTGCTCATTTTTTACAGCTGATAGCAATGATTTATTCTTATCAAAAAGAGAAAGGACATTGTTTTCCCACTCAAAAAAATACTTATTGTTATTCATCGTCAGCATTCCTTCATTCAATGTATGCCCCCAGCGCGACTCGCCAATAACAACACCATACTCGGATAAAAGCTGGATCTTCTTTTGAATAAAACCCGAAACTTCCAAGAAAAATAACCGGATGTTTTTGCTCCTGATGCGAATGGAGTGATGGGCAAGGTTGTACGTCAATTGTGCCGGCTCATTTGTGTCTTGTAACATCCACTTGCGATGATCATAAGATTGATGTGAAAGAACCCATTTCATACAATAGTTTTTAGGTGAGGGACAGAAAAGTTAGAAAAGACTGGTGAATAAAATAACGGTGTGCACAAAAAGGGAAAAAATTTAATATTAGTTACCCGTCTGTTAAATAAATTGGGATAAATATCCAAACAGTGTTAAACAAAGGGTGTAGGCAGTAAACTTTTTAAATGGTAGAAAGGCAGGCAAACAAATCTTCGCTTTTACACAGGTAAAACATCTGCTATAAACCAGGTCATTGCTGTTTATAGTAACGTTAATCAGGCCTACTGGAAGCACAAGTAAAGTCCTGGCATAACAAATCGGTAATATGTCCGTAACATTTGCATCATTTGTTAGTTGTTGTTTTGAACGCATTGTAATTATCACTGCTCCGCTGATGAACTTTTCGGATGAAATAAAGTGGCTTTTAGAGGAGATCATAGGGCAGCGCTATAACTATAAGGTGGAGGCAAATACAAAACCACCACCCCTTTCTTCTGCTTCAAGATTCAAAAACATTGTTGTCAAAAAGATTTTTCACGCGTTAGGTTATTAAGTATGGCTCTACACTGCAGCAATTTTGGCGATGCGTTTGTTTGGGGCGTGGCTTCTTCGGCCTATCAAACCGAAGGTGCTTACCTCGAAGACGGAAAAGGACTTTCTATATGGGATGTATTTAGCCGCCGTAAGGGGAAAATTCATGCGGGCGAAAATGGCGATACCGCCACCAGCTTTTATAACCGGCATATCCATGATATTATTTTGATGGAGTTTCTAAACATAAAAAACTTCCGCTTCTCAATTTCATGGTCAAGGCTGCTGCCACAAGGAAGGGGAAAGAAAAATGAAAAAGGCATCGAGTTTTATAACCGCATTATTGATTTTTGTTTGGAGTGCGGGATCGAGCCCTGGGTAACACTTTATCATTGGGATTTGCCACAGGCACTTGAAGAAAGGGGTGGGTGGACAAACCGTGAAATAATTCACTGGTTTGAGGAATATGTTGCTTTTTGTATTCAACACTTTGGGGATAGGGTAAAGAATTGGATGGTGCTGAACGAGCCGATGGCTTTTACCGGTGCCGGCTATTTTTTAGGACTTCATGCACCGGGTAAAAAAGGTTTGGGAAATTTTTTACCGGCAGTGCATCATGCTGCCTTGTGTCAATCTATCGGGGCAAGAACCATTAAATCAATGAATGAAAGTTTGCAGGTAGGGTCAACCTTTTCCTGCTCACCAGCCGACCCGTTTGATGAAACAAGATCTTCGGCAGAAGCGGCACAACGGGTAGATGTTTTCAGTAACCGTTTATTTATAGAGCCGCTGGTCGGCCTTGGGTATCCGTGGCAGGAGATGAAAGTATTGCAACAGTTGGAACGCTATATGAAGGCGGGCGATGATAGGTTGTTACAGACTGACCTGGATTTTATTGGCTTGCAGAATTATACAAGAGAGGTAGTGCGCCACAGTACCATCATGCCTTATCTCAATGCCCGTATTGTAAAAGCAAGTAAGCGTGATGTTCCTAAAACAGCAATGGATTGGGAAATTTATCCGCAAGGAATTTACCGCATCCTGAAGCGTTTTAATTCGTATGACAGGATTAATAAAATCATCATTACCGAGAATGGTGCAGCCTTCGCTGATAAATTGGTTGATGGTCATGTGGAGGATCTTTACCGCATTCGTTTTTACGAGCAATACCTCCAGCAGGTGTTAAAGGCAAAAGAGGAAGGTGTAAATGTAGCCGGCTATTTTGCCTGGAGCTTTACCGATAATTTTGAATGGGCCGAAGGTTACAGCAAACGTTTTGGCCTGGTGTATGTTGATTACTCCACACAACGAAGAATTGTTAAATCATCGGGTTTTTGGTTCCAAAATTTTTTACAAAAGCATCAGCAGTTGATGAAGGCTGTATAATCCTGTTTCATCTGTAGTATTGTGAAGCATAACCCTGTCAAAGGATTGGCGTGTCGGCGGGGTGCCGCCGGGCTATCCGCTTCAAGTCCGGCACAGGAGCCAACACACAAAACCTTCACCGGGCTTTCCGCTCCTATCCCTCACGCAAACAGCCGGCCCCTCCGGACCTTTCCCTGGAAGGAAGGGCACCTGTCCCATACCCCAGGCTTTGCAAAAAAGTTGTACTCTTTACGGTTTCGCTGATAGGCGGGGGGTGAAAGCAGGGCTTTTCCACCGGGAAGGCCGGGACTGGCCGGTTACTTTTTTACTACCACATACTTATGTGAGGCGCAATAGGGGCTGTTAAAACCATTTAAACAGGGGAATTGCCGTTTATAGCCCAAACTCCTGGTACACGCCAGTTTCCAACAGAAAACTGCTGTTATATTTCACACCGTTATGCGATTGTGAACCGTCTTTTTTGAGGCCATATTTGCATTATAATATTTAAACACATAAAAACAAAAATCATGAAAGGCAAATACATCAACACCGTTATAATGATGGCAGCAAAGTCAGGCAAAAAAACAAGAAAACCGATCCAGGTGAAGGAAACACTTGCAGCAGTGAGCGACCATAAAATTATCTGGAGCAAAAGCTATCAACCTGCAAGAAAAAGCACTGCCATTTACAGAAGCGCAACTGCTTTGATTCACTAATTCAGTGGTCAGTTTACAGCGGCGATTATCTATTCTTTCTTTGAGCAAGCACTTTGAAAGCAACCAAAACTTACTGCCCTTATACCCGTACGAATTATATAACACACCAACCAAACTTTTTATGAGACAGGCATTTCTCTTAACGCTGCTAGCAGCCATAATCAGTTCTAACTTACACGCACAAGCGGCTGAGCCGGAAATGCACGGCCCCGACCTTCAAAAAGCGTTCAGGGACATGAATGATATGAAGCCGAAATTTGGAATTAAGGCCGGCTACAACATAGCAAAAATTACAGGCAGCACACCCAATTATTCCCCTGATACAAAAAATGGATTTATGGTAGCTGCGTTTTATTCACCATCCACTAGATCGGGTTTTGGCTACAGAAGTGAGTTGGTATTTTCCCGCCAGGGCTTTGGTTTTGATGAAGCAGGAAAGATGAACTCAATAACCAGCGATTATATTTACCTGCCGCAGTTTACTACGTTTGGCATTACCAAATTTGTACAGTTACAGGTAGGTGGACAGATTGGCTACCTGTTGAAATCTTCAAAAGAAACCACTGCTGAAGCTAAGTCGCAGGATATTACCTCTTTCGCCAATCGAATAGACTATGGTGCCGCAGCCGGTATAGAAGTTTATCCTTTTAAAGGGCTTATCCTTGGTGGCCGTTATAATTTTAGCCTGGGCGATGCTTACAGGCAACCAGCTACCGGCAACACAATTCCTATTCCTAACCCATTGCCTTTTAATCCATCGGATGTAAAAGGTAAGAATGCAGTAATCAACTTTTTTGTAGGTTATCGTTTCTAAAAAATCTCGTAACTCTACTATACATCATGCAACCAAGCTAAATGCAAAAGCGGCAAACTGCCGCTTTTTTTTATTATACCTCTAAGTAACTTGTGATGCTGACAATGATTATAGGCGAGAAGAAAGTTACTTCCTACAGATGGTTGTCTAAAACCTTTTCTTTTTTAATGATTTGAACTTATACATACTTAATAACGAAAAACAAAATAACAGCCACGAGCCTGTTTTTAACCGGGTGTACATTGAAGGTTTTCAATTTTACAACTAAAACAGGTCTTCTTATAGAGGACAAACTAATGGAACAAAAAATGAATGACTTCACTAAGGAATGCTGAATATATCTAACTTGTACTCATGCAGACTATTCTTTTGGTTGAAGATGACCCTGAAATTGCCCGCCTCATTAACCTTCATTTTGATGTTGCTCAATACCAGGTTACCTGTTGTGCTACCGGCAAAGAAGCCTTAAATAATATTGAGAGCGGAAATTACAATCTCATTATGCTCGACATTTCGCTGCCCGATAGCAACGGTATGGAAATATGTAAAAAGCTTAGAGCCACCGATGCTCACACACCAGTGATGATGCTTACCTGTCACTCTGACGAATCGGATAAGGTGTTGGCTTTGGAACTGGGCGCTGATGATTATGTAACAAAACCATTTGGCATCCTTGAATTAATGGCAAGAGTAAAGGCTATCATGCGGCGCTCCAATCAATTATTAAACCAATCGGAGCAAAAGGAAATCAGCTATGCAGACCTGACTATTGACAACGTTAAACGAAAAGCATCACTAAGAGGAGAACGGCTGGAGTTAACGGTAAAGGAGTTTAATCTTTTATGGTTGTTAGCCGGCAACCCTGGTAAAACATTTACCCGGAAAGATTTGTTGCAACAAGTATGGGGCTTTGCTTTTGCAGGGTATGAGCACACGGTTACATCACATATTAACCGTCTGCGCCTGAAACTGGAAACAGATTTAAACCATCCTCAATATATTTTAACGGCCTGGGGTTCTGGCTACCGCTTTGCCGAATGAAGCGCAGAAGACTTACCATATTCCGGCGCTTTGCCATAGTCATCTTCAGCCTGATAACGGTCTTGGGTTTGCTGTTTATCATCATCACTTACCTGGCCACTACCAATTACCACCAGGCAAGTACACAGCTATTAAATAAAGACGTAGCCAAACACGTAGCCGAGTTTACCGCTTCATTTACATCGGCAGGAATTAATAAAAAAAAGGCCGATTCCGTTTTTAAAACTGCCATGGTCATGAACCCAAATGCGGAGGTTTACTTTCTGGATAGTACCGGAAAGGTGATTTATTTTAAGGCAGATGAAAATGAAATAAAGGAACGGAAAGTTGCACTGGGCCCCGTTCGGGAATACATAGCAGCAATCGGAGAGGAATATATAAAAGGCGTGGACCCCAAAGACCCTGCGAACCTAAAAATATTTTCAGCGGCGCAGGTGCAGGGTGAAAATAATACCGCGGGATATATTTATGTGATCCTGGGCAGCGCAAAATCAGAAGGCATCACAGGCCTTCTTTTCGGCAGCCATATTCTCAATCTCGTCATCAAAGCATTTATCGTCATCATCCTGCTTTCCTTTGTTCTTAGTTTTATTTATTTGGCCCGGCTGCGTAAAAATTTTCAGCAAATGATTGCTGTGCTGGAACGGTTTGAAAATGGTGATTATAATGCCCGTTTTGCGTTAAAAAGAAATGATGAACTAGAGCCGGTTACCCATGCGTTTAATAAAATGGCCGATTTACTATCGTCTGCCATAAGCGAACTTACCCGGTCGGAGCAGGAGCGAAAAAACTTTATCGCTATTATATCCCACGATTTGCGAACACCGCTCTCTATTGCCAGGGGTTACACCGAAACCTTGTTGCTGAAAAGAGAGAAGGGTGGCATCACTCAGGAAGAACAGGACGAGTATGCGCAGCTTATTTATAACAAACTGCTGCAGATAGAGAACATGGTGAAGGAGTTGTTTGAACTCTCAAAAATGGATGCGGTAGAGTTTAAGCCGCAGGCAGAACCCTTTGTGCTTTCTGAGATTGTGCAGGAGGCCATCAACGCGTTTCAGCACCATGCACAGGAGAGAAACATCAGTTTAAAATGCACACAATGTCTTTACCACGTCTGGATAAATGCCGACATC
>DASQMG010000064.1:0-27152 GCA_035645595.1 Flavisolibacter sp. | reverse complement strand
AGGTTCACAACTGCATCGGCAATGGTAATTACTAATGGAAAGATTGAAGCAACGGGCGATGGTAAAAGGCTGATGGCTCAGTATGAGGCAAAAGAAAAATGGGATGCAAAGGGAAAGTTCATTTATCCCGGGTTTATAGATGCACACTCGCATTTTTTAGGGTATGGTTTAGGATTGCAAACCGCGGATCTGGTTGGAACTGAGAGTTGGGATGAGATTCTTAGCCGGTTGACAGAATTTGCAAAGCAAAAAAATATCAAACCTTCCCAATGGATTATTGGTCGCGGCTGGGACCAGAATGATTGGGCTACAAAAGAATTTCCAACAAAAGAAAGGCTAGATGAGCTTTTTCCAAACCATCCAGTTTTATTAACCCGTGTTGATGGCCATGCAGCCATTGCCAATAAAAGAGCGCTGGAGCTTGCCGGTGTTGACACCAACACAAAAATTAATGGTGGCGAGGTAGAAGTAAATGCAGGGAGGCTAACGGGTATATTAGTTGATAATGCAGTGGATCTCGTTTCAGCAAAAATCCCGTCTCCTTCTGGCGGGCAATTAACCACGGCTTTAAAAGAGGCACAGGAGACCTGTTTTGCAGTTGGTCTCACGTCGGTAACAGATTGCGGGGTTGACTTTATAACTGCCACACTAATGAATAACCTTCATAAGACGGGCGTTCTTAAAATGCGCATTTATGCTATGCTCAGCGATGATCCTAAAAACTTCAACTGGGCCAAACAGAATGGTAAGATGAAGACGCCCTCTCTGAATGTTTCCTCCTTTAAAGTATATGCCGACGGCGCCCTTGGATCCCGCGGTGCCTGCCTGCTTCAGCCTTACACAGACAAACCAGAATGGAGCGGCTTTTTGTTAAGCAGCCCGTCACATTTTGACTCCGTTGCTAATGTTATCTACAACATGGGGTGGCAAATGAACACTCATGCTATCGGCGACTCAGGTAACAGAACTATCCTGAATATTTATGGCAAATACTTAAAGGGTAAAAATGACCGTCGCTGGCGTATTGAACATGCCCAGGTAGTCAATAGTGCCGACTTTACTTTATTCAATAGGTACAATGTTATTCCTTCGGTTCAACCAACACATGCTACATCAGATATGTATTGGGCGGATAAAAGAGTAGGAGTGGAAAGAGTGAAAGGTGCTTATGCTTTTAAAGATTTGCTTAAGCAAAATAGCTGGATACCATTGGGCACTGATTTTCCGGTGGAAGACATCTCTCCATTTAAAACTTTTTATGCTGCAGTCTTCAGAATTGATACCAAGGGTTATCCTGCAGGCGGGTACCAGATAGCAAATGCACTAACCCGTGAAGAAGCTCTTAGGGGGATGACTATTTGGGCGGCGAAGGGAGCTTTTGAAGAGAGCGAAAAGGGTAGTTTGGAAAAGGGTAAGTATGCAGACTTCATTGTACTTGATAAAGACCTGATGACTGCAGATGCAAAAAATGTTTTAACAACATCTGTAATGGCTACGTATATTGGGGGTGAAAAAGTTTATCAAAAAAAATAGTTCATGAATAGGAATAATGCGCTTTTCTTACTGTTTTGTATCATAGCATTAGGTTTTAGCAGGCAAACAAAAAAGAAGATCATTTTCTTTGGCGATTCAATTACACAAGCCGGTGCTGGCCCCGGAGGTTATATTAAAAAGATGGATTCTATTCTAGCCCAGACCAATAAAGCGGCCAACTATGAACTGATTGGTGCAGGTATAAGTGGCAATAAAATTTACGACCTGTACCTACGGATGGAAGCAGATGTATTAGCAAAATCACCGGATGCTGTAGTTATATTCATAGGGGTAAATGATGTTTGGCATAAAAGAACATCTGGTACCGGTACTGATCCTGATAAGTTTGAAAATTTTTACAATGCCATTATTAAAAAGCTAAAGGAAAAAAATATTGCCGTGTATCTATGTACACCGGCAGCCATCGGCGAGAAAACGGACTTTACCAATTCACTCGACGGAGATTTGAACAATTATGCGGCAATAATCAGAAAGATAGCTGCAACCAATAATTGCCCTCTCATAGATTTACGGCAATCCTTTCTTGACCATCTTAAAACGGCCAACAGGGATAACAAGGATCGTGGTACGCTAACTACAGATGGTGTTCATCTAAACGTTGCTGGAAATATTTTCGTTGCACAAAAAATGTTTGACGCTTTGCAAAAGGGTTTCATTAAATAAGCTGTTTTTAATTAGACCTGACCTCATTAGCATAGCACTACCCATGTCTTGTTAACAGCTCACAAAATGGCTATGAGCTTATCAGCAGCACGCATGCCTTTTTCTACCATACCACACACCTATTACCCGGGCAAAAGCAAGAGCGCACCCGGGCCACCTCATAGATGCTCTCATCGTGCTGGTGCCGTGTAAGGCAAATTTTTCAGGTACACCCCGATTTCTAGTGCTGAATAAACCTCACCAGACATAACATCACCCGCAGCGGGGCAGAATAAGGGCATATCGTGGAATTACCGCTAACTGCCATCAAGATATTCAGGCATTGAAAGGACTGAACTAAAGTCTTTACTCAATTTAACACGTACGATAAATTTTTAGCAAACTCTGTCTAACCAGCAAAAGAAGTAAGGGTTAACGCATAACTACTCTATGCCGCTTTTCTTACTACCGGCTAAAATATCGAATGGTTACGGTTCATGTTATTGATGTAACGTTTTTGGTATCAGTAGTTGTAGGTAAGAGGTGAAACAAAAAGCAAAACCCAAATGCTTGTAATAATCATTTTTTGCACTACCCAAGCAGCTGCTAATGTTGGGCTATTGGTACACCCATTTAAGAAGGTTATATTGCGGCGCAGAAATTATGGCAAATGCCTTGCTATAACGCTTACAGCTTAAATTAGGTTATGATCAGAGTAGCAATCTTAGATTTAAATGCAGGGCACACCAACCAGGGTATGCGTTGCATCAGGCAGATAGTGGATGAGTGGAGCGAGTTTCATGGAATAGAAACAGAACGGGATGAGTTTGATGTGCGGCAAAAGGCAGAAGTGCCTGGCCCTAATTACGATGTTTATATATCTAGCGGCGGCCCTGGCTCGCCATTGGAAAGTATAGGCTCGGATTGGGAAAAAGCCTACTTCGGCTGGTTGCAAAAAATAGAAGAATGGAATGCCGACAGCCGGAACGCCGCCAAAAAGCATGTATTTTTCATTTGCCATTCTTTTCAATTGGTTTGTCGTCATTATGCAATCGGAAATATCAGCAAACGCAATAAAGTGTCTTTTGGGGTTTACCCGGTACATGTAACCTTAGAAGGCCAGATGGATAGTGCATTTAAAGGCTTACCGGATCCTTTTTACGTAGTAGATAGCCGCAGCTATCAGGTAACTTCGCCCGATTTTGAAAAATTAAACAGACTTGGCAGTACTATTTTATGTATTGAAAAATACCGGCCACATCTTGAATTTGAGCAGGCAGTAATGGGTATTCGTTTCAATGAGTATATGGCTGGTACACAGTTTCATCCTGAGGCAGATGCGATTGGGATGAGTATGTACCTGCAAACGGAAGAAAAAAAGAAAACCGTAATTGAAAATTTCAGTGAAGAAAAGTGGGCAAGTATGGTGAGCCATTTAAATGATCCTGACAAGATCATGTGGACCTACGCGCACATCCTTCCTAACTTTTTAAGCGAAGCAGCGCGGCAATTCAGGCAGAGCATGGTGGCTTAATCTGGTTTTTTAAATTGCAGCGCAACACCTGCGTGGCGTAAAACCTTCTTTGCTTCGTCAAATTCAAAGTACATTTTTACATACGATGCGTAGGCCGGGTTGAGGTAAACGGCATCGGTACCAAACTCAAGTGCCTTAATTCGTTTAAGTCTCGACAGCGACCAGGCAGGCGTTATTAAATTATTGTAGATAACAAATCTTCCGGTAAATGGTATTGCAGGGGAAAATCGTAAACCCCGTTTCACAAGGTCAAAACTCACCTGGCGTAAAGTAGAATCGTTAACAGCGAAATAAATGAACAAGCCAAGACTGTCATAGGTCCAGATGGTGTTGGCTAACGAAAAAACCCTATCGGGCTTGCCTAATAAACTATCGATAACAGCCATGCGTGTTTCTCTCGTGATTTTATGACGGTTGAGAAAAAAGCCCTTGCTGTTGACTTCAACTTTTTGAGCACAAACGCTAAACACAAAGGAAAAAACAAGACAAACAGTTAGTAATTTTTTTTTCATTCCCATTTATTCGCTACTACTAAAATAAAATAAGCCCCACAAAGGCGGCGCTTATCTATTTTGTAACCTGTATTATTTTCAAGCTGTTTACATTAGGCCACTGACCCGCTACCAATTGGGTTAATTGCTACAACCCAAATACTCACATAGTTTCCGTTCCAGATCCTCACCACGCAAATCCTTCGCTACAATTTTTCCATTAGGATCAATTAAAAAATTTTGCGGGATGGATTGTACACGATAAAGTTGAGCTGCCGCATTATTCCATGATTGCAGATCACTAACATTCGTCCAGGCCAGTTTATCCTTCTCAATTGCCTTCACCCAGGCTTCCTTTTGCTGATCAAGCGAAACACCCAAAACAGTGAAATTCTTGTTCTTGAACTTATTGAATGTTTTTACAACGTTAGGGTTCTCCATACGGCAGGGTTTACACCAGCTTGCCCAAAAGTCTACTAAAACATATTTACCCTTGAACGAAGAAAGTGAAACTGGTTTGTCGCTAACATCGTTTTGTGTGAACTCAATTGCATTAGAACCAATGGCACCCACTTTTGCGTAAGCGATGTAGCTGGCAATTTCTTTTCCGCTTTGCGATCCTTTCAGCACTTCATCGAGGCTGTTGAAGCGCTGTTCTATTTCTGCAATATTGTCGTTGGATTGCATTGTTACCGAAATAACAAAAAGCGATACATAAGATGATTTGCGGGCAGCAACAAATTTGTCAACCTCACTATTAAGCTTTGCCAGGGCCTGTGTATATTGATCCATTAAGGCAGCTTTCTTAGCTTCAGGCGCCTGGTTTAGTTCTGCAACCACGCCATTCAGGTTACCAAATAATGGGTTGAATGTTTGCTCAAAAACAGTAAAGTCCTTTTGGGATGCAGAACCTTCTATCTTAATATTTTTTATATCGGCCTTAGTACCAGTAATCTTTATAGCTGCATTTTCCAGAAATATATAACGGGCCTGTTCTTTAGCCATAGTAAGCCAATACAAACCCGGTTCCGGCACCGATCCGTTAATAGTAAATACCCCGCTTTTCACTTCACCGGTAGCTATGGTTTTATCGCCGCGTGTAGTAGTAATTTTTACTTCCCCGTCTCCTATGCCCTGCACATTGCCGTTAATAACAAACCCATCTGCTGGTTTAGTTACCGAAGCAGAAATTTGTTTTGTAGAGTTTGCGTCTTTCACATTGCTCTTTATTTGTCCAAACGACAAAAAAGGAAGAAGTAAAAAGGAGAGGAGATTTTTCATGCTTATTTGGGTTGATGGCGGTGTTGTAAAACTTTTATTACATCCGCCAAAGAACAATTTTTCGCTTGCAATAATACAATATAATGAAAGAGTAAGTCGGCAGCTTCGCCCAAAAATAACGCTTGGTTAACGTCCTTAGCCTCTATCACCATCTCTATTGCTTCCTCGCCAACTTTCTGCGCAATTTTATTGATGCCTTTATCAAACAATTGTTTTACATACGAGGTTGCGTCTTCACTGGTTCTGCGCAATGCTATGATTTGTTCGAGGTACGTCAAAAAGTCGTCTTTATGGTTCTTTTCCATCCAGCAGGTATCTGCGCCCGTGTGGCAAACAGGACCTGTAGGTTCTGCCTTTATCAATAAAGAATCCTTATCGCAATCAGCTAAAATCTGCCTGAGTTTTAATTGGTTGCCACTCTCCTCTCCTTTTGTCCAAAGCCGCTTTTTGCTACGGCTATAAAAAGTAACCAGTCCCGTTTGTTCTGTTTTTCTCAATGCTTCTTCATTCATAAAGCCAAGCATCAGCACTTTTTGCGTTGCATAATCCTGTACTACTGCGGGTGCAAGGCCATCTTTATATTTTTTGAAATCAACGTACATATACAATCAAAGATAAAAGGAGCAGTGTCACAAAAAAAAGAGACACCAAAACTGTGTCTCTTTTGTAAATACTACTCTATGTTTTTATGCTGCCAGCGCTTTATTTACCAGCTCCGCTGCTTCACTTAACTGAATAGCCGATTGCACTTTCAAGCCGCTTTCGTCGATCAGTTTTTTGGCCTCCTCCGCATTGGTTCCCTGTAAGCGAACAATTATCGGAATGGTAATGTTGCCCATGTTCCTGTATGCGTCAATGACACCCTGTGCTACACGATCGCAACGGACAATTCCGCCAAAAATATTTATAAGGATTGCCTTCACTTTTGGGTCTTTCATTATAATGCGAAAGCCGGCTTCTACTGTTTGCGCATTAGCGGTGCCACCCACATCCAAAAAGTTGGCAGGCTCGCCTCCGCTTAATTTGATCATATCCATCGTCGCCATGGCAAGGCCAGCACCGTTAACCATGCAGCCAACGTTGCCATCAAGCTTTACAAAATTTAAATTGAATTTGCCGGCTTCCACCTCGGTTGGATCTTCTTCACTTACGTCGCGAAGGTTGGCTAAATCAGGATGGCGCATTAGTGCGTTATCGTCCAAACTCATTTTACAGTCTACCGCCACTATTTTATCATCTGATGCTTTAAACAGCGGGTTGATCTCCAGCATTGCACAATCCAATCCCACGTAGGCGCTATATAAATTGGTAACAAATTTCACCATGTTTTTAAATGCATCGCCCTTTAACCCAAAATTGAAAGCTATCTTACGAGCCTGGTAACCGCTTAAGCCACCACCGGGAAAAACCCATTCTTTAAAAATTTTATCGGGTGTATTATGCGCCACTTCTTCTATGTCCATACCTCCTTCGGTACTGTACATAATTACGTTTTGCCCTTTGGCGCGATCTAACAAAATAGAGAGATAGAATTCTTTCCTTTCGCTTGGCCCATCGTAGTACATGTCCTGGGCTATCAAAATTTTGTTCACTACTTTTCCTGCTTCGCCGGTTTGGATGGTAACTAACGTACCACCTAAAATTTTGGAAGCGATATCCGTGACCTCCTCCAGGTTCTTTATCACTTTCACACCATTAACCCCGGTTTCTTTTACCTTGCCCTTACCCCGGCCCCCCGCGTGTATTTGCGCTTTAATAACAGCAAAAGGGCTTCCGTAGGTTGTTTTTATCTGGCGATAGGCTTCTTCGGCTTCGTGTGGGGTGCTGGCGGCCATGCCTTCCTGAACCGGAACACCATAATTTTTAAGCAGCTCTTTTGACTGATATTCGTGCAAGTTCATGAATCAAAAATTTTGTGTGGGCAAAGATAGAGGGGAGAAAGCAAGTAGCAAGTAACAACGTAATTCAATTCCGATCCAACTGCTGCGAAACATTACCTGCAATCAAGAGCATCCAAATTATGGGCAGATCATCCTTACATACTTTTCCCAACTATAAGCGGAGTGCTTTCGTTTTAAAAGAAATTATCCAGTGACCTAAGGCTAATCGGCTTTTCCCAGATGGTAAGTTTTGCCCCGTCTAGTTCGGTGGGCATCGTAGGACGAAAAGCACTTATCAGGTGATACTGTACCTCCGGAAAACGTTGGTACATCTCGGGGAGCTTGTCCCACCCTAATCCGTCGGGCAGATTATAGTCAATAAATAAATAATCAGGAGTAAGCCCATTAAGGCGCGACATGCCATCAGACAGCGTGTGAGCAATATAAACTTCGTAGTTTTTCCGAAGAAAATACGTTTTCATCAGCAGACATAAATCCACTTCATCATCTATTATTAAAACCTTTTTCCGGGTAGTCATAGCTCGTCAACAATGCTTTAGTTGTTTAATTATCATACCAAAAATTTACGGCCATATCCATTACTACACTATACGTAAAAATAGGGGTAATGTGGATTTTAATACCTTGTTTTTTATTTAGGTGAGCAATTACCTAATCTTCGCTTTGGTACGATTATTTAAATAGTACCCAAAATAATTACTCATCTTAAAAACTAAGTATATGAGCTCAAAAACAAAATTGGTGTTAGGTTTAGTGGGTGCTGCGGCTGCAGGTGTTATTGTAGGTTTATTATTAGCCCCGGAAGCTGGTGCTGATACCCGCAAAAAAATTACAAGTACTGCGGGCGACTGGACAAGTCATTTAGGTGACCTGTTTTCAAGTGCCAAGGATGAAGCAGGTAACCTGAAAGCCAGTGGTTCCCGGGCTGCTGCTTCAGCGGCCAACCGTTTTAATGAGGTAAAAGAAAGTTACAGTTAAATTAATTTTTATCAGCCCTGCCCCTGGCAGGGCTGTTTCCATTTCAAATTTCTCTTATGGACGATCTAAAGACAAAAACCGCTCATTTAAAAGATCATGTAAGTGAGTATGTACAAACTACTGTACAAATAGCTAAAGCGAAGGCAACTAAAACTGCTTCTAATGCGGCGGCTGGTGCGGCTATTGGGGTCGTGACTGTTGTTTTAGGTTTGTTCTTTTTAGGCTTTCTTTTCACAGCACTTGCCTGGTGGTTAAGCAGCTTATTTGATAGTACTGCCCTTGGATTTCTATGCGTGGCAGGTTTGTTTCTACTCTTTATTGTTTTGCTTTTTGCCCTCCGCAAAAAAGTGATTGTTCCTATAATTCGCAATGCTATTATCAAAGCTATTTATGACTAGAAAGATTACCACATATGAAGAGCTTTTGCAGGAAGAACTGAGGTTAACTGCGCAGTTAAGCTCTTCCAAGGAATTGATAAAAGACGATTTAGCAGGTATCAAAGAAGGACTCAACCCGGTTAAGCAGGTTGCTAAAACGGTTCGTAGTTTATTTACCCGTGGTGATAATGGGCCCCTTCTAAATTTCGGGATGAACTTTGGGCTTGATGTATTTGTCCGCCGTGTTTTATTAGGCCGTGCCAGTTGGATAACTAAAGTGGTTGTGCCTTATCTTATAAAAAATTATGCATCGCACCTGATTACAGAGGACCAACGTAAAAATGTGGCGAGATCTGTGAGTAAGTTTTTGACGAAGTTTATGATGAAAAAGAAAAAAGAACCTTTTGAGGCGGCTCCCCCGACAGCTGTGTGATCTTGTTTTATTAAGTATGGATTGTTAACTATATTTTTGGTTCGTACTTTCGGTTGTGAACCTTCTCTCAGGACTAATAAAAATCCGCCATGCTTTAGAAATACCTGAAGTACTGAAACCGGCCTTACAACATGTTTCTTATTTTATTTTAACTCTAAAATTTTATATGAACACTCAAAACATTGACCCCCGAAATAAGGAAGACAATACACAATCCTCATTTGAAATAAGACCGGATGTAACCCCAAGAAGAGAAGGTGGTGATGACGCATTGGCCGAAACGCATCCATCTGATAGCAGGCTGGATGAATTTGTGATTGTAAATGAGCAAAGAGAAAGTAAGGTAGTAAATACACCGTCCCAGACGGATGTGCATACAAGTGAGTCCGAAAATACGGTTGACGAATCTTAAAATTTGCGCAATGTGTTGGTGTTAGATTAGAATTTTATAGAGAAAAAAACAAGAATGCCTGGATAATCCAGGCATTCTTGTTTCGCCTATAGAGAGGGCGAAATAATTTATTGTATAAAAAATTTCAGCATCAACTTGTACTTATTTCTTATCGGGGTTTGAGGAATTAGTTCTACTAACTCAAATGGAATTTACGAGTCTAAGCAGACGGCTGAAAGACGGGGTACACTTTTAATGGTCGTTAATCACCTTTTAAACTTTTGCAATACCAACGCCCGATTTTAGAAGACCGGATGTATCCGCGTTCCTTTAACTTCTACTGCTCGCTCTTTGTTTTCCTCTAAAAATAGCTTTTCTTATATGACGGTGCCCTCTTCTTTGCTGTCCCCACATCGGATACGTATTTTGCTACTTATCTTTTTTAAATAATAAGTACCAGTAACGTTCAGAAAACCCTTTCAAACTAAAAATATTTTTTCTGGCTTCTACATTTAATCTGTCACAATTATTTTTGGCAAATCATAGTATTTTTACTAATTCGTAGAATAGCTTCCACAGCAAAGGCCGCTTTTGAAAGTAAGCTTAATCCCTTATCAGGAAAATCTCAAAAATCTATCCTTCGTAAAACCCTGATTTCCATACGGAAAAAAGATAAATCCAGATTTCATATTTTTGGAGCCACAGTTGCCATTGCTTAGATGCGCCAAAATCAGAACCAAGATGATCAATCAACATTTAGCACAGAAACAACGACTTAAAATTTTACCGCAGCAAATTCAGCTTCTTAACTTTTTCCACCTCAACACATTAGAGTTAGAACAACGAATTAGCCAGGAGATAGAGGATAATCCACTGTTAGAAGATCAAAAAAATGATTTTGATACCGATGTAGAAAAATTTAATAAAGACAGCGTTCAGGATTACCAGGATTGGGAGGAGTTTGTGTATGATGACATACCGGATTATAAAGCGGAATATGCAAATTTTCTTCATAACGACAAACTGCCTGAAAGGCCTATCACCAATAGTCTTGATTATCGCTCTTCTATCAAGGACCAGTATAAACTAATTTATAACGACCCGGCCGAAATTGAATTGGCGGAGTTTATTATTGATTCGCTTAACGATAGCGGGTTGATTGAACAGAGTATGGAAAGTTTAGCGGAGGATATTTCCTTTAAACACAACAAATGGCTGGAGGCAGATAGTCTTCTTTGCATATTGAAAAAGATTCAGGCGCTGGAACCGGTTGGCATAGGGGCAAGAAGCATTAAAGAATGCCTGCTTATTCAGTTATACCGGTTAAATACAAAACGTCCTGATGTAAAAACGGCTGTGAAGTTGCTGGAAGAGCATTTTGCGGACTTACATCACCGCAACATGGATAAAATAAAAGCCCATTTGAAAATTGACGAAGAGGAGCTTAAAATTGTACTCACTCTGATAGCCTCTTTAAAAATGAGGCCTGTTTGTGAACTGCAGGAAGGAGTTAACAGCAACCAAAATATTTTACCCGATTTTGTCATTACCCGCAACGCAGATGTAATTGAAGTACAGCTTTACCGCCAGCGTTCAGAAAGCTTAAATATCAACTCCACCTGGAAGGAAATGGCGGAAAACAATGCGAAAGTGACTACCGATAAATCGGCTGTGCAATACATAAAGAATAAACTGCAATCTGCACAATGGTTTATTCATGCTGTGCAACAACGGGAATCTACCATGATTAAGATCATGAGATCGATAGTGCAGCTGCAATACGATTACTTTATGACAGGAGATATCAACCTTCTGAAGCCCATGATCCTGAAAAACATAGCGGAGATGGTGGGCGTGGATATTTCAACGGTTTCCCGTATAACCTGTAACAAATATGCCGAATCTCCTTTTGGCTTGTTACTACTAAAAGACCTTTTTACCGAAGGTATTGCCAATGAGAAAGGGCAAGTGATTTCAAATAAGGTGATACAATCTGCTATAGAAGAAGTTATTTTAACCGAAGACAAACATAACCCCTACACCGATCAGCAGTTGGTTAAGATTCTTTCCCAAAAAGGGTTTTCTGTGGCCCGCCGCACTGTAGCCAAATACCGTGAGCAATTACAAATTCCTGTGTCACATGTTCGCGGCTTATGGGCATAAAACTATAAATTCGCACTCTTAAACATATTGGCTGCATGCAAACCATTCTGATCATTGATGATGACCGTGACATCTGTTTACTCCTAAAGCGCTTCCTTACCCGTCACAATTACGAGGTACTGGAATCGTACAGTGGTAAAAAAGCCCTGGAATTATTGGAAGAAACCGAACCTGATTTGGTAATGTGCGACTTTAGGTTGGAAGACATGGAAGGGAATACGCTGCTGGGTAAAATAAAAGAAAAATACCTCCACCTTCCTGTAATTATTATGACCGGCTACAGTGATATTAAAATTGCGGTGGAAGTAATGAAAATGGGTGCTTTTGATTACATTACGAAGCCCCTTTTTCCTGATGAAATTTTGGTAACGATAAAAAAAGCCCTTGAAGCGCAGCCGCAGGGGAGAGATAGTGTCCGGAATGAAAGGACTACTCCAGAAGCAGAAAAGCCCAAAGTAAGTACGGCACCGGTGGCTAAGGGACCAGCCATTACTGTTTCCGGTGATTATATTTTTGGAGACACCACTGTTTTTCGCCAGTTGCTTCAGCAAATCGACCTGGTAGCACCTACCAACTATACAGTGATTATACATGGCGAAAGCGGTAGCGGAAAAGAAGCTATAGCCCAGGAGATACATAAACGCAGTAAAAGAAAGTCAAAACCTTTTGTTGCTATTGATTGTGGTGCTTTATCGAAAGAATTAGCCGGTTCCGAATTATTTGGTCACGAGAAAGGTTCCTTTACAGGTGCACTTAACCAAAAAAACGGAAGCTTCGAGTTAGCCAATGCAGGTACTATCTTTCTTGATGAAATCTCTAACCTCTCTTACGAAATACAAATTTCCTTACTGCGCGTAGTACAGGAGAGAAAAATGAGAAGGATTGGGGGCGTAAAAGATATTGACCTTGATGTCCGAATCATTATCGCTTCCAATGAAAGACTTTGGGATGCGGTTAGAAAAGGAAAGTTCAGAGAAGATCTATACCATCGCTTTAATGAATTTAGTATTGACATTCCACCACTGCGCCAGCGCCCGGAGGATGTGTTACTGTTTGCCAACCACTTTTTACAACAAACAAACATAGAGCTTGGCAAAAACGTAAAAAGGCTCAGTAGCGATGTAGAACAAATTTTTAAAAATTACGTATGGTATGGAAATCTACGAGAACTAAAGAATGTTATTAAAAGAGCGACGCTTCTATCAGACGGAGAAGAAATCGAAGCCAGTGCCTTGCCGTTTGAAATTTCTAACTTTAATAAGTTACAGTTTGATAAAGGGCCGCAAATAGAGTCGGTTACTAATTCCTACAACTCTAACTCAGCTTCAAACTCTTATGCGCCTGCATCACCCGCTGCACCTATGGTAACAGAAGAGGCCGAGGAGCCACAACGTACGATATCTGAAACAACGCTAAAAGGCGCCAGTATAGATGCTGAATATGAAATGATTTTAAAAGCTTTAAAAAAGGTAAACTTTAATAAAAGCAAGGCTGCCAAACTGCTCAATATTGACAGGAAAACCCTGTACAATAAAATGAAGCAGTACCAGGAATTTAATAATCAATAAGCGTTTATCATGTCCGTAATTAACTCACGACTGCATAAACCGGCCCAACACCATGTACTCGTAGAGTCACCAGTAAAAGTCCTTTGTAATGAGAATTCAGTTTTACAAAGGGTTTTACAAAGATTGCAACACAGCGTTAAACATTCCCTTGTTCTGCATTGTGATGAGCTGCCTTTTTTTCTGATAGATGAGGGTACCATCGAAACTGTATTTCTGGAGGTAATTCAATTGATAGCAGATCAAAAAAATGCAGCGTCGAAAATTTATTTGCATATTAAATCCGAGCCGGCCAACTGTACTGTCCTAAAACATTCATTGTCGCCGAATCTGAGCTGCCTTATTATTCAGTTTCATACTAACATAATGCAGTGTACGGAATGGGTGACAAACACGGAACAAAAAATCTCTGACCTAGCTGTCCTGCTTGCGCCCTACGGCGGTAGTGTGACAGTTGACCAATTAAAAAACTCGGGCTGTATGATTTCTGCCATATTGCCCGGTAAATTATAGTGCTGTATGGAAGCTCCTTCAACTCCCCTGGTGCGTGTATTAATCGTCGACGACGATGAAGATGACTTCTTCATCACTTCAGAGTATTTGAAAGGCATACAAGAATATCAGCTCCAAATTGATTGGAGTTATAAGTTTACGGATGCCGTGGAACGCCTGCAAAAAAGGTACTACGACATTTATTTTGTTGACTACCGGTTAGGTGCCAAAACCGGCCTCGATTTTTTGAAAGAGGCTGTGGCAATAAGGTCAGAAGAACCAATTGTTTTATTAACTGGTAAAGGCAACAAAGCTGTAGATATCGAGGCGATGCAAATGGGGGCCACAGATTACCTCATTAAAACAGAGCTCACAACAGAAAAGCTGGAACGCTGTATCCGTTATTCGATGGAACGAACTGCATACCTAAAGGCGTTACGGGCAAATGAAACGAAGTATCGCAGCATGTTTGAACTTTCGAAAGATGCGGTTTTTATTGCCGATGAAGCCCTGCGCTTTAAAGACTGCAACCCAGCTACATCGATTTTGTTAGGCTATACAAAAGAAGAACTTAGAAACCTGTCGGTTTATGATTTGATAGCGGATGATTTTAATAAGGGGCTTCTTGAAAAGATGATGCAGCGCGATGGCCATCTTGCCGACCTGGAGGTAGAGCTCATCACAAAGGACGAGGACAAAAAAACCTGCGTGCTCTCTACCACGGCTACCAACGATAAGGACGGCAGTTTTTTCCAGGGATTGTTACATGATATTACCAATTTACGCCGGGTAGAAAAAGCTAACCTGATGGTGGAAAAGCTAGGTGCTACCGGCCGTCTTGTGAGAACGCTGGCACACGAAGTACGCAATCCGCTTAACAATATCAACATGTCGGTTGAGCAAATCGTACACAGCGTAACAGAAAATGATGACACAACTTTGTTTCTGGACATTATCCAGCGAAACAGCAAACGTATAGGAGATATTATCACAGAATTACTGGATACCTCACGACCCACTGAATTAACCTTTGAAAAGCATACGTTGCAGAGTATAATGGATGATGCTATTGCTGAAGCACTTGACCGCATTACATTGCAGCATATTAACATGCAGGTAAAATATACCAGTGGTACCTGCTATATAATGGCGAATAAAGAAAAGCTGCGCATTGCCTTTTTAAATATTGTTATCAATGCAGTGGAAGCGATGGAAGCTGAAAAAGGAATCCTGACCATCACCATTGATACTGCGAAAGATGCACATGTAGTTACGATTAAAGACAATGGATGCGGCATACCAGAGGAAAATATTTCACGACTTTTTGAACCCTATTTTACCTCAAAAAGAAACGGCATGGGTTTAGGATTGGCTGCTACGCTAAATATCCTGCAATCTCACAAAGCCAATGTTGATGTAACCTCTGTAATGAAAGGAGGAACGACATTTATAATTACTTTCCCTGCTGTTAACCCCGTAGCTTAGTCAACAATAGTATTTCGTTTGCTGTGCATTAGATGGTAAAGAATGCCACCGGCAAAAGGAATTGCAATAACAGCTATCCGCCAAAATTTACGCTGGCTACCTTGCAGGGTATCTGTGGTTTGTACTTCAAAAATGCTCCAAATCCAGCTAATAATAGCCATGCCCGCTGCAACGATACTTAATATATCTCCAACCGAATTATTTCGATTAGCGCGAAAGCCAATAGATAATAAACCAAGAATAATGGCTGCAATTGCCAGTATGAAGTTGGGATGTTTAATATTTGCCATAGTACTTTAATTTATTCCTTCCAATGTCCAATAGACCAAAATTATTTATTGCGTAAGGTAAAATTCTATGCCACTTACCTGCTATTCGCAATTCCTGATCAGCCCTCTAACCGTGACAACGGTATTTCTTTAGCCTCTTGCTTTAAAATAAATACCGCCGTTGATTTAGGCCGTATCCCATGGCCACTTTCCAGTGCAAAAGCACGGGTAAACTCGGCACCAAAATAAAGTATCAGAGACGAGTAATATACCCACGTAAGAATAATAATAATTGATGCAGCCGTACCATAATTAAGACCCAGCTTCGACTTGCCCAAATAGATACCAATCAGATATTTGCCAGCCAAAAAAAGCAATGCCGTAAATACAGAACCGACCAGGGCATCCCGCCACGAAATGACTGCGTCGGGTAGCACCTTATAAATAACCATAAACAACCCTGTGATAACAACCAGCAGCAAAATAATGTTTACTGTACTTAAAAAATAAACCGTTCCATTTGGGAAGCTTTTTGTAAGCTTATCGCTGAGCACAGAAAGCAGTGTGCTGGATATTAAGGTAACAATCAGTAAAAAACCAAGAGTTAGCACAAGGACAAAGGAAAGCGCACGGTTAATCAAATATTTTACCCAACTTTTTTTTGGTTTTGCCTTAACCGACCAGATGAAGTTAATAGACCCTTGTATTTCTGTAAAAATTCCGGTGGCTCCCACAAATAAAATAATGGCGCCAATGACGGTTCCGATGGTCGTATTATGCGATTGCTGCACGTTGGCAATAATATCCTGAATCGTAAGCGCAGCTTCACTGCCCACCAGTGTTTGTATTTGTGTATACACTTCACCCTGTACGGCGGCACGGCCGAAAATGACACCAACTATAGTAATAATAATGATAAGTAGCGGTGCTACTGCAAATATGGTGTAATAGCTTAGGGAGGCGGCAAGCTTAAAACAGTTGTCTTCGGAAAAATTTTCTCCGGCCTGTCGTAAAATCCTCCAGGCCATTTTGAGTATCTTCATCTATAAACTTCGTTATAATTGCATGAAAATACATACAGGGAGGGAAAATAGAAGTTCTGAGTTGACGCTCCCTTTTGGTTCTTGCAATCGCACGTACCTTTTGGCTGAGATAACGTATATATGTAAGTAAATATTAATCTATTATAATGTTCAGGAACAACACATTTAAGCTGCCAGCGTAAAATCGCTCATCTTATTTGCGCATTCGCGGCACACCCTGGCACATTGCTCAAACATGGTCCCTTTTTGCATTTCACAAACTTCAGCACATTCTTCACAAATACCTACACATAACAGGGCCATATTCTTACAGTTAACTGAACCGGTTTTCAATGCGTGAAAGGTGCCCATACAGATATAGGCACATTCGTCAAGTACCTTCAGCACTCTTTTTGAGAGATAATCTTTAATAGCCTGCACGTCAGTCAACAAATTTTCGCAATTCATCCAGGCATCAAAACACGCAGAGGTATGTAAAGTTCTAATAGTAAGCATTATCTCGTTTTTATCGTCTTTTTTCGAATAGTTAGTTCATAACAGGAATAGAAGAATCAGCATCGCTAAAAAGGCCGTAAGAACTAATGGATGTATCTTGTAGGAAAGAAAATAACCTGCCAGTTTTTTACTGGCAAATTTCATTTCTAAGCTAAAAGGATGAGTATAGATATCCACAAAATGCTCTGCTGCAGCAGAGCATTTAACACGTTTGCTATAACACAGGTTAATCCGTTGTCTGAAGGTCGCGCAATCGCTTCACCTCGTCATGGCCTGTTTTTAAAGTCGCCTTTTGCCGTACAATTAAATCGCGGATAGAAGGCTCCAGTTCTACATCAGCATTGAGGGCAATATCGTAGGCCTTTTGAGCAGCATCTTCGCCAAACTCACAGTTCTCCAAAATGGCCTTGCGGTCTTTACCTGCAATAACAGCTTTTAAATCCATCCACACCCTGTAAATCTTACCCGAGTTGGTTGTTCCATCAGCCGGATCCCCACCCTGGCGAGTTACTTCCGTTGTTAATTCCTGAGCATATTGCCGGCTTTCAGTAGTATAGCGTTGAAAGAGAATTTTCAAATCTGCATCACCATCTTTTAATTCTTCGAGAGCTTTTTCATAACCTACTACCCGGTCATGGTTAATGCGTATGAGATCATTTAAAATACCAATTACCTTTTCCATGATTGTTTTTGTGCTTAAGGTTAAAAAATCGTACCGATGAGTATTGTATGGCGAACTGTGCAGGTTAGCAGTTACGAATTACTTTCGTGCCAGTTAAAAATTTACGGCAATAGTTGACAACCATTTTTACACTTACCATAAATATTCTGGTAAGGACCGCCAGTAAGCAACACACCTGTTGTACCCGGTATTATTTTGGTGCTACCATTTACCAATAACCAAAAATTCCGACAGATGGCAAAGTATTCAAAAGCTGCCGGGGAAAAAGTAAAAGCAGCGATGCACGAAAAAAAAGAAGGCTCCTTAAAAAGCAGCCCCAGTGGTAAAAAAGTAACTTCCAGTAAACAAGCAATTGCTATTGGCTTATCGGAGGCAAGAAAAGAAGGAGCAAAAGTCCCTCCTGAAAAAAGCGCTTCTAAAAAAGGTGCAGGCAAAAAAGCCGCAGCAAAGAAGCTGATGGAAAGCCGGCAACCAAAAAAGACCCAGTAAAAAAGGCGTAACAAAAATCAAAAGTAAACTAGGTCTCCGCCTGTGAGGTCTATAAGTTCATCTGTTTCCATGTACCTACTATGTCCCTAAATAATTTTGGCCGTTGCCCTCACACTAAATTTTTTAAAATTTTCATCAGCACCCGCTCTTCCGAAGTAAAGCCGGTAAGATGATCGTTCTTTTCTATAACATCCAATTCTTTTGTGTACTTATCCAGCGACTTTTCTTCATATAGTTTTATAATACCCGGATGAACGTAGTATTTTTTACAAACCGTTCGCGTGTTACCCAGTTTGCTGCTTACTACATCCAGGGCCGCCAGAATATTTTTCTTGCAATCGCTTTCGCATTGCGGTTCTTCAAGGGTACACAAGGCCCGTATGATATTTAAAGTTCCGGCCCATGTCCGGAAGTCTTTAGCAGTAAACTCTCCACCACTTGCTTCTTTGATATAACGGTTCACCATACCCGAATCAATAGTACGTCGTACACCGTCAGCATCATAATATTGAAACAGCTCCTTACCCGGAATATCCTTACAGTGCTGCACCAGTTTGGCCAGTTTAGGGTTCCGTAAGGTTATGTTATGATAAATGCCCTTTTTACCTTTGAACGAAAATTTTACGGTACTGCCCACCACTTTTACATGGCCGTCCTTAAGTGTTGTGAGTCCGTAGGAACCATATAGCTTTTCGTAATCATCGCTCCCAATTCTTATGTATGTGCGTTCCATTAAACTAACTACTGTAGCCAGTACCTTCTGCTCATTCAGGTCTTTCTGTGCCAGGTCCTCCTCTACCCTTAGCCTGATGGAGGGCAACAGTTTACCAAATTCAAATAAGCGGTGAAACTTAGTTTCGTTGCGCAATGTTTGCCATTGCGCATGATAGCGGTATTGTTTTCTACCTTTTTGGTCAATGCCTGTTGCCTGGATGTGTCCGGCTTCCTTATGACAAATCCAAACGTTGGTCCATGCAGGGGGAATACCTAACTTTTTTATGCGTTGTAAAGTGCCCTCATCTTTTACTGGTTTCGCTTTGTACGTGTACAGAAAACTGCTGCCTTTCTTCGTTCGGCTTATACCCTCGTCCCTGTCGCTCACATAGACCAAATCAGCCGCTCTGGCTGATTCCATATAGTCTCTGTCAATTTTTAAAATCTCTCTATGCGAAAGTTCTGTTGTTGCTTTCATATTTTATTTATCAACTTTCTGCAGCTTTCTAATCATAGGTATGACACCGTTTACGTCCGTTGCAACAGGCGTAAACTTTTGTTTAGAAACGATATTAGTAAGTACCATGATCAGGGTGAGCCCCATAGGCTTTGCATTTAGGATACTAAAGAAAAAGACAGACCAAATTGTGACGTTATTGTTCTGGCTGCTTAGTGCGCGAGTTATACGTGGAAAATAACTGCGAGGCGGTATTCAAACGGCTGATCAATAAATTTAGAGTAAACAACAAAACAGCAGATCTAAGCAACCTTATGTAGACGTTTTTACACAGAGGCGGGCCGGACAATAATAACGAGGCCTTTCCAATTTTGTGGTATTCTATTTGGAATAATACCCTGATGCGACTCTTTGATTACTAAACCAAATACAACGTTATGGCCTCAACTCAACAATTAAGTTTTTTGCAGGAAAGAATAGAAGAAATAGGTAGTGCGATATTTTATAACTTAAGCAACTCCGTCTTAAAACTCCCGACTTCTGTTATTACTTCTTTACAGGTTGATGACTATGGTTTTGTATGGTTTTGCGTCCAAAAGCCCAGCCAGCATTTACAGGAGTTTGAACAGGAATTCCCGGTGAAGCTGGATTTTTACAAAAAAGGCGCAGGCTATTTTTTGCAGGTAGAGGGAAAGGGATTTGTCGTTAGCGATCCTGAAGAAATAAATGCCTATGTAACCCTGCCGGATGAAATTAAAAAATTGGCCAATAACACCGTAGCGTTGGTGAAAGTAAGAATTCAGAAAGCAGATTATTACGTAACCAGAAGCGCCGGTAAAACATCATGGTGGCAAAGTGCATTTAGCACCATCACCACCTGGTTTCGCAATAGCAATCACTATCGCGCCGATCACACTTTCTACCCAGCTTCATAATTATGAAAAGCGTAAGATCAATCTGGTCGGGCTCTATCACCTTTGGCCTGGTAAACATTCCCGTAAAGTTGCAAAGTGCAGTTCAGGAAGCTAGCATTGACTTCGACATGCTTTCGAAAAAAGATATGTCGCCTATACGCTATGCGCGTATTGATACAAAGACTGATAAGGAAGTACCTTGGAAAGATATAGTGAAAGGCTTCCAGTATGCTAAAGGAAAATATGTAGTTGTTACGGACGAAGATTTTGAAAAAGCCAGGCCTGATGTGGCGAAAGCAATTGATATTCTCCAGTTTGTGAAAGAAGAAGAAATAGACCCCATCTTTTACGAAAAGCCTTACTTTATTGTGCCGGCGAAAGGCGCAGAGAAAGCTTATAAACTATTGTTGAAAGGATTGGATGAAACAAAGACCGTCGCACTTGCAGAGTTTATGCTGCGAAACCGGGCACATATCTGCACCTTAAAAAATCATGGTGGCGTTTTATTATTGACACAACTACGGTACAACGAAGAAGTGCGCGAAGTACCGGAAGTGGCCACAAAAGCAGAGCGTATAACACCAAAAGAAATTGGCTTAGCCATTAAGCTTATCAATCAACTAACAGAAACCTTTGAACCTGCCAAGTTCAAAGACACCTACATAGCCGAATTGAAAAAGGTAATAAAAGCAAAAGCGGCTGGTAAAAGTATTCGCATTGCTGAGCCAAGACAATTACCCGCCACTGTCAAAGACTTAATGGAAGTACTTAAGCAAAGTTTAGAGACGAAGAAAAAAAGAGCGTAAGGAAAGTTGGTAGCTGAAGGCAGACAATATGCAATAAATCTCCGCTGGTTAAAAATCCTCCATTTATTATTGTCATATCAAATTGTTTCAGCTCATTGTTTGTCGTTGTTCCGCTAGAGATACTGCCGACTCCTACTTATTTGTTGCTGGTGCGTTTTGCTCCGAATTGCCATTATAATCTGTATAACTTTCGCTTTCATCTTTTCCCTCTTCTGCCTTCTCAATCTGGGTCCTTCTACCAGCGTCCCGGTTATTAAAGGAAGGCATATCGCCGGCCATAGGATTTTTTTCTTCCTGCGCACTGCGCTTTTCGTTCCTGTTTTCCATAAATATTTTTAGTAATTACAGGACAATTTTATGCCACAAAAACTTTGTTGAAGGGATGGCATTAGATTTTCATTTTCCTCGTACATGAGTCTTTCCCAGTATAACAACAAAAGAAACTTCACAAAAACGGCAGAACCGCAAGGAAAACAAAAATCATCTAAAAAAAATTTGCGCTTTGTGGTGCAGAAACACGATGCATCCCATGTGCATTACGATTTTCGTTTAGAGATGGAAGGGGCCTTAAAAAGCTGGGCCGTTCCAAAGGGTCCTTCCCTTAATCCGGCTGACAAACGCCTGGCTATGATGGTAGAAGACCACCCTTTTGATTACCGCAATTTTGAAGGTGTAATACCTGCAGGAGAATACGGAGGCGGAACAGTAATAGTCTGGGATGAAGGCACGTACGAACCGAGTGGAATAGAGGGATTGAGCAGGGCAGAACAGGAAAAAGCATTGCTTCAGCAGTTGCATGCAGGCAAATTGAATTTTATTCTCCATGGTAAAAAACTACAAGGTGAGTTTACCCTTTTTTTGATGAGAGGCCGGGGGGAACGCTCATGGATTTTAGTTAAAAACAAAGACCACTGGAGCAGTACTGATGACATTACACAAAACGAAAAATCAGTAAAAACCGGTAAAACCTTAGTAGAGGTGGCGCTCGATAATGGCACAGAAGTAAATCATCCCGAAGCACATGGTGAAGGAAGGAAAACGGGTAAAAAAGAAGCATCGGGAAAGAACGTGAAATTATTAGCTACTCCGGCTTCTAAGAAAGAAGCGGCAAAAAAGAGTGAGAAAACCAGAAAGCGCAAAGCCACTACCGCCAAACCCAAAACATCAGGTTTACAAATTGATGCGGAGGCTGGCAAAGACCAACAACTTATTATCAATGGTAAGGAACTGCAGGTCACCAACCTTTCAAAAATTTACTGGAAGAAAGAAGGTTTTACCAAGGGTGCTATGCTGAATTATTATCTTGAAATAGCCCCTTACATTCTGCCTTACATTCTTAACCGGCCACATTCTTTGAACCGCCATCCGAACGGGACGGAGGCAGCCAATTTTTATCAAAAAGATGTGCGTGGCAAGGTGCCGGAATGGATAGAAACATTTGATGAATTCAGCGAGTCAACCGATACCACCATTCAATACCTTGTGTGTAGCAATGAAGCAACACTCATCTATATGGCCAATCTTGGTTGCATTGAAATTAACCCCTGGCATGGGCGGGTAGGCACCACCCTTCAACCCGATTGGTGCCTTATAGATTTAGATCCGGATACAACAAATTCATTTGAACAGGTGATAGAAGTGGCGAATGTGGTAAAAAAAATACTGGACGCCATTGGTGCCGACAGTTGTGTAAAAACATCAGGTTCTACAGGCATACATATTTATATTCCGTTAGCTGCTAAATATACCTTCGACCAGAGCAAACAATTTGCAGAACTAATTGTGAATTTGGTTCATGCCGAACTCCCTCATTTCACGAGCGTGGAAAGAAACCCCGCTAACCGAAAAGGAAAGGTTTACCTGGATTTTTTACAAAACCGCGAAACGCAAACAGCAGCGGCCCCTTACTCCCTTCGGCCTAAGCCTGGCGTTCCGGTATCTACTCCTTTACATTGGACCGAAGTAAAAAACGGGTTGACGCCAACTACCTATACAGCGTATAATATTTTCGATCGCTTAAAAACAGAAGGCGACTTATTTAAGCCTGTGCTGCAAAAAGGAATAGATTTGGAAAAGGTGTTAAAAAAAGTTCAGGCACTTGTAAAATAAGGGGCAAGGCAAATAAAATTAATTTTTTGTTTTGTACCGACAGGCAGTACTTCTAATAAGCCCAATTGCGTCGCACCCGTGTACATCACTACCGTGACTGAGCGAAATAAAATACGGCAAATTATATCTTGCAGAGTCTTATTTAAATTCCTTACATGCACCCTTCTTTAAAAATTTATGACGAAAGTATCACTGACTTCATCAACACCGATTTTGAGATGCAAACGCTGGCAGACGATTGCGAATTCACTGAGGGCCCGGTGTGGAATACGGAAGGCTTTTATTTGTTTAGCGACATCAATGCAAATCTCATTTATAAAATTTCGGCAGTAGGCACAAAAGAGCCTTATATCTCCAATAGCGGAACGGAAAACCTGAGCACTGAAGGAATAAAACGGGATCATGCCGGCTCTAATGGATTAGCGTACGATAAAGAAAATGAACTTCTGGTTTGCCGTCATGGTGCCGGCGAAGTGGCAAAATGGAAGGAGGGGAAACTTCAGCCTTTTATTTCTTCTTATGAAGGGAGACGGTTTAACAGTCCTAATGATGTAACTGCTGATGAAAGCGGCCGCATCTTTTTCTCAGACCCACCTTATGGGCTAAAGGAGGGTAAGCTCAATCCTCAAATATTCCAACCCCGTGCTGCCGTTTATTGTTGGCACGAAGGGGTCCTGAAAATCGTTTCCGACAAGTACCAATATCCAAACGGCGTTTGTATTAGTCCCGGTAAAAAAGAGTTGTACATCTGTTCTAATAAACCATTCGAAAAGTTTATATCAGTCTATGATGCAGAAACACTTCAGTACAAAAAAGTTTTGGCAGAAGAAAACAGCGATGGCATTAAGTGCGATCCAGCCGGCAACGTTTATCTCTGTAATAATGATGGCCTTATTATTCTAGATAAAGAAGGCAGAAGATTAGCGGTGATTAAACTGGCTACGGTTCCCGCTAATATTTGCTGGGGTGGTAGCGGTCTTAAAGACCTGTTTATTACAGCCAGGGAAAACATCTTCCTTATTAAAAATTTGCTCAGGTGAAAGAATTGCCGCTATAAAAAGAGCCCTAATTTTGGCCTATGCTACAAATCAGTAATCGTGGGCAGCATATGCCACCCTCTCCTATTCGCAAATTAGTGCCGTATGCAGAAGCCGCTAAAAAAAAAGGCATTAAAGTATTTCATTTAAATATTGGCCAGCCTGATATTGAAACCCCGCCTTCGATTTTAGAAGCAGTACGCCAAGCCGATATCCCCGTTTTGGAATATAGTCATAGTGCAGGCAATGAAAGCTATCGCCGTAAGCTGGTGAGCTACTATCGCTCAGTTGGCATCTCTGTTACTCATGAGCAGATCATGGTAACTACCGGCGGTTCAGAAGCCATCATGTTTGGTTTTTTTTCCTGCCTTAACCCCGGTGATGAAGTAATTATTCCCGAGCCTTTTTACGCTAATTACAATGGTTTTGCCATGCAGGCAGGTGTTAAGGTTGTACCTATTACGTCATATATTAAGAACGGTTTTGCATTACCTCCCATCAATGAATTTGAAAAGGTAATCACCCCTGCTACCAAAGCCATTATTGTTTGCAGCCCCAACAACCCAACAGGTTATTTATACAGCAGGCAGGAGATGGAAGACCTAAAAACTATTTGCCTGAGCCACAACCTTTACCTTTTTTCTGATGAAGCTTACCGCGAGTTCTCCTACTCCGGAGATTATACAAGTGCTATGCACTTGGAGGGTATGGATGAGAACGTAGTTTTAATGGATACCATCAGTAAACGATACAGTGCCTGCGGGGCACGCCTTGGTGCTTTGGTTACAAAAAACAAGGGGGTGTATGATGCGGCTATGAAATTTGCACAAGCCCGTTTAAGCCCTCCCGGATTGGCGCAAATCATGGGAGAAGCAGCCGTTGATTTACCTGCATCTTATTTTGACAGCCCAAAGGCTGAGTATTTAGCAAGGAGGGATTTATTGGTGGACCGGCTCAATAAAATGGACGGTGTATTTTGCCCCATTCCGGGTGGAGCTTTCTATGCAATGGCACAGTTACCTATCAGCGATTCGGATGCATTTTGTCAATGGCTGCTGGAGTCATTTTCTCACAACGGCAAAACTGTAATGCTCGCGCCGGCCACCGGTTTTTATGGCACACCTGGCCTTGGCAAGAATGAGGTACGGCTGGCGTATGTATTAAACACCAAAGATCTTACCGATGCGATGGATTGTTTACAGGAAGCGCTTAAACAATACCCAGGCAAATCGGAAAATGTGAAGCGTCAATTCTCCACGAGTAATGCATTGTAGACAGCTAAAGAAAAAGCATTCTGCCACAACGCAAGGTCAGGAAATAAAAACAGTGGGGCGGTTACATATTTCGCCCCTACCTAAAACCCTGACAACACAAGTCAGGGCTTTTGGTTGCCCATTCCTTCTTACTTTTTGCCCATTTTTGTATTGAAGGCAGGGGGCATAATTATTGTAAAATTTTAATACAGCCATCAGGCAATTTATTCATTTAAAAAACAATTATATGGCGACTACAGAAAACTATGGTAGCTGGCATGCCGACAACGAGTTTCAACCACACGAAAGCACAGGTGTTATTAACGTAGGGCAAAATGAAAGAATGATAAGCGTAGGTTTAGGTGCTTTCCTGCTTTCATCTGGTTTTAATAATCTTACCAGTCATCCTATTAAGGGTCTAATTCGTACTCTACTTGGCGCTGGTTTGTTATATCGTGGTGTGTCGGGTCACTGTCCGGTTTACTCCGGTATGGGTAAAACAAAAGGTGTTAGTCATACGCAGGCCATTAACATTCGAACGGGGTTAATTGTAAACAAACGCAAGGATGAAGTATATGCTTTTTGGCGTAAGCTGGAGAATCTTCCTTTGTTCATGAAACACCTGTCAAGTGTTACAGAAATAGATGCGAAACATTCTCATTGGGAGGCTGAAATTCCAGGTGGCATTGGTAAAATAAAATGGAATGCTGAAATTGTAAAAGAAGAAGAAGGCCATTTGATTGGATGGCAGTCTATAGCAAATTCTACCATCAATAATGCCGGAAAGGTTACATTTAAAGAAGCACTTGGCGGTGAAGGTACCGAACTGGATGTTGTTATCAGCTATCACCCCCCTGCCGGTGAATTAGGCGCAGGTATCGCTAAATCGTTAAATCCAGTATTAGAGAAAATGGTTCGCCAGGATATCATGAACTTTAAAGAGTACATCGAAACAAAGCATAATTCATCTTCTCAATTTAGTGGCAACAGCGGTAATGGAAGTAATGAAAACAGGAACGACAATCCTAATATCCTTCGCACAGAGACAGAAAGCGTACAGGATGGGAGTGGCAGTTCTTCATTGGGTGGAAGTGTTTCCAATCAGTAACTTTTGGCTTTGATTTGGCAGAAAGGCGGCAGGTGTTCTGTCGCTTTTCTGTTTTAGTTATCCGGGCATGAATTTTTCCCTTTTCTATAAGGCATGATCCCTTATTTTTGCAGCCCTCGCCGAGGTAGCTCAGCTGGTTAGAGCATCGGATTCATAACCCGAAGGTCGGCAGTTCAAGTCTGCTCCTCGGTACAGACGGCGACTTTTCAGGAAAATCTTGGAAAGTCGCTTTTTTATTCCCTTCATAACAGCCTGAGATTGAAGCAATTAGTGACAAATATTTGTTAGAATTGGAAGTTAGATATTGATGTTTCTCAGCGTCGTATTGAATTCCACTTGGAAAGAGTGTTTTTTGAAGAATTCTTTTCCCCTCATATCCGCTGGAACCCCATATTTCACTGAGGTTTTGCAACTTTTCCATTGATTGAGAAAGTAGTTTTTCCAAGTTAGATATTTGCGGTACCGCTATGTTTCTTTCTTTTTGAATTC
>DASQMG010000063.1:0-12976 GCA_035645595.1 Flavisolibacter sp. | reverse complement strand
TGCTCTAAACGGTAATAATTTAAAAGATTGTCTAACCCCAACGCATGGGTTGATGCCACATAACTATCAACCGGGATGTCGGCTTGTAAAGAACCTGAAGTACCGATGCGGATAAGATTTAATGCGGTTAAGGTGGATTTAATTTGCCGTGTCGCAAAATCAATATTCACCAGCGCATCAATTTCGTTTAAAACAATGTCAATATTATCGGGCCCGATTCCGGTTGAAATGACTGAAATCCTTTTTTTTCCGATGTTCCCGGTGTGGGTTACGAACTCCCTGTGCTGCCGCCGGACTTCAACTGCATCAAAATATTTTGATACTTCGGCTACGCGGTCGGGGTCACCAACAGTTATGATTGTTTGTGCCAGTTCTTCGGGACGTACATCCAAATGATAAATAGCGCCTCGTGCATTTATGATCAGTTCCGATTCTGCAATGGGTTGCATCAGAAATAAGTTTGGCGTCAAATATCGCTTCTTTCGGTTTGATAAAAATTCCTATTTTCGCACCCGCTCTTTTCATTGGATAAGTAATAAATGCACGAGGGATAAGGGATGATTTCGGTCTAAAGTTTTATCAATTATCAATTGTTTCATTTTCCATTAACACGGTACCGTGGCCGAGTGGCTAGGCTCAGCTCTGCAAAAGCTGCTACAGCAGTTCGAATCTGCTCGGTACCTCTTTTCCCGTTCTGCCTGAAGCGGAACGGGATTTTTTATGCTTAGCGCTGAGGAAGAGAAATTTTTTAACTATTGGAGAGAGCAACGCCAACACAAAAAGAAGTTTCTTAAAAAGATTTCTATTGGCTTGCCTGTTGTGGCAGTGATAGCGGTGGTTTTTTTTGCGAATTTTCTTTCTGGCTGGTACGGCAAAGCCGATAAGGAATTACGCAGGCATTCATCTTTGCTACTGGTAATATTAGTTGCGGTTATTGCCATAGTTATTTTCTTTATCATCTTTTCGGCGCGTCATAAATGGGAGCAAAACGAAGCTGACTACCAGCATTTATTAAAAAAAATTGAGGATGGTGCAATGAAATAACGTCATTGCTTGTCTATCTTGATAATGCATTTATTATGAAAAAAATATTATTAGGCGCTTTACTGGTTTCTGGTTTAGCGGGTTGTGTAAAGGGTGATGATAAGCAAAGCTGTCAATACAACGAGTGTGGCCTTGTTGCACCCGCTGCAGAAGTGCAGGCCGTTCAAAGTTATTTAAGCTCCAACAGCATTACCGCTACCCAACATTGCAGTGGAATGTTTTATAAAGTTGATCAGCCCGGCAACGGTGCAACCCCTAGTGTTTGTAACGTGGTTGTGTTTAATTATAAAGGGAAGCTTACCGACGGAACTGTATTTGACAGTACCTCTACTACTCCTTTAACTTATGAGCTTTCGCGATTAGTAACAGGTTTCAAAAATGGCTTGCCTTTGATAAAAACCGGGGGCAAAGTGACACTCTATATCCCGCCTACCCTCGGCTATGGAAGTTTGCAGCAAGGGCCAATACCAGCCAACTCAATTTTAATTTTCAATGTTGAACTCTTAGGTGTTCAGTAAATTAGTTGGAGTTTAGGGTCCCGAGTTCTTTTATTCACCCGATAATTCGTTCCTGTTTATTGTCTGGCATTCTGGAAGGCATGCCATATGCATCGCTCCCCACCCCGTTGGCCGCCTTTGTTCTCCTTCTTTTTTTATTCATTCCATTACATAAGCACAGACCCATTCAGCCTTGTTCGCCTGTTCATTGGCTACCTCTGTACATTTGTACAAATCTATCTCCTTGGCACACGAAGCAATTTCGGTTTTTGATATGTTTAAAATTGGTGTTGGTCCTTCCAGTTCTCATACCCTTGGACCCTGGCGTGCCGCACAGAAATTTATACAAACGCTTCAAGAAAAGGCCCTTCTTCAGTCGGTAACTAGCCTAAAGGTTTTGCTTTACGGGTCGCTTGCTAAGACAGGTAAGGGGCACGGTACAGATGTGGCTGTGGAGCTAGGACTCTGCGGGGATGATCCGGTCACTTTTGACGTGGCGAACATCACCCCTAAAATAGCCAATATAGCTGCTCTGAAACGATTGGTTTTAGGCGGCCATCACGAAATCGAATTCGACCCTGCGGAAGACATTGTCTTTCTTCTTACTGAAACACTTCCCTTTCATCCCAACGCTTTAAGTTTCCTTGTTTCTTTCACAAATGGCCACGCATTATCTGAAACCTATTATTCCATAGGTGGCGGGTTTGTGGTAAAAGAAGGAGAGGGGCAGAATACACAACATGTTACGCTGCCATTCCCGGTTAACTCTGCAGGCGATCTTTTACACTGGTGTTTGAAAACAGGGCTTTCCATTCATGAGGTAGTAATGGAGAACGAAAGTACATGGCGTCCTGAAGGATATACAAAAGAGGGCGTTTTGAAAATATGGGAGGTAATGAAGGAATGCACACTTCGCGGCTGCCACACTTCTGGTACGCTGCCAGGTGGCCTGTTTGTAAAAAGAAGAGCGGCTGCGTTAGCAAGCCGGCTATTGAAAGGAATTAAATATACATCGCACGAAGATTGGATAGCGGCAATAAAAAAAGGCGGTGCCTCCTTTCAATATATTCTAGATTGGGTGAGTTGTTTTGCTTTAGCGGTGAATGAAGAAAATGCCGCCTTCGGCCGCGTGGTTACAGCGCCTACTAATGGTGCTGCAGGTGTTATTCCTGCCGTGCTCCATTATTATCTTGTTTTCAGTGAAGGGGTAACTGATGATAAAATCATCCAGTTTTTACTGACTGCTTCTGAAGTTGGAAGCATCTTTAAAAAAGGGGCCACTATTTCAGCCGCCATGGGCGGTTGCCAGGCAGAGATAGGTGTGTCGTCGGCTATGGCAGCTGCTGCGCTCACCGAAGCAATGGGCGGTACACAACGGCAGGCATTAATGGCTGCCGAAATTGCCATGGAACACCATCTTGGAATGACCTGCGACCCAATTGCCGGATTAGTACAGGTGCCATGCATAGAACGCAATACGATGGGTGCTATCAAAGCAATAACTGCCTCACAACTTGCCTTGCAAAGTTCGCCTGACTATGCAAAGGTTTCTCTAGATATCGTAGTAGAAACTATGTGGGAGACGGCCCTTGATATGAACTCTAAATACAAGGAAACCGCCGAGGGTGGGCTGGCTATTAATATTCCATTAAGCTTGAGCGAGTGTTAGGGATAATTATTGGCCAAAGAGCTGGTTCGTAAAATCCTTAAGCCCTAACTTAAAACCTGTGTATATCGCAAGGATAATAGGCTGTTCATAACTTGACGCTTTATCTGCTTTACCCTGCTCTATTTAATTACTACGTAGCCCTGTTACTCTTGATGTCTTTGAAAAAGAGAAGCTCTTGCACGGTGAACTATGGGTGCAAGAGCGTAATGGAAAACGGACGGTTACGAGCGATTTGTATTATGTGTGTTATGATGGTCTTTGTCCTTGCCTTTAAGTCCTATAAGTCCAAGTAAACCTAATAAACCTGCTAAACCCCATTTGCCGCTATCGTCGCGATCATTGTCTGCCGTTTGCGTAGTTGTAGTAGTGTTGTCTGTCGATTGTGCCGCTACAGAATTTGTGAAGCCCAAAAATGCTGTCAAAACCAGCGCTCCTAGTAGGTTTTTTAAATTTTTCATTTAAGTTGATTTTTTGATGAACTCTAGCAATAACAATAGTTATGCCCCGCCAGCTTTATCGTTGAGCTTCTACACACGGCATTAGGCGGTTACTTACACAAAAAGGGGAGATTGCATCCGGACAAACAGGGCCGCCACTGGTGCGGGCTTCTGAACTAATATTGCCTTACGATATTGTACAGGGTGTCTCTTTCTACCGGCTGCCTGTTTACTTGCTTTATTAATGCCACTATATCGTCTGTACTCATAGCCGGATTTTGTTCTTCAGCGCCGGCCATTGAATAAATTTTTGTAGTATCATCAATGGTACCGTCTATGTCGTCCACACCGAAAGAGAGAGCCAGTTGCGCATTCTTTCTTCCCAGCATTGGCCAGTAAGCCTTCAGGTGTGGGAAGTTGTCCATGAAGATGCGGGCTACCGCATACATTTTTAGATCTTCTACAATACTTACTTCCGGTACATGGCTCATGTCATTATCACCATTGCGAAACTTTAAAGGAATGAACGTGTTAAACCCGCCGGTTTTATCCTGCAAGTGGCGTAAACGGCTCATGTGATTAATTCGGTGCCGGTATTTTTCAACATGACCATAAAGCATAGTGGCATTGCTATGCATTCCTGCGTTGTGAATAGCTTCATGAATATTCAGCCATCCTTCGGCATCTACTTTATCAGCACTTATTTTGTTTCTAATGGCTTCGTCGAAAATTTCCGCACCTCCACCGGGAATTGAATTGAGGCCGGCGTCTTTTAAAAGGGCTACCCCTTCGGCTACCGTAACTTTTGCCTTCCTGAACATGTAATCCAATTCTACTGCTGTAAACGCTTTTATATGTAACTCCGGTCGGTGCGCCTTAATCGCTTTTAATAAATCCGCGAAAAAATAAAGATTCATTTTGGGGTGAACGCCACCTACTATATGTACTTCAGTAACCGGCTGTCCGTCGTACTTTTTTACGATGTTTAGCATATCATCCATCGATAATTCCCAGCCTTCTTCCCGGTGAGCATACAATTGCGAGTAAGCGCAAAAGTTGCAGGAAAAAACACAGACATTAGTTGGCTCAATATGAAAGTTGCGGTTGAAAAAAACAGCATTGCCATGCAATTTTTCACGCACAAAATTTGCAAGGGAGCCTAAGAAAGGAAGGCTGCCTTTTTCAAAAAGTTCAAGTCCTTCTTCTTCACTAACCCTTTGCCCCATAAGAACTTTGTCGGCAATAGCTTGAAGCTGTATAGACTGATCAGTAAAAATGCTTTTCTCACTTATAGGTACCATAGACCAAAGGTAAGCCGGGACATAAAAAAGTCCCGCTTTTTGCGGGACTTACGGTTTCTATTAAACTGGAAGCTTAGTATTTAACAACCTTTTGAACCACGTTCCTATTTCTATCCTCATACCCAATTTCTACGAAATAAACGCCGGCGGATTTACCCGTGAGGTCAACGGCAACCTGCTTGTCGGCATTACCATTAAACTGTTTCGACCAAATTCGCTGGCCTACGGAGTTCACCACGTTAACATACTTCACGGTAGTAGGTGTTTGGTAATGCCAAATTGTAAAGCTGTTGTTGAAGGCAGTGGGCAGAACAAGGTAACCTTGTTGCTTTAATAAGGCAGGCAGGGTGCGTGTAGTGAGGTTTACATTATCAATAAAGATATTGTTCTCAAAATTGTTCGATAAACGGAAGAATAAGATCAGCGGGCTTTGGGCAGCGAACTGCGTCATATCAATATTTTCTGTTCTCCACTGACCTTTCGTTGTCGGTACAAACTCCGTGGTTTGCGGGTCGTTTGGATTATCGACCGTTTGCAATTCATTCCCCCACTTTTTATAAATAGAAGTAAAGGTGTTTCCGCAATCTCTCGTAACCAACACTTCTAACGTATCAATCGGAATAGCCGTTGCTCCGGGGTAATTTTTAGTTGCAGCTGCTACGTCAAAGGTTAATCGTACAGAATCTACGCCACTGTAAGTGATAATGGGGGACACCAGATCATCGGTCTGTCCTGTTGCCTGGTATACGAAGGAATTTACATAAGCTGAGCCCGGGTTACCATTACCTGTAGGAAAACGGCTCCAGGTAAGGTTGCCATCAGGGTTTAATACACTCCAATTGGCCGGAGGGAAAGAAGTCCCCACAAATGATTCTGTCAATGGTGCGCTAACGGTACCAGCAACAGAGAAGGCTTTGGAAAGCGTATCGTTAACGGTATGTAAATCTCCCGTGCCGCTCACTGTTACAGGCTCCCATGAGTAAATACGCAAGTTATAGCTGCCCGGGCCTGCAACATTCGAAACAGGTAGAACCACATTCATTTGAGTATTACGGGCAAGTGATACGCTGCTTATAGTTTGCGTAACTGCAGTACCATTGTTTATACTATAAGAAACTTTAAACGCCGTTACCGTTTCAATGCCTGCGTTACGTACCGTTACTGAAGGTGTTACGGTGTTTGAGCAAAGCAAAGATGATGGTTGGTTGATAGAAACCAGCTGCAGGTCGCGCTTAAACAGGGAAACAATATTGATGTTGTCGATAAAAATGTTATTACCGTAGGCATTAGTGTTTCTAATACTTAGTCCGATGCTGCCGGTAGCCGTAGCTGTAGCCCCTAATGCTACTCGCTCTGTGCGCCAGTCTGTAGGTGCAGGTGCAACATAATTAGCAGTAGATGCTCCCGCAGTGGCCAAAGTAGCACCTGCTTTATTATAAACTGATGTAAACGTATTACCGCAATCAGTTGAACTAAACACTTGCAACCTGTCGTTAGCTCCGGCATAGTTCTTATGGGCTAGGTCAAAAGTCATAATAACGGAATCTGCACCCGCAACGTTTAGGAATGGAATCCGTATTTCATCTATCTGGCCCACCAGATTATTGTTGAAGTTGTCGATGAAAGCCGAATACACGCTTGCCCTGCCCGGTGTTCTTCTAATCCAGGTCACGTTATTGTTGGGGTTAAAGATGGTCCATCCTGAAGGAGGAAAAGAGGTTTCGAATCCCTCAACTACCGGTGGGGTAATAAGTGAGACTAGAACAAAGGGTTTACTAAGTGTATCATTAGAATTCTGTGCATCACCAGTACCAGATGCAGATGTTGGTGAAGCTGTAAACGCCTTAATGGTATTGTTTCCAAGACCAGCGTTGGCCGTGCCTGCAAATGTTACGGTAGCTGTTGCGTTTGGCGCCAGTGATTGGGTAATGGTTTCAATAATGTTTGTGCCATTATTAAGGCTAAAGCCAATGTTGAAAGAGGTAATTGTTTCAAAGCCTACGTTCTGAACTGTAATAGAAGGTTTAATTGCAGGGGAACAAGCCGTAGGCCCCGGGTTATTAATACTTACGATTTTCAGATCGCGGTTTTCTAACGGGCTGATATTGATATTATCAATATGAATCCAGTTACCAAAATCTGTTCTGTTTCTGAAAACAACCTGGATTTGCCCTGAGACTAGTGCTGATGCCGGGATAGAGATAACACGGGTAGCCCAATCAGCTGCAGCCGGAGCTGTATAAGCAGCTGTGGATGATCCTGCGGTGGCCAATGCGGCTCCTCCAGCCGAATAAATTTGGGTAAAGGTTTGTCCGCAATCACCAGAGACCAGTATAGACAGGACATCATTCGATCCCGGGTAATTCTTATGGGCAATATCAAAAGACACCGTGTAGATTTTGGCTGGGTCAACAGAAATAGCTTGGCTTCTGAAATCATCAACATTGCCAGTAGCGTTAACAGTATAATTATTAATAGACATTTTCCCGAGGCTGCCATTCCTGCCCGGTGTTGTACGCTGCCAGGTAAAGTCGCCGTTTGGATTTACTATCGTCCAGTTGCCCGGAGGAAAGGTGGTACTTTCAAAACCTTCTACTATCGGGGCAGCTACGGGGCCCAGTACAGTTAATGCTTGTGTCAGTGTATCATTCGCCGGAACCTGGTCGGTACTGCCATTAGGATTAGAAGTGAAAAATTTAAAACTGTGGCTACCAATTACCGCCGCTACGGAAGAGGAGAAGGTATGAACATACGTGCCGCCCGACGGAATATTCACATTGATGGTTTGCGAAACCGCCGCGCCGTTGTCGTAACGGTATCCAACAGTTAAAGATGTGATTACATTTAAGCCATTATTTACAACACGAAATTTAGGCGTAAGGTTACCGGGACAGGAAAGCGTTGCCGGATAGTTTATGAAATTACAACCGACCTGCTCAAAACCACCTGGATTCACAGAGGAGGCCGGAGCGGCGTCTAATGTTATAGCTCCAGTTGGCAGCTGGCAACCAAAAGACGTTTTTAATCCGGCACGAGCATTATCTAAAATCCACTCCATACGGGCAACCTGCTTATTTGTAAATAAGGTTAAGCAAGCATCAAATGAATAATCCATTTGATTTTGGTACATTTTACCTGGAGCCGCAGGGGAACAGGCGTCTGTAGCTACGCCACTCGGACAATTTGTAGTTGGCCCTGCCTGATTTGGTGTATCACCAACATCAGTAGGAGTATTGGCTTGTCCTGCTGCATTTGCTAAACTTGCAGGCAACACAACTGAGGAGCCAATGGCTGGATCGTTCAAGTTTCTAAAATCATCACCAGCACATCCGTTTTCGTCCCCCCAAATATGCAATAGGCCAAAATAATGGCCTACTTCATGAGTAGTGGTTCGCCCTTTGTTATATTGAGGAATAGTGTAGCAGGAGCTACTACCAAATCCACCAAAATAGGTAAAAACGCCATCATTGGCAGGAGAACCTGTGCCTGGAAATTGTGCATATCCTAATAAATTAAAGCCACTTACGTCATTACCAACCCAGATATTTAAATACTGTGATGCGTCCCACGCATCTAACCCTCCTGAAGCTGTTCTTTTAATTGGATCTGTAGCCAAACTAATATTGGATCCAGTATTGCTTGCTCTCCGTTCGATACCATTAGTCAATTGTCCACCAGGAGTTCTGCGTGCTAAACAAAATTGAATTTGACTGTGGCCACGAACGCCAAAGAAATTGGAAGCATTAGCGCTATCAGGATTCAATCCAGAGAAATCCAAATTTAAACGGTCAATTTGACCCTGCACATCTGCATCCGTAATCGCAAATGGATTCGGTAAAACAATGTGAATAACAACAGGGACATATACAATAGCTTGAGTGCGCTGAGTACTATTGTCCCTTTGCGAATTATTCAGTGGGTCAGGAGATGTTCTTTGTGAGGGTGCATAATTTTGCTGATCAATCGCGAGCCGTTCCATCGTAGCACATCGCAGGCTGGCAGCACCCATCCCCGGCATTTTTTGTGCTACCACATTGTTCAGTGCCGCTGAAACAAATAATACAAGAAATGCCAGAAAAGTAAATTTTTTCAAAGCAGAAAGTTTTTTGTTAATAAAGATTGATTGTGTCCAGTAGAATTTAGAGAGTACAATAATACTTAAATCCCACTTACACTAAAAATTAATTAGACAAATGGGGCTCAGAATCTACGGCTGAACCGGCTTATAAACAAGAGGGATATGATTTTCTATAACCGACAGTAAATCCCGATTTTCGTTTTTGTGGATTCCCGGTGGTATAAGCGATTCAGTCAACACCTTTCCATTTTATTTTTTTAAATCTGCTATCTTTCCCGTTCAAATAAATTTGCCGGCTAATGAGTATCAAGCTTCGTTTGATCCTGATGAATTTTCTTCAATTCTTTATTTGGGGTTCCTGGTTGATCACTATTGGCGCTTACTGGTTTCAAAACAAGGGCTGGCCCGGCGGGCAATTCGGGATTATCTTCTCAACCATGGGGATTGCTTCTCTATTTATGCCCACATTTGCCGGCTATCTGGCCGACCGCTATATTAATGCTGAAAAGCTTTACGGTATTTTTCATATACTGGGAGGCATTGTCCTTTTCTTTTTGCCTGCAGTGAATGATCCAGGCCTCTTTTTTTGGGTGATTTTACTGAATATGATTTTTTATATGCCCACTATTGCCCTATCTAACACTGTGGCATATGCAGCGTTAAAACGGGGAGGAGCCGATGTGGTAAAGGATTTTCCGCCCATACGTGTATGGGGGACGATAGGCTTCATTGCAGCACTTTGGGTAGTTAGCTTGTTGAAATTCGAAACATCAGCGGCCCAATTTTACGTGGCCGCAGTAGCGGCTATTTTATTAGGCGTCTATTCGTTTACGCTACCTCCCTCTCCTCCACAGGCAAGGAATGTAACCAATGGTCAGTCTGGCCAGTTTGGATTTGGCTTAAATGCCTTTGCTCTTTTCAAAAACTATAAAATGGCCATGTTTTTTTTGTTTGCCATGTTATTAGGTGCGGCGCTGCAACTAACCAATGCATATGGCGATACGTTCCTACATGATTTTGCCACTGTTGAAAAATACAAGGACACGATGGCGGTAAAATATCCAGCTATCATTATGTCCATATCGCAGATTTCCGAAACCTTATTTATTTTGGCTATCCCTTTTTTTCTACGACGTTTTGGAATTAAACAGGTAATGCTTTTCAGCATGATTGCCTGGGTGTTTCGCTTTGGCCTGTTTGCTTATGGCGATCCCGGTGATGGCTTGTGGATGATTATTTTGTCCTGTATCGTTTACGGAATGGCCTTTGATTTTTTCAATATCTCGGGGTCACTATTTGTAGAAACTGAAACTGATTCCAGTATCAGGGCGAGCGCACAAGGTTTATTTATGATGATGACCAACGGTGTAGGTGCAGTGTTGGGAAGCACTATCAGTGGTTATGTAATCCAACATTTTTACACTAATGCTGATAACAGCAAAAACTGGAATGGGATATGGCTAAGTTTTGCAGGGTACGCCTTAGTTGTTGCTATTTTATTTTTAGTGTTATTCAGGCATACGCATAAACCTGCTGCTATAACAACAGCACACGCATAATTTTTTTTAAATAGATAATAGGATGCATTGCTATTAATCCTGCGATTTTGGTACTGCTCTTTCTAAGCACCAGGTTTTCCCTGGCCTCTTATACCTCGATTCACAGTCTTATAAAAAATGGAAACTTTGCAGAAGTTTATGACGAATAAAGGCATTGATTTTTGCTTCAGTAAGTATAAAGGCCAAATAAAAAAACCGAAGGAATTTGTCCTTCGGTTTTTTAAATTTAAGCAGGTCCGAATTAATTCATGTGCGCTTCAATCTTTTTTACAAAATTACCTTTTGGTTGTGCGCCAACTAACTTATCCACTACTTGTCCATCTTTTATAAATAAGATGGCCGGTATAGATGTGATGCCATAATTCATGCTTACCTGTGGGTTTTCGTCCACATTAACTTTACCGATATTCACTTTTCCATCATACTCTTTAGAAAGCTCGTCAATAACCGGTCCTATTGCGCGGCAAGGGCCACACCATTCCGCCCAAAAGTCAACAATGGTCAATTTATCTGCGCTTAATACTTCTGTTTCAAAATTCGAATCTGTGAATGCTTTTGCCATGAGTTATAATTTTAAAATTTGTCAATCGATATTTTAAGAGTTACAAATTTAAGCCCAATCAACTAAACCTGCCAGCAGGACAGTTTTGTTGGAGTGAACGCGGAGGATGAAAGGTCGGCTGACGCCGCCAGCCTTAAACCGTTACTACCTGTACACCAATCTCGGGCCTATGTTCCAGAAAATCAATCATTTCATCATTTACTTCAAATCCATGCCCGTTTGAAAGCAAGGCAGCCTTCATTGCCGTTTTAGGTTCAATTACGGTAAATCGAACTGCCGCATTGCCGGGATTGGCCTTCATATTGTTTTCAAAAAACTCAATCCAATCGGGCTGTATAGTACGCACATCCATGTCCAGACAAAATTGTTTTGTAAGCGTCCGCTTTAGATTTTCTGCCATGGTGATGCCGGTGATTTTAAATTCAAATTCGGCTTTGTTCCATCGCTGTTTAAAAGCGCCAGTGAGATAAACCGCCTGCCCTAACATCAAAAAATGCTGAAAGCGCACATAGTCATCTCCAAACAAAACAATTTCGGTTTTCCCCGAAAAATCTTCTACAGTAAAAGAACCAAATTTGTTTCCCTGCCGTGATATGCGGTGGTTGGCTACGGAAACCAGACAAAGCAGCTTAATTGTTTTTCCGGAACCGGATAATTGCGGTGAATCTTTAATTTCATTAAAGTCAACAATCGATGTAATGCCGTAGTGTTTTATTTCAAAGCGGTAGTGGTCCAGCGGGTGACCGCTCAAATAGATACCAGTTACTTCTTTTTCTTTTTCCAATTGTTCCGTTAGCGAAAATGGAGGGCATGGTGAGATTTGTGGCGGTTTAATATCAAATACGGCTGGTAAATCGCCAAACAAGGTATTACTGGTGTTGGTAGATTCGGCTTGAACTACATTTCCATACCGGATCATTTTTTCCAAACCGCTTTGTGATTCGCCGTCCGGTACGCACATATACTGAGCACGATGAAGCTGCGGAAAAGCATCAAAACCACCGGCATATACAAGGCTTTCCAACGTTTTTCTATTGACCGTACGCTGATTGATGCGTCGCATAAAATGAAAGGGGTCAGTGAACGGACCCCCTGTTTTTCTTTCCTCAATAATACTTTCTACGGCTGCTTCGCCTACGCCTTTCATTCCACCCAGGCCGAAACGAATTTCCCCCTTATCATTTACGGCAAAACCTTTGTTCGATTCGTTGATATCCGGACCAAGTACTTTTAACCCCATGCGCTTACACTCCTCCATAAAAAAGGTAAGCTTCTCAATAGCATTTGCATGATTCAGCACAGCGGCCATGTACTCGGCAGGGTAATAGGTTTTTAAGTAAGCGGTTTGGTAAGCAACCAACGCATAACAGGTAGAGTGTGATTTATTGAAAGCGTATTGCGCAAAGGCTTCCCAGTCAGTCCATATTTTTTCCAGTGATTTTTTGGGGTGCCCTTTTTTTGTCGCCCCTTCAATGAAAGAACTTTTCATTTTATCAAGTGTCTTCCGGTCTTTTTTACCCATTGCCTTTCGTAACACGTCCGCATCGCCCTTGCTGAAGCCAGCAATCTTCTGGGCTAGCAACATTACCTGTTCCTGGTACACGGTAATACCATACGTTTCCGTCATGTATTCTTCCATTTCCGGCAGATCATACTCAACTGCTTCACGGCCATGTTTTCTGTCTACGTACTGGGGAATATAAGCCATGGGTCCCGGGCGGTACAGGGCATTCATGGCAATGAGGTCATTGAATTGGTCGGGCTTTAACTCCTTCAGGTACTTCTGCATACCCGGACTTTCAAACTGGAACGTGGCAATTGTATCACCC
>DASQMG010000062.1:0-4485 GCA_035645595.1 Flavisolibacter sp. | reverse complement strand
AGCGCGGCTACTTTTGCGCCGTTTTGTTTTGCAATCCGCATGATACGGAAAACTTCGCCATAGTAGGCAGTTGTGTCGGCGTTGATCACTACTGAAGGTGTATCTACTTTTTGTTTTGCTTTCACAATTTGTTCTTTAATCAGGGAATCAATCATAAAGCTTTGCACAGAAGTGCTACCGATAAAAAAATTGTTTTCTTTATCAATGGAAACAATGATATCCTGTTTCGCTCTTGAATCTTTTGAACCTTTGGGATTATTTACTTTCACCAGGTTGGGATTGGCCAGCGTGGAGGTTATCAAAAAAAACAGAAGCAGAATGAATAAGATATCATTCAGCGGTCCTGTATGTGGCTCGGCATGTGCCTTTAATTTTCTTCTGATATTCATGGTAAACACTAATTAAGAAACGAATTACACGAATTATTTTCTAGTTGCATAGCGGTAAGGATGTACAAGAGTGCGACGCAACGATGCTAAATAGTTATTCTGCCTCCTGGGTTTGCACAAGCCAAAGAGTTAAAGAGCGATGGAGAAAAAGAATAACAGCACAATAGTACCACAACTCCAAACCCCTACCTTACCTGGTTGGCTCTTGTAAAATATCCAGGAACTCAGAGCTTGCCGACTCCATTTTATTGGCCGTTTTATCTACCTGCGTACTTAAAAAATTATGCGCAATATAGGCAAGCAAGCCAATGATTAAACCGGTAGCGGAGGTGATTACTTTGGTATAGATACCGTTCGCCATGGTTTGAATGGTAAAGTCACCGCCGGCTGCCAGGCTGTAAAACAACTGGAACATACCAATGATGGTTCCAAGGAAACCAAACATAGGCGCAATGCCGGCAATGAGTGATAAAATGGATAGGTTTCTTTCCATGTTGTACACTTCCAGCTTGCCCACATTTTCCATGCTACGCTCAATATTTTCAATAGGTTTCCCCAGGCGCTGAATGCCTTTATCAATAATACGCGCTACCGGGTTGGCCATGTTTTTGGCAAAACTTCGTGCCGCCGTAACGTTACCGTTTACAATATGGTCACGAATAATGTTCATAAAATTAGCATCAATAGCAGAAGCTTTGCGAATAGAGAGATACCGTTCGAAAAAAACGAAAATGGTGATTAGAAACAACACTGTTAACGGAATCATGATCCAACCCCCAAGTGTCAGTAATTCTATCAGGCTAACACCCTTTGCGGTAGTAGCGGCGTTTACTGCGAGGCCGGTTGCTGTATCTGTCTGAAGTAAAAAAAACAAATTAAACATGCGGTATCTTCTTTATTGGTAAAAGTAACGTGGTTTGATGTTTTATATTTTACAATGATAAATAGGCTGCATAAAAAAATGTCACAACCCCGTGTGACATTTAACTTTTTCACCTCTGTCCTCTAAACGATTTATTTTGACAAATGCCTTAACCGGAGAGTTCATTTCTCAGATTAGAGTCAGAAACCAAACAATTTATACAACTAATTTTAAACCCATTCAGTTCCTTGCTATTAACCTTTTGTCGTGTTGTCTCTTAAGGTTCCTTATTGTTGCACCAATGGCGTTAACTAACTTTTATAATAGTTCTACGATTGATTCCCAACCCCGTGTGAATAGCTGCTGGTGCCGGCTTGCTTCACCATTAGTGCCTGTATCTGCTTCATTGTTTTTTCCATGCCGTCCGCGCTGCCATCCAGGAAAATAACATTGCCCTTTCCATATTCTGCAAAGTTCTTCACAGCCTCTGTCCACATGCTAAACAGAATTACGTTGGTATCAAGGTTAGCCTGCTTCATTTGCTCGGCAGCTTCTGTCATACCCGCAGCTACTTCTTTGCGGAAAAGAGCCACACCTTGTCCCCGCAAACGGGCAGCTTCTCTCTCGGCCTCCGCCGCAATTTTAATAGCATTACCTTCCGCTTCCGCATTTTTTGTTTTCGTTATCAGGGTGGCCTGGCCTTCGTTTTCCGCAGCTGCTTTCAGGTTGTTGGAAGCAACCACCTTACTCATTGAATCAAGTATTACTTTATCGAAAGTGATGTCGTTAATCTGTAAATCCTGCAGATGATAACCCCATTCTTCCAGAGTTACGTCGATCTCCACCTTTACATATTCTACAATTTCCCGGCGTAAGCCAAGTACCTCTGCCTGCTTTCGGGTGGCTACATAAGAACGGATATTACCTTCAATAGTTCTAACTAAAGCCTGCATTAAATCCCTGTCGGAAATAAATTTAAAAGCCACTCGCTTGATAGTTTCCTCGTCAGCATTTTGTACCGAATAAAGCAGCATGCTTTTAAAGTAAACGTTGGCCTGGTCCTGCGTTACCGCCTGGAACTCCATCTCTACCGAACGGTTTTGTATAGACACTTTTTTATAGACCTGCTCCAGCAAAGGAATTTTAAAATTTAATCCCGGCCGGGCCGGCCGGCGGTACTTGCCAAACATAGTGATCACGCCAACGTATCCCTGGTTAACCGTGAATAGTCCGCTAAAAACTATTACGAGCAGTACAAGCACAAACCAATAATTGCTGATGAAATCAAAAATAGCCCCGCCGCTATTTTCCTGAAGAAGTATCATAGTAAAAAGCGTTTTAATTGCTGTAAAAACGAGTGTCAATTTAAGGTAGCTACGCTATATTCAGCTAATGGCTACTATCTACTCACGAACATAAATATAAATTTCCACCCGCCGGTTCTTTTGTCGGCCACCTGCAGTACGGTTATCTGCAACGGGCTTTTCACTTGCCAGTCCGCGTGTGTACAACTCCCTTGCAAGCTGCCGTTGTAGATAACCAGCAACAGATGATGCCCTGTTCTCGGAAAGCTTCTGGTTGAGGGTAACAGATCCCTGGTTGTCGGTATGGCCTTCCACGACTACGGAATCAATTTGCAACTGTTTTGCCGTCGTAACAAAACTATCCAGTAAGTTATTAGCCATTGCACTCAGTGCATAACTGTTAGTAGCGAAAAATATATCCGGGACCACCAGCGTATCAATGCGCTGAACAATAGTTTTTTGTACCGGGATAATCGGGGGAGGATTTTTGGTGTAGATATAAACCATGCGGCTTAGTTTATCGTGCCTTACATTAAAACTATACTCTTCTTCTTTTGTAGCTGCCGCTTCGGCGCACAAATATTCTGCGGGATTTAAAGGCACTAAAGACATAGCATCAATAAAAAAATAAAAATTATCCCGCAGGTCAGGACGGCCACGTTGCCATTTGTGCGCTTTTGTTTTAAAATCACCAATTGTAATGAAATTTTCATTGCCTGTGGCAGTGTAGGTTAAAGAAACTTTTTGCCATTCATCAACTTGCTGTCTCAGCGATGTATCATATGCTAAATACAATTGTGGCCTGCTATTCCTGATCTTCTCTTTTTGATACAGGAAATCGGTCGCAGAAAAATATATGCCAATAGAGTCAAAAACAGGATGAGCAGAACGAATATAAAATTGGAGTTGGTACTGTGCTCCTTTGCGTAACCCACAAAGCAAACGGCTTCTCAAAAAGTTCCGGGCATCGGGCATTACAAAAGGGTCTGAAACCAAACCAATAAAATGCTGATTCTTAAACGCGTTAGGCGCATCATCAAAATAATAATCGGCGTGTAACGAAGTGGATATCCAGCCTTCGGGTGCACAATTCTTTTCGTACTCGGTACAAATATTTTCGTCCTCAAAGTCACCATTCATGAGCAGGTTTTGCGCACTGGGCAACAGGGGGAAATAGAGGAGAATAAAAAACCACAATCGCATACAGGATAAAGGTAATAAGCGATGTGTTCACGGAATTTAGGAGCCTCCTTTCTCCTCCCAAATTGCTGTTAAATGGACGATGGTCTCTACTGCTTTATTCATGTCCTGCACCGAGATAAATTCAAGCTTTGAATGAATAGCCTGCTCACCGGCAAACAGGTTGGGACAAGGAAGGCCCATAAAAGAAAGACGGCTTCCATCGGTGCCACCGCGTATGCTTTCCATCTTTAATTGTAAGCCACTGCGTTCAATTGCTTCTTTAGCAAAAGCTACCACCTGGGGATGCACGTCAAGCACCTCCTTCATGTTTCGGTATTGCTCGCTGATCTTAAAATCAAACGTTGCTGCGGGGTAGTTCTCCATCACCATTTCTACAATGCTTCGTAAAAAGTCTTCCTTCTTCTTTAACGCATCAGTAGCAAAATCGCGGACAATAAAATCAATAGTGCATTTTTCAGCAATACCTTCAACGCGAACAGGATGAATAAAGCCCTGTTTACCATCTGTGGTTTCAGGCGAAAGTTCAGCACGTGGTAAGGAAGCCAATAGGTCACCCGCGATCTTCATCGCATTTACCATTTTATCTTTTGCATAACCAGGGTGCGTAATCACGCCATGAATGGTTACAGTTACCCCATCGGCACTAAAAGTTTCATCTTCCAGCGAACCCGCCTCTCCACCATCTAATGTGTAGCCGTATTGAGCGCCCAGCTTTTGCATATCTATT
>DASQMG010000061.1:0-6937 GCA_035645595.1 Flavisolibacter sp. | reverse complement strand
CTGCCCAGGATGGCCAACGGATGCTGCCCTTTCTTTTTAGAGGTGATACTGCTTTCTTCTTTATTCAACGTCAGTTTTTCATTAGGTGCCAGTACATATTTTTTTTCCGGCCTTTTGTCAAGGGTAACTTCTACACGGCCTATAACAAGACTGGTTTCAATCTTTTTTTCGTTGGTGTAACTCCTTACGTTAAACGCCGTACCTAAAACTTTGATTTGTACGCCTTCCGTATGAATAATAAACGGCTCGGTCCTTTTCACCACATTAAAAAAAGCCTCTCCGGAAAGGGTGACCGTGCGGTTTATAACACCAAATGGCTGTGTGTAAGTGAGCTTGCTGCCGGAATTAAGCCATACCACCGAACTGTCTGGTAAAATTAATTTTGTACGGCTGCCAGGGCGGGTGGAATATTCGGCAGTTTGTGGTATAGACCTATCGGAGTACTTGGATGGCCCCGGTTTTATAAGCCACACGCTTAATAAAGACACTACTATTACTCCTGTAATTAGAAGTGGCCAGAACTTTTTTCCGCCTTTATTTTTTTCTTGTCCATCCACCTCACCCTGAATCACGTATTCAGGTGAGCTGTCAGTTTCGTTTGCTATAAGAAGCATCTGTTTTTTAAAAGCTTGTTCTGCTGCGTCCATATCTTCCCCGCCCTTTAAGCCCCATAAGTCCGTCACATGCTGGGCAGCAAAAGAAAGTTCTGGGTTAGCTTTTATGAGGCTTTCTAATTCTTCCCTTTCAGCGGGGGAAGCTTCGCCGCATAAATGTTTGGCCAGTAAATTCCAAAAATGGTCCTGATGCATAGAGGGAGATGTGTAATAAGGACAATCCGGCTTTACAAAACCCCCAAAACAAAAAGAAAGGTTTTAAGAAAGCAGGAAGGCTTCCTTTTGGAGCGCAACAGCATCGCCCAGTTTACGCAATGCAATCGTCATTTGGTTTTCGATTGTTTTTGAAGAAAGATGAAGCAGCTCTGCCACCTCTTTATAGGAAAGGCCATCTTCTTTTATCAGCTTAAAAATGAGACGGCACCGTGGAGGCAGGCTTTGGATTGCCAGGCAAATTCTTTTAAACATTTCCGCACTGATCATTAATTGCTCCGGATCGTAATAAATGCTTTTGAATTCAGTATGAACATCATCGAGGGAAAATGTTTTATCACGCTTTTGTTTTTGAACACAATTAAGCGACAAGTTTTTGGTACTGACGTATATATACAAATGAAAATTAGAAACCCTTAAAAGTGTACTTCGGTTAGACCAGATTTTTATAAACACATCGGACACTACCTCTTCTGAAGCTTCTTTGCAATGGGTAAACCCGTAAGAAAAAGAAAGCAGCCGGGGATAATAAAAAAGAAAAAGCTTTTTATAAGCTTGTGTGTCGCTGGTCAGCGCAACTTTGCAAATCAGGTCTTTTAGTAAGGCACCATCCATATGTCAGCAATGAATCAAAACTACCACTTAAGTTGGTTACTACAGCCGGTTCTTTTATGAGTTCTATAAACATTCCGATACATGCGGCCGGTTATCTTTGCCGCAATGAATGAGTTTGAAAAACTAAAACAGGCTTCCGAGTACCTGAATGCCTTTCATTCTGCAGGTGCCAGCATAGGTGTTGTATTAGGTAGCGGCCTTGGCAATTTCGTTCAGGAGATTGAAGTGGCTCACGAAATTCCTTATGAAGACATTCCTCATTTCCCGGTTTCGACGGTAGAAGGCCATCATGGAAAATTGATCTTCGGTACTATCGGCGGAAAGCCGATTATTGCTATGGCCGGGCGTTTTCATTTTTATGAAGGCTACACGCCACAGGAAGTAGCCTTTCCAATACGAGTAATGAAATTGCTGGGGGTAGAAACGCTGTTTATTTCCAATGCAGCCGGGGGAGTGGGAGAGGGCTTTAAAGTGGGCGACCTGATGATCATCAATGACCATATTTCTTTTGCTGTAGTAAACCCGTTACTTGGTGCTAACGATGACAGGCTGGGACCCCGCTTCACAGATATGAGCGAGCCTTATAAGAAAGAATTAATAGCAAAAGCAAGAGAGGTAGCACAAGAATTAGGTATTGAAGTTAAAGAGGGTGTTTATTTTGGTGTCACAGGTCCAACCTTTGAAACCCGTGCCGAGTATATGCTCATTCGCATTTTGGGAGCGCATGCAGTAGGTATGAGTACAGTGCAGGAAGTTATAGCCGCGTCTCATGCGGGTATGCGGGTGTTTGCCATGAGCGTTATTACCGATATTGGCGTCAGGGAAGAAGAAAATGTTATTACGCATGAAGAAGTGTTGCAGGCAGCTAAAGAAGCCGAACCGAAATTTTCTTCGATTTTTCGTGAAATGATTATTGCACTTTAAGCTCCTTCTTTGAAACCGTTCATCTTATATAGAATTGTACTTTGTCTCTTTTTCGGGTTTACCGGCCAGGAAATTTTAGCACAAGATCCTGTTATTCGGCTACCCGGACGCAGACGGCCAACAACTACTGGGCCGGGCACGGTAACACCGCCTGGGACCACACCTGGTGCAGGCAACGCGCCAAAGAAAGATACCATGGCCAGCAGTGTGGAGCGGAGGGATTTTAGCGATGACAGTCTTAGGGTGCAGGTTTATACCTTATCATCGCTGCGGCCCGCTACTTTCGATACTTCTATCAGTGATTTTACTTCCCGGTTCCCAATACCTGCCACGCATGTTTATTTAGGAAACAATGGCTCTGCAACAAGATCTCTATTGTTTTCTACACCGCAACGCACCGGCTGGGATCCCGGTTTTCATAACCTTGATGTTTATAAATGGAAACTGGAAAATGTTCGCTTTTATAACACCCCAAAGCCTTACACGGAGCTAGGTTATATGCTGGCAACAGGCGCAGAGCAGACGATCGAAATTCTGCACACGCAAAACATAAGGCCCTACTGGAATGCAGCTTTTAACTACCGGTTGTTAACAGCGCCGGGTATTTTCCGCAACCAGAAAAACAGCCATAAGAGCTTTCAACTTACCTCCTGGTACCAATCGCCGAACAAGCGATATAATAATTACTTTGTTATTTTAACCAACAAGATGCAGGCGGGTGAAAGCGGGGGGATCCTCACAGATAAAGACTACCTCACCGATCCCATTTATGAACGAAGCCGTTTTACGATTCCTACAAATATCGGTGGAGATCCTGGCTTCGGCTCCGACCTTTTTTCCACTACAATAACTACCGGTCGTATTGAAAAAGAGGCTACATTTTTATTGAGACAGCAGTACGATTTTGGCAGAAAAGATTCCCTTGTCACTGACTCACTGGTGGTTCCGCTTTTCTACCCGCGCCTCCGTTTTGAACATAGCCTGCGTTACGGGAGCTATGGTTATTCTTTCCAGGATTTCACTTCATCTGATAGGGGAACCAATACGCCTGATTCAACGTACTATGATAGCCTTTATAAAATAAAACTTGCCCCTCTAGACTCCGTCTTCTTACAGGATAAATGGAAGGAAGTAAGCAACGATTTTTCTATTTACCAGTTCCCCGATGCGAATAACCTACAGCAGTTTATTAAGTTGGGTGCAGAGTTGCAATTATTAAAGGGCACATTAAAAACATCCACCCAAAATTTCTATAATATTATTGCTCATGCCGAATATCGTAACCGTACAAAAAACCAGAAATGGGATATGGTGGCTTACGGACGGCTACATACCGCCGGGTTAAACCCCGGAGATTACCATGCCTATATAAGTTTACAACGCCTGTTGAGCCAGCGGCTGGGGACGTTGCAGGTGGGGTTCGAAAACATTAACCGGTCTCCTTCCTTTATATACGATCGGCGCAGTTCCTTTTATCTGGACCTGCAAAAAGACTTTGGTAAGGAGAATACGCTGCACTTTTTTGCCGGGTATTTTATACCAAAACTTGGCCTTCAGTTAAGGGGCGATTACTACTTTGTAACGAACTATCTCTACCTAAATGGATACAGGAGTTTACAACAGGAAAATGCTGTATTCAACCTGTTAAGGGTGAGTGGTTTTAAAACGTTCAATCTGGCCCGGTCCTGGAAAATACACTCCGAAGTGTATGTACAGCAAAAAGCTGGAGGAGCGGCCGTAAACATACCTGTAATTTTCACCCGTAATCGCTTTGCTTACGAAGGCCGTTTGTTTAAAAACCTAAACCTGTCAACGGGGCTGGAAATGCGTTATCATACTCCCTATGATGCCGATGGTTATTCGCCTGTATTAGGGCAGTTTTTTTTCCAGGATACGGTTACCATCGGTAACCGGCCCGAGATTCATGCCTTTGCTCATTTTCGCATCAGAACGTTCAAAGCTTTTGTACGAATAGAGAATTTAAATACGGCAACTACAGCCGGTGGCTTTCGGTTCAACAAGAACAATTTTGCGGCTCCTGCCTATCCCACACCAGGGATGGTCTTCAGGCTCGGTATTTACTGGACCTTTGTTAATTAAACGGCGCCATACCGGACATCCGTCTCAATTTCTAAGCGTTGTGATTATATTTGCCGTGCAGATGAAAAAGCTTTTCGCTCTCATATTACTTCTCGTCTACTTTACTGTAACCACCGGCTTTGTTGTTTCTATTCATTATTGTATGGATAAGATCGAGTCGGTAGTACTCGGAGCCAGCGAGACCGACGAATGTGGTAAATGCGGGATGAAGATCGAAAAAAATGACGGGTGTTGCAAAGATGATGTAAAGCTGATAAAGATGAAGGCAGACCAGCCAGCTGCCAAAATGTTAGTGGCCGACTTTTCGATTCTAATTCCCCGGTCATTTAGTAATCCGTTTTTTATTACTTCCTTTCATAACTTTTCTTGGGGCGAATTTTCAATCGCTCACGGCCCGCCTTTGCATGAGCCGGATATTTACATTCGGAACTGTGTTTTCAGGGTATAGAAAGTACCGATCCTTCCCTGCCATTCTTGGATGCAGCTCTGTGCGCATCAATACAACTTTCTATAAACAAAAGACTTCATTATAATGAAAACACGTAAAGTATTTTTCTTCACTTTTTTAGCCCTCTCTATTTCTGTTACCGGCTTTACACAAACAAAAACAGAAACTTTTAAAGTAGCCGGTGAGTGTGGTATGTGTAAAAAGAAGATTGAATCGACTGCTAAGAAAAGCGGCGCTTCTTACGCGGACTGGGATGTTGACTCAAAAGTGCTTACAGTAAAATATAATAAATCCACTGATAAAGCAAAGATTGAGAAAGCCATCGCAGCTGTGGGTTACGATACACCTACCTACAAAACAACAGAGGCGGCCTATGACAAATTAGATGACTGCTGCAAATATGGAAGAACAACTGCTTCTGCAGCAAGCTGTTGCGACGATGCAAAATGTACACAGACCGCTTGCATGAAAGATGGCAAATGCACACCTGATATGGGCTGTTGCAAAGAAGCAGGCTGCGATAAAAAAGACTGCTGTAAAAAAGGCTAATAAGGAGCCTACCGCCGTTATAAGTTTCTTCCTTGTACATCTTAAAAGATGTACAAGGAAATTTTCCTAATTACAAAAACTCTCTATCATGAAGAATGTATTCATAGCCCTGATTCTTTTAATTGGAACGACGTCACATGCTCAAATTTCCAGGGTTTCGCTGCAGGCCAGCGGTCTTACCTGCTCCATGTGTTCCAAGGCAGTAAAAACTGCTTTAGAAGGTGTAAGCTTTGTTGAAAAGGTGCAGGTAGACATTAAAAGCCAACAGTATAATTTATCTTTTAAAGAAGCTGTCACCGTAGATTTGGACGCCTTAAATAAAGCCGTTCAGGATGCCGGTTTTTCTATTGCTGTTTTAAAAGTCACTGCGTCGGTTCCAGAAAAAAAGTTGCAAAAAGACGAACATATAACTATCGGCAACCAGGTTTTTCATTTTCTTAACGGAGCAGATAAAACCTTACCTGCTTCGGTTACATTTTCTGTAGTCGATAAAGGTTTTGTCTCGGCAAAGGAAGCGAAAAAATATGCCGCTATGAGTAAAATGACTTGTGTGCAAACGGGTCGCATGGCTAAGTGCTGCACGGGTGATGAAAGCACAAAAGACTCAAGAATTTATCATGTAATTATTTAATGAATTAGCCCTTTGCTCAAGAGCAAAGGGCTTTAATTTTTATAAATGAAAAGCATCCTTCTTTTCCTGTTTTCGCTTGCGGCCTACTCAACTGCTGCTCAGGAACTTTATTCGTACGCCGAGCCAGCTTCTAATATGCCTGCTCATTCTGTTTCTATAAAGAACACCTCCATGTTTCATAAAGGTGTTCATTCCGGCAATAAAATTCTACAACGACACATGCCGGAAGTCATGGTAGGCATAAACAAATCCTGGATGGTGCATATCGGAACCAATTTTTCGAACATGCACGAGCAACAGTTTATATGGGAAGGGGCGAGGGTGTATGCGAAGTATCGGTTTTTATCGAACGATGATGTACACAAACATTTTAGAATGGCGGTGTTTGGTGCGGCGGCTTATAGCCGCAACCATCTGGATCACAATGAAATTAACCTGATGATGGGGGAACAAAGCGGGGTACAGGGTGGTTTAATTGCCACGCAGCTTTATAACAGGCTGGCCCTGTCAGCAACAGGCAGTTGGAACGAAGTGCTAAGTGGTGACCGGTGGGACAAAGCCTATCCGAAGGGACGCTTTGCTTTTCGCTCTATCAATTACTCCTTGTCTGCTGGTTTTTTACTGTTGCCAGTTGAGTATAAAGACTACAAGCAAACCAACATTAATCTGTATGTAGAACTGCTTGGAAGCCGCAATATTGATTTTCCAAGAGAGAAGTACTTTGTTGATCTGGCACCATCAGTACAGGCTATATTTAGCAGCACCACTAAGTTGAATCTCGGGCACCGGTTTCAATTAAAAAGCGATATTTACCGGTTAACAAAAAATAGCTGGATGATAAGC
>DASQMG010000060.1:0-4132 GCA_035645595.1 Flavisolibacter sp. | reverse complement strand
ATTTAAAGTTGTCAGTTGCTTCAACAAAATGGTGTAGTGTTCTGCCTGCAGCACACCTCTTTTTATTGCCGTTGACAAAACACCAACTCCCAGTGGCTTGGTAAGAAAAAGCAGATCGCCTTCCTGTGCTGCATTGTTCTTTTTTATGTGCGCCGGATGAATCGTTCCGGTCACTGCCAAACCAAAAATGGGTTCCATGGAATCGATAGTATGGCCCCCTGCCAGGGGAATGCCCGCTTCAGCACAAATGCTTCGGCCACCCTCTAAAACCTGTTGCGCTACCTGGGGCGAAAGCTTGCTCACCGGCCAGCCAAGAACAGCAATCGCCATTAGTGGTTTTCCACCCATCGCGTAAACATCGCTGATGGCATTAGCCCCTGCAATGCGTCCAAAGGCAAACGCATCGTCCACAATCGGCATAAAAAAGTCTGTGGTGGAAATGATAGCTATTTCTTCATTTATCTGGTACACTGCTGCATCATCGCTGCTTTCGTTTCCAACCAAAAGATTAGTAAACGAAGATGAATTTTGCGTAGCCAGCATTTGCTGCAAAACCGACGGCGCTATCTTACAACCGCAGCCGCCTCCTTTTGAAAATTGTGTGAGTTTTATTTCTTCGTGCATAAAAATTTTATTGTGTTATCCCAGTTGGTGATACTAACGAAGCATTTTCAGGTGTCACCGCGCTGCACCTGACATTTGTGAGTAAAACGTCGAGATTCTGCCGGGAATGCAATCCTTTCAAATAGTGCTTATCGTAGTAGTTTAGGAGAATACGAAAGCATTCCTTTACATTATTTTCCTCCAGGTGTTGCAGCGCGGTTTTTGTTTCCAACGGACCAAGGCGTTTCTTTATCCGCTCAATAGCACCGGATAATTTTTCTTTTTCGCACTGGCTATATTCCTCAGTTATATGTTGCAGCCGTTCTTCAAACGGTATGTCTAGAAAATAAATGGGTGAACTGCGCATGACATTCCAAAGACTACCAGGAATATTCAGGTTGCCGATTCGCTGGCTTTCATCTTCGAGCCAGACGCCGGGAGAAGAAAAGTTAGCCGTTGATAGTTGACCGTTAATGGCCGTTGCTTCTATTTCATTATTCTCCATTGACCCCTCATCCCTCAGCTTTCCCAGCTCCATGCTTAGCTTGTTCTCAAACATCTCCTGCGATGGCTGCGCAGGCATATTGATGCTGCCAAAAGCGGAGCCTTTGTGACAGGCCAGGTCTTCTAAATCTATCACGGCTTCTCCACCCTGTTGCAGTTGTTGTAATACTTCGGTTTTACCCGAACCGGTATAGCCGCCCAAAATTTTAAAAGCATACGGTCGTTCAAACGACTTTAGTACATGGTTGCGAAACGCTTTGTAGCCACCGGCTAAAACTGTTACTTTAAAACCATACATACTAAGCAGCCACGAAACGGCACCGCTACGCATACCGCCACGCCAACAGTACACTAACATAGAGCTGGCAGCTGGCGATTGGCAGTTGGCGATAGTATCCGAAGCCACAATTTGGCTACTGCTACCGGAGAGTGATTCAGTCAGCAAAAATTCGTTTCGGGATTGACTGTTTGCCCCTTTAGTGGCAACTGCCAACTGCCAACTACCAACTAATTTTTCCACCTCTTCTACCATGCCCCGCATCTTCGGCCCAAAATAATCAAGACCTATTTTAATTGCATGTTCCCGGCTTTGTTGTTTATACGCCGTACCTACAACTTTTCGCTCGTCATCGGTAAACAAAGGAAAACTTATCGCACCGGGAATATGGGCATGGGTGTACTCAGCAGGCGAACGTACATCCAGTAATAAAGCGCCATTGCTTTCCTTCATAAATTCTTCAATCTGTACCCGCCTCATGTAAACAAATGTATCGATAAAAAGAAAGGCTCCCGTGATGGGAGCCCAGTTATTCAATAAGGTTCGTGAAACTAAAATTGTTTAGTCGTTCTTTACTTTTCCGTTCTCGTCAATCTTTGTTTTTTCACCTGTTTTTTTATCCTTGATCTTAATCTGACCGTCTGTTTCCATTTTAATTTTTGTATCGCCATCTTTCATTTTCACATCGCCGTCAGCTTCAGTTTTTACCTTCATACCATTGTTTGATTCTTTCCATTTTCTATCCATATCCATGTCATCGTTTTTCCAACGGGTATCATAATCTACCCACTTATCTCCGTCGCTTTTGTAGGTTAATTTTTCGCCCTCCATTTTTGCATCACCCATGTGTTCCCAGTTATCACCGCCATATACCCACCAGTTACGGTTGTCAACATAGCGCCAAACAGGTTCACCCGCATCATCAGTGACGGCTCCCGTAGTGCGGTCCACTTTTAAGCTTTTATAGGGTTTGCCGGACTTAGGGTTCAGGTAATACCCTTGTTGGCTATTTCTTTCCACACTATCGGCCATTGCCGCATACCTGTTTTCGGTTGTAGTTGTAGTAACCGGTGTAGTACCAGCTGTTTCTGTACTAGTAGTGGTTGTACTGCTTGTATCAGCATTTTCTGACGAGGTGCTTGTATTACTACACGCTGTAAAACTTATAGCTAACGCAGCTGCTGCGCAAAAGCTTAAAAATTTTTTTTTCATAATCTCTGCATTATTGTTTCACTCTTAATTTACAAAAATGAGACCAGAGCGAACAATATGCAAGAAGAAATGAACATTTACCGCAGCCATAGGTATATTTAAAAAATAAAAAGGCAAAGAGAGCAGTTGTAATACCTGCTCACCTTGCCTGTTGTTATTATAATTTGTTTAGGCCTTATCTGTTCATAGAAGCTAAAAACTCTTCATTACTCTTAGTTCCCCGCATCCTCTTTAGCAGTTCATTCATGGCTTCTTCAGCGTTCATATCATTCAGATACACACGTAGCAGGTTCATGCGTTGCAGAACTTCTTTATCTAATAATAAATCATCGCGGCGGGTAGAGGAAGAAACTAAATCTATTGCAGGAAAAACTCTCCGGTTAGAAAGGCGGCGGTCTAACTGTAGTTCCATATTACCTGTTCCTTTGAACTCCTCAAAAATTACTTCATCCATTTTAGATCCGGTATCAACTAACGCTGTGGCAATGATGGTTAATGAACCACCATGCTCAATTTTACGTGCCGCACCAAAAAATTGTTTTGGCTTCTGCATCGCGTTGGCTTCCACACCACCGGATAAAACTTTACCCGATGATGGTGCCACCGTATTATGGGCACGGGCCAGGCGGGTAATAGAATCTAACAGTATAACCACATCATGACCGCACTCTACCAAACGCTTTGCTTTTTGCAGGGCTACCGTAGAAACTTTCACATGCTTTTCGGCAGGTTCGTCAAAAGTAGAGGCAATAACTTCAGCCCTGACACTACGTTCCATGTCAGTTACCTCTTCCGGACGTTCATCTACCAACACCACCATTAAGTAACACTCGGGATGATTTTTTGCAATAGCGTTGGCTACTGCTTTCAGCAGCATGGTTTTACCTGTTTTTGGCTGTGCCACAATCAAGCCGCGCTGGCCTTTACCAATTGGGGTGAACAGGTCCATAATGCGGGTACTGTAATTGTTGGCCTCATCAAACAGGTTTAGCTTTTCGTATGGGAAAAGCGGGGTGAGGTAATCAAACGGAATACGATCCCTTACTTCTTCAGGGCTTTTTCCGTTGATGCTTTCCACCTTTAGTAAAGCAAAATATTTTTCACCTTCTTTTGGTGGGCGAACAGAACCCGTAACGGTGTCACCGGTTTTTAAACCAAAAAGTTTAATCTGTGAAGGGGATACGTAAATATCATCAGGGGAAGACAGGTAGTTGTAATCGGAAGAACGTAAGAAACCATAGCCATCAGGCATCATTTCCAATACACCTTCGGCCATGATGATACCATCAAATTCAATATTAAATGGTTGCTCGCGGCGTTGTGGCTGTTGCGGTTGCGGTTGCTGCGGAAAAAATTTATTGATCTGGCTGCCCCGCTCTGGTATCTCAACAGGTGTTGATTCAGTTTGAGGGCCCTGAACTTTTTCTTCGGCTACCGAAGCATCAGCAGCCGGAACGTTGATTACATTACCGTCAGTAGCTTCGTTTCCAAATATTTCAGGTTGCTCTTCTTCATGCTTTTTCCGGCCACGCTTCA
>DASQMG010000059.1:0-12280 GCA_035645595.1 Flavisolibacter sp. | reverse complement strand
ACTGATATCAACTTCGACCACCACAAGCGGTTATCCCAGCGCTGATAGGATCTATAGTTTAATAGATAAACTCCAGGCTTTTGCGCAAACAAAAGGTGCTAAACAAACCGGCCAGCCGATGTTAAATATTAATACGCCTGATAGCATCAGCTATCGTGTTCAAGTGGCTTTACCTGTTGATAAAAAATTAAAAGATGAAGGTGATATTTTTTACAGGTGGATGTTGGGTGGCGGCAATATCTTGGTGATGGAGGTAAAGGGCGGCTACGCTACAATCAACAAAGCATTTATGGAAATGGAAAACTATGTAAGGGATTTCAGTCGAACAGCTCCCGCAATTCCGTTTCAATCTTTAATAACAGACAGAAGAAAAGAGCCGGACACGGGTAAATGGGTAACGAAACTTTATTGGCCGGTGATATGACCTCACCTCTACCTCTACTTGCATGACCGGGAAAGGAGCACCCGGCAAAGTTAACGGCCCTTAATCAACTCAATATTTTAGCCTCAAGCAGCAAAGGGGTGCCCTGGTATTTCTTAGTTTTAGATGAATGAATGATTAATGTGATTGTGTAAATCTTATCGCTTTCAGGCTATCATTGTTTCTTGCCAAGACGTATGCTGGCTTTTTTGCTATGATAATCGGCTTTATCCTTCTCACTTGCCCTTTTAACGCAACACCGTTTAACGAACTGCAACTAAAATTTCCACCGCCTTTATTTATCAACAACGTTCCATAATCAGCATCATACCGGCCCATTTCGATATTATTATCGTAATAATTCCCTGCTAATAAAATATCGGGCATGTTATCGCCATTAGCGTTTATAACGACTGCATCTTTAAATGACGTGAATTGCGCCTCCATAGGTAATGCCCTTGTTTCAAAAGTTAAACCGCCTTTATTTATCAACACGGCATTAAAAAAATAATCAGCACTCAAAACCTCAGCCTTATCCAGTTTCACTTTACCGAATATTTCTGTTAGAGATGATTTCGCAAAATCTTCTGCATACAAAAATTTCTTTTTCAAAAAGGGCATTTGTTTTTCCAATTCGGCTTTGGTGGCGAAAGGAATTTCCTTGCCTTCGATATAGTACGTAAGAACCTGTTCTTTTTTACCGTTGCCGTCAAAATCATTGTAATATAGCCGCACCGGTTTTTCAGGTGATGCCTTCAACCGGCTGTTCGATCCAAGATTACCCGCTATTAAATCAATAGCTCCATCGCCATCCACATCGCAGGGAAGAATAAAGTTCCACCAGCCTTTTTTATCACTCAACACTTTCTTGGTAAACTTTCCTTTATCGTTAAGAAAAGCTACAATACCTCCCCACTCTAACGAAAGCAGAAGATCGCTATCGCCATCTTTATCTATATCAAACCAAAAGGAGCTGGTTACAAAACCCACCTGGGATAACTCTGTTGCGTAAGTAGCTGTTACGTCTCTAAACGTTCCGTTTTTGTTATTGAGGAAAAGATACGATTGCGGTACTTCGCCATAGGCCCAGGGCACTGCTCTCCCGCCAATGCAAAAATCGACGAAGCCATCACCATTGAAATCATACGGCGAAATGGATGATGCGGTCAAATATAATGCTCCAAAGGGATTAACCAATTTAGTGAAGTTGGCCTTACCATCGTTTAGATAAATTCGGGGCGTGTTATGAAAATCAGATCCGTAAAATTCATTACCGCCACTGGCTACAATCAGATCGATGTTGCCGTCGTTATCTACGTCTGCCCAACAGGCATCAGTGTTTTCAAAGATGCTATCAGCAACAATAACCGGTTGAGAAGATGGTAAAAATTTACCTAAGGCCTGCTGCAGAAAAATTGCGCTTTTATGATCCCTTGATGAACCGATAAATACATCTTCCAATCCATCCTTATTGACGTCGGCAACAGCCAGGGCCGGCCCTTCTGTTGACATCATCCGCGGAATAAGCGGTTCACGGTCAAACTCCCCAAAACGGTTTTCATTATGCAAAAAGTTCAGGCCGGTTTCAGCGGTTATATCCCTAATGTGTGCGGTTATATTTGGATAGTAAGGTGTAAGCGATGTCAAGTCAAAAGCCGGTAGTCCCTCGTGGTAAGAAAGAGTTTGTGATGTATTACCAGTAGGGAAAAAAATTTTTTGAAAGGTTCTGTCAGGCCACAAAACAATTGCCGAATCTATTTTAGTATTTTTCAAGCCAATAAGCAAAGGTGTTTGCATGCTTGACAAGAACCCTTTTGCCGGGTAGTTTTCATACGTTCTTTTTTGCGTGCCGCTGAATAAGATGACCTTAGCCCCTATTGCATTCCTGTTATGTTCTGGCCCTATGAATTTGATGTTGACAAATGACCGATCTGTTGAATCGCTGGTTTTGTTCTGATACAATAAAACAGGATCATCAATGTTACTCACGACTATATCCAGATCGCCATCATTATCAAAATCAGCATACACCGCACCGTTGGAAAACGTAGGCAGGTCACCACTGATAAATGCAGCCTGATCATCGAATGAAAGCCTGCCGTTATTGCGGTAAAATTTGTTTGGAATTTTTATCTCGGGGAATTTTTCTATCAGCGACATATCCTTTCCCTGCATATCATCGTTTGTTATTTTCTGCTGCACTTCACCTGTCGAAACAAAGTTTACATAGTCAATATCATTCATCCTTTTGGGAATGCCGTTCGAGATAAAAAGGTCTTTTAATCCATCGTTATCAAAATCCATCCAAAGAGGCGCCCAGCTCCAATCGGTAGCGGCAATTCCACTGTATAAACCTATCTCGCTAAACATACCATTACGGCGATTATACTGCAAATTATTTCGTGTGTATTGATAAGAATACCCATTATTTATTTTAAGATTGAAAACATCATATGTACTTTCTCCCAATGATCTTTTTAAAATATAAGGATTGGATGAGAGCATATCAACTGACATAATTTCGGGATACGCATCATTATCTATATCTGCTACATCTATGCCCATGGAGTATTGGCTAGTATGCATCATGCGTTGTTCCCCTTCTTCCTTAAAAGTTCCGTTCTTTTGATTGATGTAGAGGTAATCGTTTTCATGAAAGTCATTACCTATGTAAATGTCCGGGTAGCCATCAAGATTAATGTCTGCAATAGAAATGCCTAAACCATAACTGAGAGCAGTGCTGTTGATACCGGATTGCCGTGTCACATCTGTAAATAAGCAGTCCGCAGCTGCCGAACTGCGGCTGGTTGGTTTAGAACCTCCTTCATTTCGATAAATCCGATCTCCCGATAGTGAATCGTAAGTTCCAAAAAATACGCTCCTTGGACGGAAACTATTATTTTGATGCACCGAATGGTTCAATAAAAACATATCTTGATCGTCGTCATTATCATAGTCAAAAAAGGCCGCCTGCGTACTGAAGCCTGAAAAATCTAATCCATACTCTTTCGCTTTGTCAATAAATTTCGGCGTACCGTCTTTACCAATACCCTGATTAATTAAAAACTGGTTCTTACTTTGCAAAGTTTCATAGTGGCCAACGCGGCAAACATACACATCCAGTAAACCGTCGTTATTAATATCAACAACTGAAATGCCGGTTGACCATCCCCCATCGTGCGGGATATTAGCATCAACAGTTACATCTTTAAACTTTAATGAACCTTTATTCAAATACAATCTATTTTGACCCTGATTAGATCCGAAGAACAGGTCAATCTTTCCATCATTGTTAAAATCCCCGGCCCCAATCCCGCTGCCGTTGTAGAAGTACATGTATTTAAAAAGATTAAATTCGGGAGTATAAGTGAGGTTGTTACTGAAATCTAAATTGGTTTGATCTTTAGCCAACACTTCAAATAAAGGGCGGTCTACTTTCTTTTTAAAGGAACAACCTCCAAAAGGAAAGTAGATTGCAAAGCCAAGAATTAATATAATAAATTTTGTTTGCCTCATGATTGTTTTCAGAAGTAAAGAACTATTTCTTCTGAATGGTGTTTGTTTTTTTTAATGAATACAAAACAGGCAGGCCATTATTTTGAAGGAAAAGAAAATGCCTTTTATTTTTTACGGGCAGCTCTATAATATCCTTTACTTCTCCTCTCAATTCAATTCCCGATTTTTCGACTAATTCGAACTTTCTTTTTCCTTTATTTAGAAGTACATGGCCAAAGCTTGCATCCAGTTGAGAAAATTGTGGAAGAAAATTGAATTGGTTCCCGGCAAGCAGCAGGTCAGTCATCTCATCATTGTTTACATCTGTGCAAAGGATGGCATTCACACAAGATAACTGAACCATTATAGGCAATTTTTGTACTGAAAACTGGCCATTACCCTCATTCCACGCAATACAGGAGGAAGGATAATTGAATTCTTTAACTAATGCATTTTTCAATTGGCCGTCTGAAAAAAGATCTTGAACTGACTTGTCAGCAAAAGTAGAATACCTGAGGTTTTGTTTACGCAAGGAGGCAATTTGGTCAATGAGATCTTTTTTTAAGAAAACAGGCTTATCTTTTCCATCTGTACTAGTGCTCAATATCTTTTCAACCGACCCATTGCCGTCAAAATCTTTTACAAACATTTTCACAGGCTTATTTTTATCAGGCGATAAGTAAAAATTTTCCCCAAGATTGCCTAAGATTAAATCCAGTTTGCCATCTTTATCCAGATCACTCACGGCAACTGCTTTCCACCATCCTGAAAGAGAGCCAAGATTGGTTTCTATTTCCTCTGCCGAACCTTTTTTGAACGTGAATATCTTAGGCGCCGACCATTCTGCCACCACTATTAGTTCTGCTATGTTATCATTATTTATATCAGCCCACAAAGCAGATGTTACCATCCCAGCCTCTCTTATCGCCGGGTAATTTTCCGTTACATCGGTGAATCTTCCGCTTCCATCATTGCTATATAAAAAAGCGGAAGGTACCAGCCCGTAATTATGCGGCACACTCCTACTGCCCACAAATAAATCCATGTCACCGTCATTGTCGAAATCGTTTGCGGCAATGCAGGATGTATTCATGCCGGTATGGAGCAGCGCCCCCGTATTCACCACAAAGTTTCCCTTACCATCATTATTGTAAAGAACATTGGTGTACTCGCGACTCATAGCGGGAAACCGGTTTCCACCTGAACCAACAATCAAATCAAGATCCCCGTCTTTATCGGCGTCAAAAAACAAGGCCGCTACACCCTCAAAGTCAACGAATGTGTGAAATGCCTTTTGTTCTTTCCTTATAAAACCAGATGCAGTTTGGAAGTACAACTGGCCAGGCTGGCGGGCAGCTCCACAGATAAATACATCAGCTAACCCATCCCCGTTCACGTCACCATAGGCGGCTTTGGGGCCTTCGTGCGAAAGCATCATAGGTATGCCCCTTTCATAGTAAAAATCAATGAAAGGATCTTCTACATGTTTTTCAAATTGCTGATTTACTGGCTCAAATACGGCGTCCTTTAAAATGGTTTGGCCGGGAAGTATAGCAGCTGACATTTGTTCTATTCGGTGTACTTTATTGACGGCTGGTTTTAATATTCTACTATAAGTACGATCAGGCCAGATTATTTGCACAGAGTCAACTCCTGAGTTCTTCCCTAACCCAATGATGATTTTATAGTCAACCGACGATTGAAAGCCACGGCTGGGAATTAATTCCCTTGTCAACACCTGGCCATTCTGAAATACCTTAATAGTACTGCCTACAGCAAACGTATTAGGAGCTTTTCCTTTTAACTGAACACCAATAAAATGAGATTTATCCTGTTGCCTGCTGTTGTTTCCATAAACAAATGCTTTTTGATTCACATTATTGACAATTAGATCCAAATCTCCATCATTATCTAAGTCGCCATAAGCTGCGCCATTTGAAAAGGAAGGCTGATCTAGACCCCATTTAACCGCTTCATCCTTGAATTTTAGATCGCCCGCATTTCTAAATGCCCGATTAGGAATTGGCTTCGAAGGCATTTTATCAATAATCTTATCTACTTCCTCTTTCTCACCTGTCATTGCCATTTTCTGCATTACGTCATTGGCAAAAAACTCTATAAAGTCCTGGTCAGTTACATCCTGATAAATTCCATTGCAAACAAAAAGATCAGAATGGCCATCGTTGTCCGCATCGAATATTAATCCACCCCAACTCCAATCCGATGCAGCCACCCCGCTATAAAAACCCGTTTCCAGAAAGCGGCCGTTTCTGTTGTTAACCTGAAGTGTATTCTGCATGTATTGATTGTAAAAACCGGAATTCACTTTCACATTTTTTATATCAATTGACTCGAAAGAGGTAGTAGTTTTCAACCGGTAGTCATCGGAGGGTAACATATCAGTTGTGAAAATGTCAGGATAGCCGTCATTATTTATGTCTCCAATGTCGGCACCCATGGAAGAGTGGCTTATGTGTTGCATACACTTCTCTAGATCTTCTTTAAATGTGCCGTCCTTTTGATTGATATAGAGATAGTCCCTTTCAAAAAAATCATTGCTGATATAGAGGTCGGGGTAGTTATCGCTGTTTACATCGCCTACAGTTACGCCTAAACCAAATCCTATCAAGCTGCCGTAGATATTAGCTTGTTTACTCACATCTGTAAATTTTTTTCCATCATTGCGCATTAATTTATCACCACCACCTTTTAAAAAATCAGCCACAGGCCAATCCTCCGAACGAAGATCCCTTTTGTTGGCATAGTTGAGGGTATTAACAGGTATAAAACTATTATTCAATAAATAGCAATCAAGATCCCCATCAAGGTCGTAATCGAAAAAGGCGGCATGTGTGGCATAGCCACCGGTGTTAGCAAGCCCGTATGCTTCCGCATTTTCAGTAAAAGTTAAATCCCTATTATTGATAAATAGCTGACTCTTAGGGCTTTTACCCTTTATATAGCCAGCATTACATACAAAAATATCTAACCAACCGTCAGCGTTAATATCAACCATTGATACCCCGGTACTCCAGTCATCTTTGTTTACAAAGCCTGCATTTTCAGAAATATCGTCAAACTTAAAATTCCCTTTATTTAAAAAAAGCTTGTTAGGACCCATGTTGGCTGTAAAGAATACATCAGCCAGTTCATCATTATTTATATCCCCTATTGCCACTCCCCCACCATTATAGAAATTTCGATAAGTTAGAATGTTAAAATCTTTTGTGTTTTGCACGTCGTTGGTAAAAACAATACCTGTATTATCCATTAATTGAAACAAAGGGAGTACGTCAGTTTTTTGCGTACAGGATACGAAAATGGAAAGTAGGGCTAGGAACAGGTAGCAAAACTTTTTCATGGTGTAATGTAAAAAAGGCCATTTTTAAAATGACCTTTTTAAAACTATTAATAATAGTGGGTCTATTAGTACCCTGGGTTCTGAGTTAAGTTCGGATTAACAGCTAAAGCTGCATTTGGTATTGGGAATACTAAATTTTTAGGATCAGACTGGGCTCTTACAGCGTTTGGCGTAAGAAATTTGCCAAAACGAATCAGGTCTTGCCTTCTCCAGCCATCCCAATAATGTTCTCGTTGCCTTTCGTCCAAAAGTTGATCGATTGTAATTGCACCTAATGTCGAAGCTCCGCGTTTTGTACGAACCTGGTTTACAATAGTCAAAGCGCCTGGTCCGTTTGACCTTAATAGTGCTTCCGCTTTCATCAGTAAAACATCGGCATATCTGTAAAAAATATAATCGTTATTTGCCTGACCCTGACCACCCCCGTTAGCATAGTCAATTACATAGCGTTGTACCCGAATTCCTTTAATCTCTAAATCGTTACCGCTTTCCACTAAGGCCACTTGTGGTGTAAAGGCAAGAGGGTTTCCCTTTCTGTCCCTTAACGCAACACCGTTTCTATCAAATTGCTGACCTACCTGAAAGCCTACAGTCATACCGCTAACATCAGTCATGCCAGGATAAGGCCCACCGCGGCGTTGGTCTGTTGCTTCAAATTTGTTGTACACTTCGGCAAGAGTAGAAAATCCATTCCAACCACCGGGATTTTGGTTATAGTGTGCTCCCATATTAAATCTTGAGTTTACACCACCACCTTGCACGCCGCCTATATTTTGATTGGTAAAAATGTTTTCAGTAGAAATTGCATCGTTGTTTGGGGCGTAGTTATCAAATACATTGTTAGACAGTGTATATCTGTTGCTATTTATAATTTCATCAGCAAGAGTAATCACCTGAGCCATATCAGCGGCCGCAAATGTTGGCTGCGCCCTGTTAAGTAAAGCACCCCTGTTTAAATAAATTTTCATTAATAGAACTCGGGCGGCATCTTTGTTCGCCTTGTAGGCAGGGCCGTCCGGCAACGCGTTTCTAATTGCATTTACCTCACTAATAATAAAATCTAAGGCTGCGGGCCCCTTTAAAACCTTTGGCGGATTTAACAAATTTTCACCAGGTTCCCTGTAAGGCACCTGGCCGTATAAGTCTAACACTGTAAACATGGCAAAAGCTCTTACAAATCGTGCCTCTGCGCTCTGGCCTGCGGATGGATTAAAAGTAAGTACGTTGGTAGCGTTGAATACAATTCCTAACAGGTTATTGAATGAACTAAGTACGTCACGATGATCTGCATTCCAACTATGAGCGGTTAAGACCCGCCATACTCCATTATCATCCCAGTCACCCCCCCTAGTAGGGACCAAAGTTTCATCAGAAGTATTTTGTTGCAATGCGAACACTCCTTCTTGCCCCTGAAACGATCTAAGTCCATTATACACCGATTGCAGGAGGACATTTACATCAGTAGTCTTTCTTAATACATCCTGCGCTTGGTCTTCAGTTAAACTTGATCTTAAATTTTCATCAAGCTTAGTGCAACTTAAGGCTGGAAGAGCTGAAAGTAAGACAATCGCTATTTTATTATTCAGTTTCATAAATTATTTTTTATCAATTATAATGAAAAGCTCACGCCAATTAAAATGGTTCTGGACGTCGGATACGGAATGTATTCTATACCAAAAGAAGGGACACCTTCTATAGCTTTATCAGTATTTACCTCCGGATCAAATCCTCTGTATTTTGTAATTACAAAGAGATTTTGCCCTGTTATATAAATATTGGCATTTCTAACAGAGCTGCCAATATTGCCTACGCTATAACTCAAAGTGGCATTAGCCAACTTTAAAAAGTTGCCTTTGCTTAAGTATCGGCTGGATGGTGTCAAAGGATTAGCAGTATTTTCCTGGACGGGTACACCTAATAAAATAGCATCTATGTTACGTGTACCTAGATTACTGATCGGTAACACGCTATTTAATGTGTTATTGTAAATCTGATGCCCGAAAGCACCGTTTGCGTTAACTGAAAGCATTAATTTTTTGTAGCTAACATCGGTAGTTATACCTAATAACTGTTTCGGATTTGGATTTCCTACATAATATAAAGTATTGCCGCCATCCTGATAAGTACTAGTACCACCTTGACTCAGACCTGTAAATTGCCTTAAATAAAATGTGTTCAATGCATAACCAGAAGCCAAACGTTGACTGGTAGCACCTGATACGCCTTGGCCGCTTAAAGCACCAGTTAAAACGCTAGGTCCATCATAATTCTGCAGTTCATTATGTAAGAAAGAAGCATTCACCCCAAAGTTCCATGTTATGTTAGTGTTTTTTACAAGAGCTGTATTCAATGCAACCTCCAGGCCTGAATTGATCAAATTGCCTGGGAGATTAATCCAATACCTGGTAGCGGGGGCCGGCTGAATTGCACTAAAGTTAAACAGGAGGTCTGTAGTGTTTTTATGGAAATAATCAACAGCGCCAAATACTTTTCCACGAAAAAGACTGAAGTCAATGCCCACATTAATCTGCTTGGTGCTTTCCCATTTAAGGTCTGGGTTAGCAACATTCGCCAGAGCAATAGATCCTTGTCCAAAAGTATACTGTGCCTGTGCGGAACCAGCAGGAAATTCCTGATTACCTGTGATGCCGTAACCAGCTCTTAATTTAAGCTGACTAAATATCCTGTTGCCAGTCAAGAAATCCTCGTTAGAAATGTTCCATGCTGCTGCAAAAGACGGGAAATAACCATAACGGTTGTTTTCTCCAAATTTGCTGGACCCATCGGCCCGGAGCGTTGCTGTTACTAAATATCTGTTTCTAAAGTTTAAAATCGCTCTTCCAAAATAAGACTGTAATTCAGACACCGGATCTGCAAAAGACGATGTTCTAATAGAGGTTTGTGAAGCGTTTTGAAAGATGTTGGAATAAGATACGAGTTCGGAAGTAAAGTCTTGCCCGGTTATGCTTGCACCTTTAAAATCAAACTTTTGATATTCATAACCAATCAATGCATTTAAACTCAAGCCCTGAGAGAGATCGGAATTATAATTTAACGTGTGTGTATATACCTGCGTATTTAATTCATTATTGCCATAAAAAGCAATACCACGACCTTGGATACCTTCGATTTGAGTTGTAGGTGATACTTGTGCCCGGCGAACTCCCACCTGGTGGTTTATACCATAAAGAAATCGATACTCCAGATTGTTAAACAATTTATAGCCAACAGATGCGTTTGCTAGTACGCTTGAAACTCTTGCATTATCATCATATTCTTCCAACATTGCCAACGGATTTATGATATCACCTCCTGGTCTGTCAAGCGTGCCATCCCCTTTTCGTAAAGGGCGGGTTGGGTTCCATACCAAAGCCTGCGAAATAAGACTACCACGGGCGCCTGCATCGTTCGTTACAGGTGCAATTGTTTCTTTATTATGAGCTGTAAGTATATTAAAGTCCAAGCTCAATTTTTTGCTTTCTAAAAAGCGGTATTGACCATTGATATTTGCGGTGTACTTTTTTAAATCCGTGTTTTTGATTATGCCCTGTTGGTTAAACAAACCAAAGGCAGCACGATATTTACCAGTTTCACTTCCACCACTAATACCGATATTATAGTTTTGCGTAACCGCGGTTCTTGTAATTTCATCAAATGCATCCACACTGCCACCAAAATCACCGGTCGTCAAACTGTACGATTTTAATGCCGCACGATATTCTTCTGCATTTAACACATCATACTTTCTCAAAATTTTGCTTATTCCGGCAGAAGCATTTACATCAATCCTCGGAGCCCCGGACGAGCCTTTTCTGGTAGTTATTAAAATTACGCCATTCGAACCTCGTGAACCATAAATCGCCGTAGCGGACGCATCCTTTAAAACATCTATTGAAGAAATGTCGAATGGGTTAATAAAGTACATGGGATCAGAAGCGGGTGTCTGACCGAGGCCACCAACATTTAACGAAGGGCGGGCAATGCGGCCGTCAATAGGTACGCCATCAATTACATATAGCGGCTGATTTCCAGTTCTAATTGACGTGTTACCCCTTATTCTTACCGTAGTTGCACCACCAGGCTGCCCGCTATTGTTAACAATTAAAACTCCGGCTACTTTTCCCTGGATTAACTGGCTGGGTGTAGTTACTACACCACGGTTAAAGTCTTTAGCGGCAACTGTAGCTACAGAACCTGTAACATCTCGCCGTCTTGCCGTACCATAACCAATAACCACCACCTCAGATAAACCGGCATCACTTGCCTGTAAGGAAGCATCAAACGAAGTTCTTCCCGCAAGTGCCATTTCCATACCGGTAAAACCCACGGCAGAAAAAACAAGCGTAGCATTTTCAGGAGCACTGATGGTGTACTGCCCTTCGGCATTGGTTTGTGTTGCCGTGTTAGTTCCTTTAACAGTGACCGTAACACCGGGAACACCCTTGCCGGTTTGATCATTCACTGTACCTGTTACCGTACGATTTTGTGCTAACAAATGTGTGATTGGTACAATAAGTAAAATAAGCGCACAGATAGCGGCTTTTAGTAGATTCGATTTTCGCATAGCAGCAATGATTTATAAGATTGAAGCGGTTAAATTAACTTTTTTTTCAGAATCAAGAATTTTTTTCAGCTGTAAGTTCTTCACATCGGCGGTTTGTTAAACCCCGTGAACCGATATAATGCTGAGTATAAAACAAAACGCTCAGTTCTAAAATTGTATAAACTAAATTGCAAATGGAATTTCCTTATTGATACGATGACTAATGGTTTGGACGGGAACAGAAATTTATTGCTTGTATGCAGTAAATACGTACGCAATACTTGTCATTACATATCTTAGTGGATAATACTTTCAGTAATTTTATCCCTTAACATAATTTTTTCCATAGTTATTTTTCATCAGGTTACATTTGTAACTGCATTACTATAAATGACCACTACCGCACATACAAAGCATTTCATTTTCCACACGCTGCACAAAACAGCGATGTATGCGGTTT
>DASQMG010000058.1:0-1938 GCA_035645595.1 Flavisolibacter sp. | reverse complement strand
GGAGTACACTGGTTAATTCAAGCTTCTAAAATCAACCGGCACCAGCCGGCTTACTCCCGGCTCCTGCATGGTAACGCCATAAATTACATCTACCGTACTCATGGTGGTTTTATTATGGGTTACAATAATAAACTGCGAGTTGCTGCTAAACTCCCGAATCATGTTGGTGAACTTGCCTACGTTGGCATCATCCAACGGGGCATCTACTTCATCTAAAATACAAAACGGCGCGGGCTTAATCAAGTAAATGGCAAACAACAAAGCCGTTGCTGTAAGTGTTCTCTCCCCACCGCTTAACTGGTTAATAGAGCTTGGTCTTTTGCCCTTTGGCTTGGCCATAATATCGATGCTGGTTTCGGCCAAATTATGGGGGCTTTCCAGGATTAAATCGCACTGGTCGTCTTCGGTGAAAAGTGTTTTAAACACCTTAATAAAGTTTTCCCTCACCTGGTTGAATGTATCAAGGAATTTTTGGTTAGCCGTTGTTTCCACTTCAGCAATCGTTTGCAATAAACTCTGCTTGGCATCAACAAGGTCATTTTTTTGTTCTACAATAAAATCATAACGCTTTTTCATTTCATCGAACGCTTCAATCGCTGTTGGATTTACTTCGCCTAAATTCTCCAGCCGCTTCTTCATTCTGTCTGATTTTTCCTGCAATTCTTCTACCGGTATTTCAGAGGTTCGGGCCTCATCCAAAATATCCTCCAATACAATTTTGAACTCTACGTTCAGGCGTTCTTTCATGCCTGCCAACTGCAATTTTACATCCGTTAATTTATCCTTGATGGCGGAGAGCAAATGTTCAACCCCTTCCTTCTCTTTCACCTTGTGGCGCAGTTCACTTTCTTTTGCACTTAGCTGGTTACGCAAATTATAATATGCCTGGTCCGATTCATTTAACGTATGTTCTTCGGTTTCTCTTCTGCGCAACAAGCCGTGTAAACCTTCTTCTATTGCATGTAAAGCTTCATCTGATTCTAAGATGTTTTCCGTTGTTTGTTTTAACTGCGATGTATTGGTTTCCACCTGTGAACGGAGATCGGCTAACTGGTTGCTTTTAAACTGTAACTCCTGTTTTAACGACGCTATTTTGCTTTGCTCCCGGGTTAATTGCAGGTTTAAACTATTGTATTGGGTATTGATTTCATTGTACTCCACTTCAATAGCCCGGTAACTTTCCTCTGCGCCTTGCAGGTCCCCGGTATACTGTTTTAGCGCTTCATTCAGGTCTGTCAATTCATTGCGTACTGCCAGTACAGAAAGATTCGTAGCTTCTAATTGCTCACCTAATTCCTCAATTCTATTTTGGGAAGTAGCCTGCGTGTGATGAATGTTCTCGATTTTATTTTGAAGGCCATACAGCTCATTGTTTAACTGCTGTATTTCCCTTTCTGTTTGGCGGATGATACCTTCCTTCAAATCAGCATTAAAAGTGATTACCTCGCTATGCTTCACTTGTATTTGTGCAGATAAGCCGGTCACAATTTCCTGTTGTGCTACGATTTGCTCATGCAGCTTTTCGAGGTTCTTGGCACGGCCGATTTTTCTTCCTTCAAATAACCCAACACTGCCACCAGTTAGCGTGTAAGTTCCTTTTACGTACTTGCCGTGCTTTTCCAAAATAACAGTGCCGTCGCTATGTTCTAAGGCCACTTCATCGTCGGCAATGAAAACGTTTCCTAAAAGTTGTTCCGCCAGTTTGCGATGTGGTTCTTCCACTTCAATAACCTCCAGGGCAGCAATCGTTCCCGCCGGGTGATTGCCTCCGTTTGATTTACCGGCAACCTTATCCAGCAAGAAAAAATTAGCCTTTCCTTTTTTTGCCGCATCTAATAAATGAACCGCCTGCAAACCTTCCGCAAGATTGTTCACCACATAATAATTCAGATAAGGCTCAAGCACATTTTCTACAGCGGCACGGTATTCCTCCTTCAC
>DASQMG010000057.1:0-5737 GCA_035645595.1 Flavisolibacter sp. | reverse complement strand
CAGGATGGGTGCATACGGCACTAATCTCTGTGAAGTTTTGTACGTGCAGCCGTTGACCGGTCATGGCAACAAGTTGACCATTTTCAAAAAAGCCGTAATAGTGTCCGAATTCTATGGTCCTGGGCCCGAACGGCCCTGGTTTTGTTATCGCGGCCAGGTTCATCATTTCGCCAATATGTTTGTCTTCTAAGCGTGTGGGCTGGAGTGTAAGTGGTCTACTTAAACTACCACCTTTATATAAAAATTGCAGGCCTTTGATTTCCCGCAGTAATGCCCAATCTTTTGGCGGGTGAAGCGTAAGAGGAGTGGCATATAAGATCGTACGGCCAACCGGAATCAGGTTATGTAGGTCACTGAACCCCTTTTCATAACTCTCTTCAAAGCCGGCAAAAGGAGACACTGTTTCGACGAAACATTTTACTTTTTCAGATCCGAATCCCAAACGCTGGTCATTATATAGCAAGGCATAATACACGGGGTTTTTCAACAGTCGTTCCACGGTACAAATGTATCGTGCTGAACCTGCGAAAGCACTGCGCCAAACCGCAAATGTTTATGATTTATTTTCGCATGATGATTTCATTTGTACGGTTAGGTCCCTCCGATGCTGCGTTACTTTCAAAGGTTGGCGGCATCACTATATTTGAATCGCATGGACATAGTGCACCCGCCGACGTCATGCAAGCTTATGTAGATAAAAATTTTAACGAGGAAGCCTGCAGAGCTGAGCTAACAGAGGAAGACAATATTTTTCAGGCAGTTATTTATAACCACCAGCCAGCAGGGTACTCAAAAATTGTATTTGATTGCCCGCACCCGGCGGTGCCTTTGCTACAAGTCACGAAAATGGAACGCCTGTACTTGCTTAAAGAATTCCATGGGTTGGATTTAGGCCGCCGCCTGATGCAGCAGGCAATTGGCCAATCAAAAGCACAGGAGGAGCAGGGTATGTGGTTGAATGTGTGGAAAGGCAACGATAGGGCCATCCGGTTTTATCAAAAGCAGGGGTTTGAAACAATTGGCGAAAGTGAGTTTGTATTGACCCCGACGCACTCCAACCCCACCTGGATAATGCTGATGCGCTATTGAAAGCAACCGGTCCAACCCCTATCGGTGGACGCTGCCTACAATTTTATCGAGGCAAAAAAACGCCTTGTTTTACGATACAAAACATCGGGTTTACCCGGAATAAAAAGCAAAGTTACGGAACGGGTTATTGAGCAAATTAAGGCGGTGTTGACAGCGAAAATAGTACAATGAAATAGCCCACTATAAACCTTAAAAACGAATTACACTATCATGAGTAATCGTCTATTGGTTAGTAGCCGTTCAAGGGCATGGTTAATTCGTGATTTCTTTTTCTATATGAATCAACTTTCCGTACGCATTGAGGCCTTCCATCACCAGGCGGAAACGATTCGTAATGTCGTTGTTATAAAACTTTATCCTCAAACGCTTCCTGTTTCGATCCAGAATAATAGATGGATTCCAGTATAAAGTACGGCGTACATCATCAGCGCTATGGCTTTCCGACACGGTTGCGTAATCAGGAGAATAGAATTGTTTTACGGCAGAATAGCCCGTCATTTGTACGTAGCTCAGCCCTCTGGTAGCAGGATCCGGTGGCGCATCTCCCCCTTTGCGGGTATAGATAGCTATAACCCCGTTGCCGCCACCCGAAGCGACGCTTTCCCCCGGCCTGAATACTTTTACATACGCAATATCACTTACGGGCGTAGATGCCAACAGGTTGGCATCGGTTTGCATTTCGTTCAAGTAAAGGGCGGGTGTGCCCCCCCGCCAGGATAGGGACGGAGTGCCTGCGCCGGACGTGATCTGCAAGCCGGCAACTTTCCCTTGCAGGTATTGAAATATATTCATAGCACCGGCAGCGAAGGGGTCGTTTATTAAGTCGAAACTTCTGGCGTCACCTGCAAATAAACCGCTAACATATTTCTCTTCCATTTTATCCTTTGCGGTTTTGGCCTTTGAGGTTACGGTAACGTTTTCCAATACGTTTGATTTAAGAAGCCGGCCAGCCTGCAATGCCCTCGTGTTAATTTTTAAATTATTGGCATAAGTAGCTGTGCTTAACTCTGTCATGCCGGCTTTAACTGTGGTGTCGGGAGCGATTTTACTGTATCCCTTACGCAGCCCATTATCAACGATCAACATACTTTTATCAAAGGATAAACTCTTTTTATTAAAATTAAAAAAGAGCTTGGCGTTGTCGTAAAAAACCAGTCCTTCTGTAAACACTTTTCCATTTTTGTCAACGGGTAGGCTAATAATATTTTTTGCCGAATCGGCGGTCTGTAAAATGCCCGTTAATTGAAGGTCGGGACTGAAACTGCCCGGCTGCAAACCGGCAATCTTTCCACTCAGGCTCAGGTAATTGCTTTCTTTCCATCTGGACGGCGGTGTTTTCCCTGCCAACACATCGTCCCAATTATATTTTCGCCAGCCGTGGGTTAACATCACCAGATCCAGATGTATAGAGGCACTGTCATTGTTGCTGAAAAAGTAGTAGTAAGGATTCACGATTTTTCCGCGAAGCTCACCGGTCAATAACAAGCGACTAATTATATTGTCATCCATACTATTCAACTGATGCAGATCAGCATCGGTGACTGATAGAGAAAGATTAGCAGGCAGTGTATCCGACATGATCACTTCTACCTGGTTTAGTCCCCGTTTTGAAAAGTTTTTCTGCGTGAAATAGGCATCGCCGTCAAACTCATAATTACGGTTATTAACGAAGCTGATTCTTTCTGCCAGCGGCTTGTAGTTGCTATCAAAAACCGTGATTTGCAGAATACCTGAGGGCAGGTCCTGAGTGGGCAACATACCTGTGGCGCTAAGCTTACTTTCAAGGTTAACGGTCGCTTTGAACGCCATCTCCTGGTTCATGTAACCGATCAAATACAACCGCTTTATTTCGGTTGGCGCTTCGTTGGTGCGATAGATAGTAAAGCGTTTGTTTCCTGCTTCTTCTGTTATTCTTAAACTTATCCCGTTGGCCTTTGTTGCAGGTAGTGCAGTAGTGTACTGTTTTCCACTTTGGTCTATCCATGTTGCGGAATATGCTTTACCGCTTTCGGGTACAAACGAGAGTAAACCCATGCCGTCGTGTAAGGTTTTCAGCTCTGCTACTTTTGCTCCGGTATTGTCAATGATGTTCCCCGCGACGGTTTCGGGCAGGTCCTGGCCATTGGTAGCCCGAAAAGCTACTCTTGCAACCAGGCCATTTACCAAATCGCCTCCTTCCGGTAAAAATTTTAGCTGTGTTGCATTCACCTGCTTACTTTTTTTAGCAGCTGATAGAGTTGGCAACAAAATACGGAAGGCCTTAGTATAGATAAAACTGGTATCGCCGTTCAGCATTGACATTGTATAGGCCCTGAAATAAATTATCGGCTTATTGAGAGCGGAGTCGAGGTCGAAGCTCCCGGAAGCTCCGGCAAACGAGATAGGCGCGGTCTTTTGACTTAACACCACACCTTGTTCATCTACCAGTTCGGCATAAAAGTTTTTACTGATCTCCGATGGCTCGCTGCCTGCAAATAAGTAGGCCTTATACCAGATTGTTTCGCCGGGATTATAGTAATTTTTGTCAAAATGAACATAGACTTTCTCCTGGGGATCACGGGAGCGCTGAATCAGCAAAAGCGAGTCAAGATTTTGTGGGAATACAGTTGCACCAATGCATGATAAGAAAAGGAGTAAAAAAAAACGGGGTATCATAAACCAAAAGGGATTGTTTGCTAAGTAAAGTGTATTCCGCCAGAAACAAATCATATTAACAATAAAAGAGTTTAGGTTTTAAGGCATAAAGCGGCCTGTGTGGCTTGCGCTATATAAAAAACAATTGCCGCTAAGTGCGTACTAAGCATTGCAGCGTGGTAGTGCTACAATTTTAGGTAAAAATTTCCAGCTGGCTCAGTAGTTTTCTACTGTTGACATCCAATCCGGTGGGTTGTAATGAAAGCTTCGTGGATAACGATGCTTTCATAAAAATTTCTGCAAACGTCTGCAATTGACTACCTAATGGGAAGGCCTTGACTTATGAAGTTTATTGATAAAGCAAGGTATAGAATTGGTGCCGCGTTTTTTATTTCTGTGATAATAGTTGATAAAACCGCTAAAATAGTTCAGCCTTAAGAATTTACCTTTATATTACTATTAATAAAGGTGCACAGGGCTGACGACCGTCGTAGATGTACTTAAGGTTGAAAACAATGCGGCAACGAAAAAAGCCGGGTTCATTTTATAAAAACGCATGACAATGCTTATACGTAAAGGCCATAAAAAATATACGGTAATCTTCTGTTTGATAGCAATAGCTAGTGTTTTTGTGTTCAGCACCCGCCACGAAACTATTGACTTCAGTACGCAGGTTAAACCTATTCTTAATCAAAAATGTATCTCCTGTCATGGCGGCGTTAAAAAGCAGGCAGGATTTAGCTTGCTTTTTCGTTCGGAGGCCCTGGCGAAAACGGAATCAGGCAAACCGGCTATTGTACCAGGGGAACCCGGCGAAAGCGAAATGATACGCCGGCTGCACCTAAAGGACCCCGACGAAAGAATGCCTTATAAAAAAGAACCACTGACAGATAAGGAGATAGATATACTTACTCGTTGGATAAAACAGGGAGCAAAATGGGGTGAGCATTGGGCTTATATACCTGTCAACAAGGTTGAAGTACCAAAGCCGCAATCTTCGCTATTTGGATTGATACCTGCTAAGAAACTGGATTGGGTACGAAATGATATAGATTATTTTATTTACGATAAGCTGAAGAAGATGGAGTTAAAGCCATCTGCGGAAGCTGATAAAGCAACCTTATTGCGAAGAGCCAGCCTTGATCTTACAGGCATCCCTTCGTCTCCGGGCATCAGAGAGCAGTTTATGAACAGCAATGCTTCTAATGCTTACGAAGTATTGGTTGATTCACTTTTAGCCTCACCACATTTCGGCGAACGATGGACCGCCTTGTGGATGGACCTTGCCCGTTATGCAGATAGCAAAGGATATGAAAAAGATGACCGAAGAAACATCTGGCGTTACCGCGACTGGCTGATAAAAGCGTTTAATGAAGACAAACGGTATGATGTGTTTTTAAAAGAACAACTGGCCGGCGATCTTTTACCAAACGCATCTGATGAACAAATACTGGCCACTGCTTTTCATCGCAATACTATGACCAACGATGAAGGCGGAACCGACAACGAGGAATTCAGAACAGCGGCCGTAATGGATAGGGTGAGCAGCACCTGGGAAGGTTTGATGGGCACCACGTTTGCCTGTGTACAATGCCACAGTCATCCATACGATCCTTTTAAACATGATGAGTACTACAAATTCATGGCCTTTTTTAATAATACCCGCGATGAGGATACCCAGGCAGATTATCCATTGCTTAGACATTATGGAACGGAGGATAGTAGTAAACGTTTAGCCATAGCAGACTGGCTGAATAAAAACAACTATAAAAAAGAGGCCGCAACTGTTGATCAGTTTTTGCGCACCTGGCAGCCAGCCCATAATTCCTTAACTATGGACAGCTTTCACAATGCTGAATTGAATGATACGAAATGGCTGTCTATGCGAAATCCTTCTACGGCACGCCTGAAAAAGATAACCCTTGATGAAAAAACAGAGCTTATTTTCCGTTATACTGTTTCAGTGCCCGGTGGCCAATTGACCATTCATCTGGATAAAGCTGATGGCCCTGTG
>DASQMG010000056.1:0-3523 GCA_035645595.1 Flavisolibacter sp. | reverse complement strand
TTCAGCGTTCTTCTGGTTACTCTTACGCGAAATCATATAATATACCTCGCCAACATTTACAGTAGTAATGTATCCTTCTGTTTCATCAGCCGCCATCTTAACCAACAATTCTCTTACAAACTCATACCCGGTTTCCTGGCGAAAAAAGGCTATTAAGGCATAGCTGTCAAAAACAACTTTTTTCATTTTCCTTTTTTTGCTGTTGCGCCCAACTTTTTATCAATCCTCGTTTCTTCTTTTGCTTTTTCCTCGCCCTTCCAGGTTCTATATTCTTTTATTGTTGGCAAACTATCTTTTAATAAACCGGCAAACTGATCGAAGTAAGCTTCATCCATCGCCTTCAATATAATTCCTTCCTTTGATTCCATAAACGCCACTTTTACTCCTGCTTTAATTCCATACTTATTGCGCAATCTTTTTGGAATAAGCACCTGGCCTTTTGTTGTTACTATCGACGTCTCCATACCTTTACTCTTTTGCTTACAAATTTATCAACGTATTACTAATAAAGAAAGTAACACTTTTAAAATGTTTTCTCCTTTTTATATCGGGGATGGTGAAGGTGTCAAGCAAAGAACGCTTCACGTTATTGCGGCTACTAAGAATAAATATAAAATCTCTGTTTGCCAACACAATAGTCTTTCGCCCTGCTTCAACAAGCTCCGTATAACAATTTCGACAGCGTGCTTCCCAACTTCTTCACCAGGCCATCAGCATTCCTGGTGCGTAAATAGTATCGACTCCTGCCTGGAGAAATAGTTTACCAAAATAAAATAGTCCTCTTCCTGTAACAAATCGCTTACACTTGCGACTACTCTATAAAACAATCAATTGCTACACGGAGCCGAAAAAGAATTTGAAAAAAAAGTGGCTGAACACGAGCTGTTGCTTCATAAGGTTTGCCGTATGTATGCGGCCAACCATGCCGACAGGCAGGACCTGTTCCAGGAGATAGTGATACAGTTGTGGAAAGGATATCCAAAGTTCAGGGGCGATTCTAAATTCAGCACCTGGTTGTACCGCATAGCCATTAATACAGCCATAACCGGCCTGCGGCGAAAAAAGGATTTTGTTGATTCCTATGAACCGGCCAACCTGCCCGAAGTCCGGCCTGATGATAGCGGCAGGGAAAACCAGGAAGAGCAACTGGGGCTGCTTTATGCGGCCATAGCGCAACTGAACGATATAGAGAAAGCGATCGTAATGCTGTACATGGAAGAACGTACGTACGAAGAGATGGAAGACATTCTTGGCATGAGCGGGGGTGCGCTGAGAGTAAAGATGGTTCGCATTAAAGACAAACTACGTCAACTAACAAAAAACAATTGATCATGGAACTTGACGACCTGAAAAAAAGCTGGAACAGCCAACCAATTCAAACAAATAAAAACACAAATATTATGGAACTGATTCAACACAAAAGCGGTGGCCCTGTAGCGGCGCTAAAAAGAGGCTTTAAAGCACAAATGCGTATTATGCTGCTGATGCCGCTCTTTATTTTTATAGCCAATTCAATGAATGCAGAAGGGCTGCTCAAAAGCATATTGTTTTGGAGCTACGTTGTGTTTTGTGTTTTGGTGGTAGCGTTCTTTTATTTCGACTACCGCATTGCTACCCGCATGGAAGTAATGGAAGGGGCTGTAAAAGCAAACCTGGAAAAGCAAACCCTTTTACTGGAAAAGAGGCTCCGGTGGAAGATGATTGGTTTACCCATAGCAATGCTTTTCTTTATTCTGTTGGTAGAAGTATTGCCTTATGTGCAACACTACAAAATGCTGAATACATGGCATAACCTTTCGCCCTTTATTCGGTTTGGGGCCTACGCTTTTCTGCTGCTTTTTCAATACGTTGTCAGCCGCCGGATTAATGAAAGAAGGTTTGGCGCCCACCTGCGGCATTTAAAAGAACTGGTGAAAGAAATGCAGGATTAAAGCGGCGGTGTATTTATGCCTTGTAGCAACACGCTTATAAAAATAAAGGTGCCGGGATAACCCGGCATTTTTTTACATGTAGTTGGTAAGTATCTTTTATCAGGTGCGGTTTAATTCTTCCAAAGCGGTTCTTTGCTTTGTATTTGTCTTTTGGCCTTTGCTGAAATTATAACGCAACGAAACGCCAAGAGCACGCCAGCGGAAATACTGGTTAAATTCATTGATGTTACCACCAATATCTGTTGTCCAGATATACCGGTAGCCTTTAAAAATATCAGAGGCCGTTATGGAAAGATCTAATTTTTTGTTGTAGAAAGATTTCTTGACGGCCACGTCAACCCAGTTCACCGGTGCCTGGTGGTAAAGGCCGGAAGCAGCTGGGCCACGAAAAAGAAAACTCATTTCAAAACGAAAGTCCTTAGGCAGCAGTAGTGTATGTATCGATTGTACAGACCAGGATAATTGCTTATTCTCCAGCGGACCGTTAACAGAAACCGTAGTGAACTTGCTATACGTCATTTGTAAAGTGTTACGGGTATCCCAGAACTTCCTGAGCTTAACCGGAACAATGGCGGTTGCACCCATGTTGTATCCATCATCTACATTACCCTGCGTGTAGATGGTGGTAGCATTGGCTACATCCAGCATGGGCAGTTCCGTCATTACGTCTTTGGTGTACTGGTAATACAACTGCAAAATGTATTGCTTGCGGAAGGTTTGGGAAATGTTGAGTATATGCGCATACGAAGGGCGGAGGAAAGGATTACCCACTGAAAATGTATAAGGATCGCGGTACGAACGGAAAGGGTTTAAGCTTCCGTAGTTGGGGCGCTGCAGGCGGCGGCTGATATTATAATTGATGCCGTAATTCTCCGATACCTGGTGCTGCAAAAACAGGCTGGGGAAGAAATCGAGATAGGACCTTGGCGTCACCTGCCCTGTTGTAAAAGATGTTCCCACGGACTTGGTCTGTTCGGCACGAAGCCCCGCCTGCATCGTTAACTTTTTACTTAGCGGTGCGCTGTAGTTGATGTAGGCCGCATAAATATTTTCCTTGTACACAAAATGATTGGTGCGCAACGGATCAAGCACCAGGCCACTGTTGTTGAAGTAGAAACGGAAGTCATTGTCGGATTCTACCCTGCTGGCTTTTACACCCATTTCCATTTTTCTTGTCTTGCTAAACTGGCGAATGAAATCAATTTTGCCGGAGCGTACCTGGTAGCCATTAGGCGTTGCAGTGTACAGGTTGTCCAGGGATTCCCCGCCCGAGTTGATGTCAACAAAACTGTTATAAAAGGCCCCATCACCCCGGTTGGTAATGCGGGCATAATCAACATCGGCAGAAAGGGTACTTCCGGACGTATCAAGTTTAGCAGTATAATGCAAATTGGTCGTATAGCTTTTAAACGTGTTGGTATTGTAATTGTCGGCGTCTATAAACTGGTAAGCTTTGCCCGGTGTGTTGCTGATATACGTGTCGGTAAGAAACTCCGACCTGGCGGTATTGGTAACAAAGTTGAACATACCACCGATGGTGTGTTTGCTATTGATCTCGTAGTCGGCACCCAGGCGAACAGATGGAGGGCCCA
>DASQMG010000055.1:0-10801 GCA_035645595.1 Flavisolibacter sp. | reverse complement strand
GACGGCTTTGCGAATGATTTATGTGGTATAGAATCTAATGTGCTGTAGTGTTGGGAGAAAAAGTTTGCGTGTGCCTGTATTGAATCCTTAAAATCCGTTGGAATAGCTAAAGCAATCTCATTGTTTACATCTACTTTATATGCGCTGTTATAAATACCCCAATCTCCATCTCCGGCAACCTGGCAGCCAATGCGGCCAATAGCGTAAGCGATCATCAAAGAGGGGGCAATGGCATCTGCTAAATGCCTTACACTAAATTTGTTTTTTCTGGCATAATAAATAATAGCGGCGCCAGCACAAATTAATCCTCCGTAAAAGGTTAATCCACCCCCCGAAAAGATATAATCGGCAGGATGTTTTAGAAAATCACTCCAGTTTTCAAATATATCAAACAGTTTAGCCCCCAGTAAACCCACAATTAATGCAATAACGGTTATCTCGCCCACCCTATCATGTGGCCATATCCGTATAACCCGTTCTTCAGGGCTTTTTAATTGTTGCTTTTTCCGTTCCCGCCATTTCATCCACACAAACAGCCCGCCGGTTAGGAGGCCTAACCACCAACTTCCTTTGCCGGAAAAAATATACGCCTGCGGGTCTTGCACCACATCGGAGCCCATTATGAAAAGAGCCAGAATTTTAAACCCGAATAAAAATCCTAAGAGAAAGTTAATAACCAATTCCCCGGGTGTTGCGGGCCCACCAACTACCAACTTACGTTCTGTAGGCTTAAAAAAGCCTTCTTTGCTTTTTCTCTTTAATTCGCTGGAAAGTAAGGCCGCTGCCACCAGAAATGAAATCGCTACAAAAAAACCAAATGAATTAATGAAACGGAGAAAGCCAATCTTAACACCAAAAAAATCTTCAAAGACATAGTAGAGGTTGGGATACATGAGTAGAGTTTACAGTTTAAAATTTTAAAGTTCAAAGCCGGTTTATATAAAACACACACTTTGAACTTTAAATTACCCGCAGACAGGGCTTAAACATAAGTTATGTTAATTGCAATGTTGCTCGAAGGCATCGATCAGGTTGGCCGCAATCATCTGAGCGGAACGTCCTTCTATTTGATGCCGCTCAATGAAATGAACCAGTTCGCCATTTTTAAAGAGAGCGATAGCAGGAGAAGAGTGGGGGTATGGCATCAGGTGCTGACGTAGTGTTTGCACTGCCTCTACATCATAACCCGCAAAAGAAGTGGTAAGATGATCAGGTTTTTTACTGGCATTTGTTACAGCCATCAAGACTCCCGGACGTGCCGTGCCGGCCGAGCAACCGCAAACTGAATTGATCATTATTAACGTAGTACCCGCCTCTTTTAATTGGGCTTCTACTGCCTGACCGTTTGTTAACTCTTTGAACCCATTATCGGTTAATTCTTCCTTCATGGGTTGCACTATTTGTATTGGATACATAGTTTAAAATTTTTGACAAATCTACGAAACTGCGACTATCGCAAACCAATCGTAACATTTCGTACATAATGGCATAAATTATTTTGCTAAAATGCAGTTGTGGCAGGAGTTTCAGCCGAAACCTCAAACGGTATACAGTTTGAAAATACTACTGCAATTACAAAATGCATTAACCATAAAAACTATAAAACTATGACAGTTGTACGCTTTAAAAACCGGCCAAACAGTACCGCCTCATTTAACAATTTGCTAAGTGACGTTTTTCCTCAAATGCCGTCTTTATATAGAGAGGAGTTGAGACATTCGGTACCGGTAAATATTAAAGAAACTGAAAAAGAATTTATTATTGAATTAGTTGCCCCGGGGTTGAGGAAAGAAGATTTTGGAATTAACCTGGAAGACAATTTGCTCACCGTGTCCGCCGAGAAAAAAGAAGAGGGCAAGAAGGAGAACGAGAATATAATTCGTTCAGAGTTTACGTTAAAATCTTTTAAACGCTCTTTCACAATGGATAAAAATGTCGATGGAGAAAACATCAGTGCGCAATATGTTAATGGTGTTTTGATAGTCAATCTTCCAAAGAAAAAGGAAGTCAGACCTGCAATAAAAAATATTGCTGTAGCCTAAAATAATTATAACGCTTTCTCATAAGCAGTTGGTTTTGGTTTATCGACCCCCGTTTCTACGGGGGTTTTCTATTTTACCTAATTTGCGGGTTTGAATACTAGTAACCAAATGATAAAGATAATCTCCCTTCTATGCCTTTTTGTAATGAACTTGTCTTCCTCCGCACAAGGGGATACCCTGCAACATTTTCATCCTGACTCTTCATTACGCATTATTAATCTTAACCCATTTTTTTCGCTGCATGTTGATTCGGTGCTAAGCTATCAGCTCCAGATAAATAAAAACCCTTTGAACTATTTCTGGTATTTGAAAAATGCACCTGTTGGTTTAAAAATCGGGAAAGACGATGGCGTTATTTCCTTTAAAGCATCCAGGGCCTATTTCCTTTCGGGGAAACTAAAATACGACATACCATACAGAGTTTCAGCAGGGGTGCAAAACCTGGCGGATGCTGCTGATAAAGTAGATACCAGTTTCAGCATCATTTTTTTTAATACCGAAGTAATCCCGTCTAAAATAAAACCCACTATTTACGGAAGTATCTGGATAGATGAAGGGGAGCCTATAAGTTTCAGGGTGCTATGTGAAACCGGAAACTTTCCTATTGAAACCGTTTTGATGAGTACATCAATACCAATAAAGGGATATAGCATCGTACAAAAATGCGGTGATGAATTTAACTGGACCCCCGGTTATGATGTAGCAAAGCCGAGTGATACCGGAAAAGTAAAAGCAGTACTGCTAAGTTTTATCGGAAGCACCAAGATGGGTGTTCGGGATACAGCAAATGTGCGCATTTTTGTTAGAGATGCTTTAGATCAGCCAATGGCTGTACAGGAGTTTAATCAGGTTCGTAAAAACGTAAGCAATTATGTGCTGCAGCTGAAATACACATTTTTACAGTTAGATAAAAAATTAAAAAGGACAAAAAACGTAAGAACGACTTTCGATCTCACCTCCGCCTCCACCTCACTTACCGGGACAGTTCTAGCTACTTCAAGCAGTGAGGGTTCGCAACGTACCGGAAAGATTTTGCCAAGCATTGGTTTGGCACTTGTGCCGATCAAAGAAGCATCAGTACCTAATAAATCAATCGATCAAAATCAGGCAAGCCAAATCAGGGCGTCGATTAAGCGATTGGAATTTATGCTGCAGGATAATCAATTGATTAACGAAAAAGACCCGGAAGTAATTCGTAAGACAAACAAGCTAAAAGAAGAGCTGAAGCAGGTACAAATTCAATTAATTGACATTCCGCTTGACTTCAGTACTGAACTGTCTGAAGAAGAACTTAATCGCTATTTCAACAGTCCAAAAGTGAATAAAAAGTACCGTATGAAAGCGTAAGTATGTTTCGTGAAAACATCAGTTTATCACGTCAGAAACTTCTTAAAAAAAAGACGTTGTTAATATTGTCGAAACCTGTTTCCAGCAAGGTTTTTTATGAAATTTTGGCTAACACTTTGCCTTTATTCATGCAAAAGAGAGGTATTCATGACAAGTGTAAAATCTTTATTGGCAGTAGTTATTATTGCAGTATTAACAACTGGTTGTGTAACCACACAAGAAGCAGTAGGTGACGACTATGATGAGGATGTGCGTACGCAACAATCGGGTAACCGCTTATATGTACAAGACCCCTTTTATGGAACGGTTGTTTTAGAAAGAGACCCTTTTTCAGGCCGTTATTACGATGTGACGAACGGGTACCGAGGGTTTCCATCTCGATACAACGGGTTGAACACCTACAGACGTAACGGTAACTACAACAGGAACTACGGTACATACAACAGGAGCTTTGGCAACAGAAGTGTTGGCACTATACAAAGGCCGGCACCGCAACAGCCTACCCAAAAAACACGTGAAGACGCACGAAAAATAATCTTAGGCAATAAGAACTAAAAACAAAACCCTCCAGATAATTTGGAGGGTTTTTTCTATTTAATGTATCCTAAAATCTTCAACATGCTCTGCGCCGACTGTTCCTTGGCATATACCCAGTCGATCAGTTTTCCATTTTTATCGTGTTCTATAATCACATGTTTAGGGGATGGTATTAAACAGTGCTTAATCCCTCCGTACCCGCTGATTTGATCCTGGTAAGCGCCGGTATGAAAGAACCCGACATATAAAGGTTCATCGCCTGTAGTTTTGGGCAAAAACACTTCATTTATATGCTCTTCAGAATCGTAATAATCGTGACTGTCGCAAGTAATACCGCCGAGCACCACACGCTGATATTCATTTTCCCATTTGTTGATAGGAAGCATGAGAAACTTCTCTCCTATTCCCCAGGTATCGGGCAGTGTGGTAATAAAAGAAGAGTCGATCATATACCAGTTCTCCCGGTCGTTCTGCACCTTTTCTCCAATAACGCTATAAATGTGCGCCATGCTTTCACCCACAGTATAACTACCAAATTCAGTAAAGATATTTGGCATCTGTACTTTATTCCGTTTACACGCGGCTTTGATATTGCTTACAATTTCATTGATCATGAATTGATAATCGTAGTCAAACCCAAGTGAATGTTTAATTGGGAAACCTCCGCCAATATTCAGCGAATCCAATTCAGGACAAATCTTTTTTAACTGGCAATAAAGGTTGATGATCTTATTCAATTCCGACCAATAATAAATATCATCCTTAATACCCTTGTTCAGGAAGATATGAAGCATTTTCAATTGGAACTTGTCTTCATACCCCTCGATATGATCTACATAAAATTCAAGGATATCTTTTGCACGAAAACCTAAGCGGGAAGTATAAAAGGGGAAGGTAGGTTCCTCTTCTGCTGCCACCCTAATACCAAGTTTAAACGGAACTTTTACCGATTTATAAGCCTGTAATTCTTCTTTATTATCCAGGATAGGAATTACATTCTTAAATCCAGTATTCAACAATTGCGCAATGCGTCGGGTATAGGCTTTTTGCTTATAGCCATTGCAAATAATAAAAACATCCTTTGTTATTCTGCGCTTCTCAAAAAGCTTTTTGATTATCTCGATATCATAAGCATACGAAGTCTCCAAATGGATGCCATGCTCCAGGGCTTCTTCCACCACGAAGCTGAAATGCGAGCTTTTGGTACAGTAACAGTAATAATATTCGCCTTCATACTTGTGCTTTTTATATGCTTTGGCAAACATCTCCTTTGCTTTGTTTATCTGCATGCCGATTTTAGGCAGATAAGAAAGCTTTAACGGCGTTCCGTATTTTGCAATGATCGCTTTTATATCAAGGCCATTAAAATGCAGGCTGCCTTCTTTTACGATCAGGCCTTCTTGGGGGAAATTAAAAGTTTGCTGAACGAGATCAATATAGGTATTGTTCATTGAAAGAATAATAGATTGTACAGTAAAGAATGGAGCAAAAATAACGTATCTGCAAAAAGAAAACCGCCCCTTATTTAGGGCGGCTTTTGTAAACTAATTTCAAAACCATCTTATAGAGGTTCTAAAATTAATCTGCTTCTAGGAAGTTAACAGAACTTGTAGGTTACTTTACCTGCGCAACCAAAGCCTTAAAGCTTTCTGCATTGTTCATTGCCAGGTCGGCAAGCACTTTACGATCAAGTTCAATACCTTTTTTGTTCAAAGCGTTAATGAACTGGGAATAGGTTAAGCCCTCCTCACGAACCGCCGCATTGATACGTGCAATCCATAAACGACGGTATTCTCTTTTCTTTAATTTACGACCTACATATGAATAGGTCATACCTTTTTCAACAATGTTTTTGGCAACGGTATAAACGTTTTTACGTTTGCCATAAAAGCCTTTGGCTTGTTTTAAAATTCTTTTTCTGCGTGCCCTGGAGGCAACAGCGTTAACGGAACGTGGCATATCTGATTAGTTTGAAATTTAAAATTGATGTTTAGAATTGAGTATAAGTCTACAACTCCCTGCTTACTTCAAGCGAAGTAACCGCATTACAAAATCCATGTTGGCCTTTGCAACTACGCCATCTTTTCTTAATGCACGTTTACGTTTTTTTGATTTTTTTGTCAGAATGTGACGCTTAAAAGATTTCTGATGCGTGATTTTACCGGTGCCGGTTACTTTGAACCTTTTCTTGGCACTGGAATTTGTTTTAACCTTTGGCATTTTAAAATGCTTGTTTCGTTACACCCTTGAGGCGTTCTCCACAAGGAGAAACTTAGGGAGCCTCTTCAGGCAATGTCTTGTTTTTTAAACAAGAGGCGCAAAGATAGGCGGTAAATCCACATCCGGGATTGGAGAATTGGTCTTTTTTGTTAAGGGGGTTCATAAAAAAAGGCCGCCATCGGGCAGCCTCGGGTTGGTTATGGTTTATTTTTACCGAACTACGGTAAATCGTTTACTAATTTCAATACCAGGTTCAGAGCTTCTGATTATATACTCGCCTGCCGCTAATTTTTGTACAGGAATCTTAAAGTTGTTAGTACCTGTAGTGATCGTTACAGCCATATTAACAACCAGCCTTCCTTTGCTATCAAACACCATAAGGGCAGTTTTTATTGATCTATCAGCACTAACTACTAAGGTCACGATATCCCTGGCAGGAACGGGGAACAGAGTTGCCAATACATTTCTTCCTTCACAAGACGCCCTCGCATTATTGGAGTATGTGATTTTTCCATCAATGTCAACTTGCTTTAGCCGGTAAAAAGCAGCGCCACCCTGCGCATCGTTTATTTGATAATTTTTTTGAATTGAACTATTACCGGAACCCGGTACTTTATCCAAAGTACTCCATGTAATTCCGTTAGCACTTTTTTCAACTTCAAAATAATTGTTGTTGATTTCCTGTGATGTTGTCCAGGAAACACTCGTTGATTTGTTAGGTTGGCATTGAACATTAAAATTGGTAAGGAGCACAGGTAACGTTCCTGAACCAAGAGGTAGTGGTGTATCAAATGAAAGCGAATTCACAACTATTTCATTTCCTACATTATCAGCTATCGAATAACTACCAAGAGGTCCGGGGGTGCCTGTTCCACTTGAATGCACGGCAGCAAAACCCGCTTGAGGCAATGTGGAGCCAAGTGCCCAAAGAGTTACAGTAAATACGGGTGTCCATGTCGTGTTGATGGTAATGGAACTGCTTCCAGGATCTAAAGAACCAGATACAATTCTGTCCAGGTTCTGTCCGCCTGCGGAAAAATTAACCATATTACATTGGTTAACAGTAGTATAACTATAGCCGGCTGCTACAAATGCGGGAGACAGTACAATATTACTTGAATTTCCTGTGCAGGCAGATGTTGTAGGGAGCATCGCCCGTGTTGATTGCCAACTAAATCCTGTGGATATATCCGTAGCTACAAACGAACCTGCGATAGCGTGCATTTCTAATCTAAATTGAACAGTGCCGGTCGCAGGTCCTGCCCCGTCAGGATCTGTTGCGCTATAGCTCGTTTGAACCAAGCGCCATTCAGCGGTTGCTTGTGCTTGCACAGCTGCTGTAAGTAGCGTTAAAACACCTACGCACAATAGAATTTTATATAATGAATTTTTAAACATGACAAGTGTTTTATTAGTACAAAAATTTAATCAGGTAAACTTGAATTTCTTGTGGGATTGCTCCGGAGCAAGCTACTTTGTCCTAACGTAGATATGGTAGCCTTACTTTGATTTAAGTCCAATGAATTCACCCCTCCGTTCAAATTAACATCCTGCAGTACATAACCGGAAACCAGATTTGAAATTGCGGTTTTAATTGAATTGACATCAAGTGAATTAACAGAATTAGACCTGTTTACGTCTCCTGACCACAAACCGTATAATACACTTGATGGGAGACTTGTTGCGGGGTCTGATGTAGCAGAGGGATTTTTGTAAACATTGCCGAGCGTGGAAAAATTATTTGCGAAGCTTCCCATTGGGTTTGAGGGAATTGAAAGACTTAAGACACCTAAATGATTTCTATGTCTTATTGCAACAAACGCAGCTCCCTGTTTTGAGATATCAAATTGGATTGGAGTCGATCCATCAAGATCGACCACAGTTCCATTCTTTAATAGAAATCCCGCCTTTCTTCCAATGATTGTACTGGATGAAGCATCCAGCGGTAACCCGCTGGCCGGCTTTCTTAATTCGACCAAAACCCAATCTACCACGTTACCGTTTGGAATAGCGCCAACTGATTCAGTTCCGGGATAATTAAATGGCGTGGTATTATAAGGTTGTGCAGTTGGTAGAATTGAATTTATGGACGCATTCATTCCTGCTCCATTCCATGGCCCACGCAAATAAGCCGTTACATTAAACGTATATCTTGGATCGGCCAATTTCCATTCTTGCATCAATGATGCGACATCAACGCCTGTTGTACTTACCCAATCATTCACGCCATCCCTGCTCACAGGTGTAACCCGAGCATTCCATTCTGAGCTTACTAAATTCCACGGAACCAGATTACCTTCTGCATTCGTATTGAGTTCGGCAGTTGCATAAGGAAAGCGAATGTCAGTTGTAAAATCTAACCCGCCGTTAGGTGTAAAAAGAAATTTTCGCTTTACTTCTCTCTCGGCTTGTGAAGGATTGCCACCATACGCTTCCGGCAACATAGTCACCGTAAATTCAGAAGGCGCAGTTCCACCATTTGTAGTTACCTGCATATTAGCGCTATTAAATGTAAGGGTTGACCCATTAGACCAACCTGTACGCTTTACATTTCCCGCAATCTCTCTCCCAGCAGCAAAATTAAAGATTGCGGTACCTGGTGCGGATAAAAAGTACGAAGGATTAGCCAAGTAATCTGTAGATAAAACACCTGCCAGGTAATCAAGCTTATTGCCGATTGTCACTGTACCTCCCAACGTCACTACATCCATATTAGACCCTTTGTTAACGGTTAGGTATCGAAATGTAGCCCCACCGGAATTAAGTGTTGCGTTCCCGCTTCCCGACATAATAAGTGAATCATCACCCGTAGTGGAGTTATAGCTTCCGCTATTACCGAAGTTGCCTTGCACTTCTATTTTACCGTCATTGGTGATCGTTCCCGAGGCATTGGTAAAATTGCCGGCACAAAAAATGGAGCCCCCGGCTTGTATCACAATAGTGGCCCCGTTGTTGGCTAACTGCGCTTTTGCCAGAGTTGCTAAAAACATACAACAGAGAAGATGATATTTCTTCATAACAGCAGGTTTTAATTTTTAATAAAGGGGGATTGGAGTTTAGCAGTTCAAAGGAGGGGATGATGTAAAATTAACCAAATCGAAATTTTTATAATCATTCTATCCATTCTATTTAGTAAATGGCACAAAAATTTATTTACCCGCTACAATTTTTTCTTCCACTCTTGCATGGCTGTACCGGATGTTATTAAATCTACACCTTTTATATCCCCGTTAGGCAAGGGTAAATTATATAAGCCCGGATAGAATATGTCTGACGGATAAAATTTTATCAATACACCGGAAACATCTCTTGCATAAAAATCAATTTTTGTTTTTTTAGTGACATAAAACTCTAATTCGCCCGCATCTATTTTCCAATAGTCGTTTTGTGTGACGGGAACCTTTTTTGTTGTTACTTCCTTTATATGTGGAAAACTTATTACTTCTGAAATCATTTTATTGGTGGCAGGAATGCCCCCCGTATTGCAAGGTGCTATATAGCCTTTAAAAAAGCTTCCAGCCTGCACTTCAAAACCAGGCTTCAAAACCACACTGTCACCGGCATGAACAAATATTTCCGTGCCTACACTTCCGTTAGAAGTTAAGGTGGCGGTAGCGCTTTTATCAGCTTCAAAATACCAGGGACCCACCATATCGGTTTGCGATAAAGTAATGGCATCCACACAATCGCTTTTACGGGAGCTAAACCACATACCGCGTCCAAACGTGGAAGCATAAATATTCCCGCTTTCATTTACCCACAAACCTGTTACGGGAATACGCGGCATAAAAGAATAAAACGGCACCCAGTCACTATAACTATAACCTCGGAAGAAAACACCAATTTCCGTACCTACATAAACACCTTCGGTTGCTACGGCTAAACTATAGCAGGGAACATTGGGGAGGCTGCCGGTCCAGTTAGTCCACGAGTCGCCACCGTTTGTGCTGCGCATTACTTTATTACCATCGGAGTAGCCGCCGAAGCAAGCATACACTTCTAAAGAGTTAGTTGGGTAAGGTTTTATATCATTGATAGTAAATGAACCAGCAGGCCACCCAGGAGTACCGCTTTTCGTAGTCCAGGTATCTATCTGATCATCGCTCCGTACAACATTAGAACCCGAACTTCCGTAAAGCCGCGATGAATTGCTTGGACAGGTTACCAGTACCCGTCTTGTACTTTGCGCTACAGTTGCATCGGTTGACGTAAATCCATTTATTGATCTTCTGGTAGAACCGCCTCCCAAAAAAACATTGTTGGAATTATTGTAGTCAATAGCAATTGGTGAAAAGAATGTTACCCCATCGATAACAGTAAAGTAAGTAGCTCCGCCATCGGTTGACTTGGCAAAATAATCATTGATATTTAAATATAGAGTGTTGGCATTATTTGGGGCAATGGCTGTTCCAAAACCATCGCAGCAAATAACGTGTTTGTAGATGCCCCCCGACCGGAATTTAATGCCATTGTCCTGCGCACCCGCCAGCAGGTTTGTTCCATTCATTTCCCCGTCACCGTCTGTATCCTGCATGGCAAACCTGAAGAATTGCGAAGTAGCCACACCCTGCGAAAGGTTTGTCCACGATACGCCATCATCAGTGCTCCGGTAGATGCCGCCATCAGAACCGGCATATAAATAATTATTTAACGGG
>DASQMG010000054.1:0-11003 GCA_035645595.1 Flavisolibacter sp. | reverse complement strand
TACACGTGGGCTCCATAACACAGAGGTCTTTGGGCCATTGCCCGTATTAACGCGGATGCCATCACGGAACGGTAATGAATCCACCTTAGCGTTGGCCGTATAATTATCATTGTTAAAAATTGGAAGGTCGGCACGCAAACCGGCAGTAAGCACTAAGTTGTCGGTAGCGCTCCACCTGTCTTGTGCAAAAAAGCCTAATTGTAAACCGGCGATATCCGCAAATGGAAACTCGCCGCCCTTACGGGCAGAATAACGAAAATCATACTGTATGGCATTAGCTACACCGTTATTGGCTGAGTTATAAAAGTCCGTAAGGCTCCTAAAACGATAGGTGCCATAGTAATTTGGCGCAAAGCCATTACGGAATTTATTGTAGGTATTTTGTGTACCAAAGGTCAACGTATGTCTGCCCTTGTTTAAGGTAACAACATCATTCAGCTGCCAGGTATCGGTGCTTAATGTGTTAAAGGCTGTGAAAGGCTCATAACCAAAAGAAGTGAATGTACTTCCTGCTCCATTTTCAATATCCACTAATGGAAAGATGCCACCGGGTGAACTGCGAAAATCGCGAAGGCGGTTATACCCCACCTGCAACTTGTTAGAGAGGTTATTAGAGAAACGAGTGTTCAACTCTGCAATCACAATATTAAAATTGTTATTGATGATATACGATGAACTAAAGAAAGGCATACCTGTATTGCTTGCCGAGCGTCCGCCGGCAGGAGAGCCGCTGGCGCTTGGCGGCACATTACGGGAAGACTTTAAATAGTAGTAATTGATGTTGAAGGTGTTTTTACTATTAATATTCACATCAATGCGGGCCGTTATTTTATCGCTTCGTGTTTCGTAGTTATAGTTTTCAAAAGCACCCGGGTCATAGTTGTATTTAGATACAAGAAACCTTCGCAATGTTTCAAGTGTATCGCCGTTAGCCTGCGAAACAGAACCTGGTACTGCCGGCGAACCGGCACGGCTGGCTGTAAAAGTGGTAGCGGGGTCGCTTCTACGCTCCTGTTCTCCGCTTACAAAAAAGAATACTTTGTTTTTTATAATGTACCCGCCAATGTTGGCACCCCTGTTATTAAAGTTAAATGGCTGGGTTGGCAATGTAGTGGTTCCAACTTTTGTTCCGGTCAAGTAAGGATTTTTCCAATAATAATAAACACTGCCCCGAAAGCTGTTAGTACCGCTTCTTGTAACTGAGTTGATGCCAGCTCCCGTAAAGGAGCCAAGGGTTACATCGTAAGGAGCAATATTTACCTGTATCTGGTCAAGCGCATCAATAGAAATGGGTTGCGATGATGTTTGTCCGCCTAATGAACCTGATAAACCGAAGGTATTATTGAAGGCAGCACCGTTTACAGTAAGGTTATTATACGATCCGCTGCGGCCCGCAAATGAATTTCCATTAGCTGTTGGTGTGAGGCGGGTAAAATCTGCAATGCTACGGTTGATGGTAGGCAACCGCTCAATTTGTGTACGGCTAATAACTTCAGAAGAGCCGGTGCGGCTGCGGCTGAAAACTTTATCGCCGCGGGTAGAAGAGACAACTACCTCTGTTAAACTGCCTGCTGATGATGCTAATTTAAAATCGGCTTTGTAGGCGGTACCCAGTACCAGACTGATGTCTTTTTGTGTAGAAGGCTGGAAACCTATAAAGCTTACCATTACTTCGTAAGGGCCACCCACACGAACATTGGGTAAATTGTAGCGACCATCGGTGCGGGTTGATGTTGTGTACCTGGTGCCGGTTGGCAGATGTACGGCTACTATAGTAGCTCCCTGTAAACCCTGGTTATTCTCACCGCTTACCACACCTTGCAGTTCAGAGGTAGTTTCCTGTGAGAATACGTTTGCGAAGGAACCCAACAGAAAAGCTAAAAGCAGTAAAGCATTCTTTAATCTCATGTGTTTTTCTAATTTTGCGCAAAGGTGCAGGGCTTGCCTATCTGAAACACATTTCCATTTTAAGAAATTATGAACACTTGTAAATACGGGCAAGGTTTGTTTTTACTAAAGCCATTTTCGTGTAGAAATTGTTCTACAAGCAACCTATTGTACTAACCACACATCTGTACAAAACCATCATTCATCCGCATTTTCGTTCAGTTCGTTTAGGGAATATTATTTGCGAATGTAATTGTGCCATCCCTCTTAAATATTGTCATGCAAGAAGAAATAAATAAAGAACAAAAAGAACCTGTAAAGAAGAAGAGAAGCCTTCCTGCCAAAATTGGCCGCATTTTTTTAAAAACCCTGCTGTTCCTTGTCTTATTTATCATAATCGTTTTCCTGCTTATACTTACCCCCCCGGTGCAACGCTTTCTTACCGGTAAGGTGGAAAATTTTTTAGAGAAAAAACTTCAAACCAATGTTGAGATTGGCCGTATTGCATTTGGCCTTTCTGGAGATGTTAGCCTGCAGAATATTTATATAGAAGACAGGACAAAAGACACACTTGTATCGGGAGGCGCCATAAAAGCCAATATCAATTTTATGAAGCTTTTGTCGAGCGAACTGGAAGTAACAGGCATTGAGCTGCAAAACATTACGGCTAAAATAAAAAGGGTGCTGCCTGATACCACTTTTAATTACCAGTTTGTGGTTGATGCTTTTGCTTCAAAAACAACCGAGCCGGTTGATACCACCGCTGTTCCCATGAAAATGTCAATCAGCGATGTAACGCTTGATAATGTTGCACTCACCTACAAAGATGTGGTTACAGGCAATGATGTATTTGCCCGCATTGGTTATGCTACTACTACTATTGATACTTTAGACCCTTACACACAAACCTTTACATTTCCATCGCTTATCCTGCGCAACACCGTAGTGCGTATGAAGCAAACGGCCCCATTGCTGGAAGTAAAATCTTTAGCGGTAGATTTAAAAGAAGCAGCTACCCCATCGCCCATGCATCTGAATTTCGGGGTGATTGATGTTTCAAAGGTTTCAATACAATATGATAATGATGTATCATCCTTATACTCCAACCTCTCTATAGGTAAATTAAAAGTAGATGGCAAGCTGCTTGATATTTCCAATAACAAAATTCACCTGGATGAAATAGCACTGGCCAATACAACCGCTTCGGTACGTATAGGAAAAGGTGGTGGTGGTACTGTAGTAAAGGAGCAGGCAGCACAGGAAGTAACTGCGCAGGCAACAGTGCCATGGGATTTTAAAGTTGATAGGGTACGCTTTGATAATACAGCTATCAGGTTTGATGATGACAGTAAAGCGGCACTGAATTCCGGCATGGATTATAGCCACTTAAAAATGGACAGCCTGACCCTTCATGCTGATAATGTAGTTTATAATAAAGAGGGAACCGGCCTAACAATCACGAAAGGATCACTAAAAGAAAAGAGTGGGTTTGTACTTACCAATCTGCAGGGTGAATTATTATATGGCACTAATCAAACCTACCTGAAAAATTTATTGATCAAGACACCTGGTACAGAAATTAAACGCAGCCTTAGTTTACAATATGCTTCGTTAGACGAATTGGCTAAAAACCCTGAACGCACCGTTTTTGATATTGATGTTGCTGATAGTTATGTTCAGGTAAAAGATATCCTTCTTTTTGCGCCGCAGCTACGTTCACAGCCGGCGTTAAGAAACGTGAATGATGTTTGGAAAATGAACATCGTGGGCAATGGAACCATGGACAGGCTGAATGTAGAAAGCCTCCGGTTTGATGGACTGCAAAACACGCAATTAAATGCAAAAGGCACGTTGGTAGGTTTAAGCAATCCTAACAATGCAGGCGGCAATTTCACTATTTACCGTTTTCATTCAACACAAAATGATATAGCCTTATTTACCGGTGCAAGGTTATCCAATGCGCAAATGAATATGCCAGAGTCATTTGATATTTCGGGGATCATCAGCGGAAATGCAGGCCGGCTAAATACAAGAATGGAATTAAGTACAAGTGATGGAAACATTGACCTTGACGGCACCTTTGCTAATTTATTGAACCCCGCTGCCACCACTTACAATGCTACATTACGTACACAAGGTTTACGCATTGGAAAAATCCTTCGCCAGCCCGCAACTATGGGTTCGCTAAGCGCAACGTTCACTGCCAACGGCAGGGGCATTACACCGGAAACTATCAATACAAAATTTAATGCTATCATCAGCAATGTGGGCTATAACCGGTACAACTACAGAAACATTAAACTGAATGGCTCTTTAAATAAAACCGCTTTTATTGTAAATGCCGATGTGAAAGACCCGAATGCTATGGTAACCTTAACGGCAAGTGGCAACTACGCCGGTTATGGTTCGTATAAGATCAATGGAATGATCGATAGTGTGAAAGCACATAACCTTGGTTTCAGTACGGAACCTTTAATTGTTCGCGGAGCCATTGATGGTACCATTGCCAGCCTGAACCCTAATGCTCTGCAGGCAGATGTTTTAATAACAAAGGGGCTCGTTGTTTCCGGCGTCAATCGCCTCGCGTTGGATACAATACAACTGATAGCAGGAAGGGATAGTGAAAACTTTATCTCATTAAAAAGTGATTTGGTTCGGGCAGAGTTAAGAGGACAGTATAGGCTGAGTGATTTAGGCAATATCATGTTAGATAATATCTCGCCGTATTTTAATGCAGGTACTGCTACAACAAAGCCTACCGTAGCTGTGCAACCGTATGATATCCGCTTTAATGCTGACTTAGTTTACTCACCCGCACTTACTGCATTTGTGCCTGATTTAAAAAGGGCGGATAACATTCATGCAGAAGGCACACTTGCCAGCGGCACAGGTTTGCAGGCAGTGCTTACTGCTCCCTACATTTTATATGGCACTAACGAAGTAAATAATCTGCGGGCTACAATTACTACTGCCGACAGTGGCATGCAGATAAATACAACAGTTGACCACCTGAAGAGCGGAAGTTCCTTTGATATTTTTAATACGAGGCTTACTGCAACGGCGTTGAATAACAACATCAATTTTGCGTTGGGGATTGATGATAAAACCAAACGGCCCAAATATCGCTTAAGCGGCTTAGTAGCCATGCCTCCTGCCGGCGATATGACATTACATTTGAACCCTGATAGTTTGTTACTCAACTACGACCAATGGACGGTAGCGCCTAACAATAGAATTGTAATTGGTAAAACAGCTATTACTGCCAATGATTTTACATTGGCTAAAGATGGGCAGCAGTTAAGCATTCAAAGCCTTGCACCAACCGGTGGACAAACACCGTTGCAGGTAAGCTTTAAAGACTTTCGGATTGGTACCATCACCGGGTTTATAAAAGCAGATTCAGTATTAGTAGATGGTGTAATGAATGGTGCGGCAACGTTTACCAATCTTACAGAACAACCTTTATTTACGTCTGATATTACTGTTGCGGATTTGACTTTTAGAAAAGACACTGTTGGTAATCTGAACCTTAAAGTGGGTTCTACCGGCAATCAATACAATGCTAACATTACACTTACCGGAAAAGGAAACGACCTTGCCATTACCGGTACAATGACGCCGGGTGAAAAGGACATTGCCATGAATCTTGATCTTGCTATCCGTCGTTTGGAAATGGGCACCTTTGAAGGAGCATTAAAAGATTTTATTACCTCTGCATCAGGCAGTGTAAATGGGGGCATTAGCCTCCGGGGCACAACTACTACGCCCGTTATTGACGGAAAAATAAATTTTGATAACGTTGCCATCTCTACGCTGGCTATTGGTGGTCCGCTTAGAGTTGACGATGAATCGCTGGTAGCTGTTAATAACAAAGGGTTTTCGTTCGACAGGTTTTCCATCCGCGATTCGGCTAACTCACCGCTTACTATCAACGGGTTGGTAGGCACTACCAATTTCATTAATTATGATTTTGACTTAACTATCAGGGGTAGAAATTTCAGGGCGATCAGTAAACCCAAAAGGCAAGGTGATATTTATTATGGTAACCTGTTTCTTACAACCAATATGCATATTGGTGGCACCGAGGCGGCACCTAAAGTCGATGGTAGCTTAACAGTTCTCGACAGCACTGATTTTACAGTGGTTGTACCACAGGTAGATCCTGGTGTGGTATCCCGGGAAGGCGTGGTAGCTTTTATGGATTTTGATTCGCCGGAGAATGATTCCTTATTCCTGGCTTCTTATGATTCATTGAATAAATCGGTATTGATTGGTTATGATATTGCCACTAATCTTACTATAAAAAAAGAAGCCAAATTCAATATTGTAATAGATGAAGCCAATGGTGATTTTGTTGCCCTACAGGGCGAAGCTAATATGTCAGCAGGTATTGACCCAAGTGGTAAGGTAAACCTCACCGGCTCTTATGAAATTGACAAAGGATCTTACCAGATAAGCTATAATTTTTTACAACGCAGATTTGATATTGAAAAAGGAAGCCGGATTACATGGAGTGGCGAACCAACATCGGCAGATTTAAATGTAACCGCCGTTTATATTGCCAATACGGCGCCCTTGGATTTAGTAAGCAATTACATAGCCGAGTCCAACCAGGCCATCCGCAATACTTATCTTCAAAAATTGCCGTTCCAGGTACGGCTAAATATGCAGGGTGAGCTAATGAAGCCACAGTTAACGTTTGACATTGTGCTCCCCACCGATAAAAATTACACGGTTTCATCCGACATCATTAACAATGTTGATGCGCGTCTTACACAGTTACGACAAGAGCCATCTGAGTTAAACAAGCAGGTATTTGCATTATTATTATTGGGAAGATTTGTAGGAGAAAATCCTTTCGAAAGCAGTGGCGATGGATTTAATGCCGGCGCTTTTGCCCGCCAAAGTGTAAGTAAGTTATTGACAGAGCAACTGAACAATCTTACCCAGGATTTAATAGGAGGCGTTGACCTGAATTTTGATGTGGCATCAACCGATGATTATACTACCGGCGAACGCCGCAACCGTACTGACCTGAATGTAGGTCTGAGCAAGCAGTTACTTAACAACCGTTTGACAGTAACCGTAGGCTCTAATTTTGAATTAGAAGGTCCGCAGCAATCCGGGCAGAAAAGTAATAACATAGCTGGTAACCTTGCCATAAATTATCAATTAAGCCGGGACGGACGCTATGCTATTCGTGCCTACCGTCAGAACGAATACTTTGGTGTAGTGGATGGCTATATTATTGAAACAGGCGTACGGTTTATTGTAACCTTAGACTACGACAAGTTTGCCGATATATTCAGAAAAAAGAAAAGAGTATTAAACAGGGACAGACAAAAAGCCAAAGAGCCAAATCCATGATGCGTAAAAGAGCCACGATTGTATTAGTGAGCGCACTGCTACTGGCAGCATGCAGCACTACTAAACACATTCCAGACAACGATGCTTTATATACTGGGGCTAAAGTAAAGCTCAATGCAGAAAACATAACCGGCCAGCAAAAGAAAGTCTACGCCGCTGACCTACAGGGGCAAACAAGGCCCCGGCCTAATGGTAGCTTTTTGGGAATACCCTTTAAGCTATTGTTGTGGAATATGTTTTATACTAAAAAACAAAAGGGCTTAAAAGCAGGCTTGCAGCGAAAGTTAGGAGAGCCGCCTGTACTAGCCAGCAATGTAAATCTTGGTGCCAATACTACGCTGCTTCAAAATTACCTGCAGAATAAAGGTTTTTTTGGAGCGCAGGTCACTGCAGATAGCGTATGGAAAAAGAAGAAAGCATCTGTTACATATACGGCCAATGCCGGACCTCAGTATAAAATAAAATCGGTTCAATTCATAAATGATAGTTCCAAGCTTACAAATGCTATTACAGAAATAAGTAAAGAAACACTTTTAAAGATTGGTGCTCCCTATGACCTTGATCTTATAAAAGGCGAACGCTTACGGATTGATGGTTTATTAAAAGAAAAAGGCTTCTACTATTTTAGTCCCGAGTATATTTTAATGCAGGTAGATAGTACCGCCGGCAGCAATTTGGTAGACATGCGGGTGGTGATAAAGCCTGATGCGCCTGACCAGGCGAGAGAGGTTTATTACATTAATGATGTAACTATCTATAGCAACTACAGTTTAAATTCCGCCCGGGCCGATACCATACGCAGTACAGGAGTAGTAACAAATGGTTACCGTGTTATTGACCCCGCTGGAAAATACAGGCCGAAGCTTTTTACTACAGCGATGCAGTTTTCAACTAATGAAGTTTATAACCGCACTGATCATAACCGCACGTTAAACCGGCTCATTAACCTCAATGTTTTCAAGTTTGTAAAGAATCGTTTTGAAATTGCAAAAGTAGATTCGCCAAAGCTTAATGTATTTTATTACCTCACCCCCTACCCTGAAAAGGCTCTGCGTGCCGAGTTTGGCGCCAATACAAAAAGCAATAACTTAAATGGTACAGAAGTCAGCATCGGTTTTAAACACCGCAACACCTTTCGGGGTGCCGAACAAATGGACTTTAGAATTTATGGTGGCACGGAAGCACAGTTTAGTGGCTCATTTTCGGGTACCAGCACCTTGCGTGTTGGAGGTGAAGTCAACTTTGCCATTCCCCGTTTTGTAACACCCTTCTTCAGCATAAAAACAAAAAGTGCTTACGTGCCGCGCACTAATATTCAGCTGGGATATGAAGCTTTGAACAGGCGGACACTTTATACATTAAATTCTTTCCGTGGGGGACTGGGTTATTTATGGAAGCAGAGTGCGAGAACCTCGCATGAGTTTTACCCATTGGCAGTAACCTATGTGCAGCCGCTGAATATTACAACTAGTTTTAAGGGTCAAATCGATTCCAATCCTACTCTTAGGCATATTATTGATACACAATTTATTTTAGGCTCTACCTATCAATTCAACTTCAACGACCAGGCAGCGGGCGCACCGAAATTGAATTCGTTTTACTTTAATGGGCTGGCAGACATTTCAGGCAACCTTGCGGGATTGTTGGTAAAAGGCAGCGGTGTTAATGGCAAACGGATCTTGGATTTGCCATTATCCCAGTATATAAAGCTTGAATTAGACGGACGGTACTACCGTCGTATAGGAACAGGATCCAGCTGGGCCAACCGCATAATAATTGGCTATGGTTTGCCGTATGGCAACAGCCGCCAGATACCTTATATTAAACAATTTTTTACCGGTGGTAATAACAGTATCAGGGCGTTTAGAAGCCGTACCGTTGGACCGGGTACTTACAAAGCACCGCTTGTTGAAAATCTTTATATACCCGATCAAACCGGCGACTTAAAACTGGAGTTAAATACAGAGTTACGGCCACGCATTTCAGGGCCGCTATACGGTGCCGTCTTTGTAGATGCAGGCAACATCTGGCTGAAAAACAGCGATCCAGGTAAACCCGGTGCTGAATTTAGTAAAAGCTTTTTAAATGAGTTAGCGATGGGTGCCGGTGTGGGCATCCGGATAGATATTACGTTGTTTGTTCTCCGATTGGATTTGGCTTTCCCTATCCGTGATCCCTCCAGGCCTGCAGGTGAGCGGCTGCTCCTTAATCAGATCAACTTTGCCGACAGGGCATGGAGGAGAGAAAATTTGATTTTGAACCTGGCAATCGGGTATCCATTTTAGAGATGTTGGGCTGATTGCAGTTTATAGTTAACTACTTTAATTCCGGCCAGTACCGGAATTTTTGTTGATACGTTCGTTTATTTTGAGAGAAAATGTGGTCTATACTTTATGCAAGCTTCATTGATACTACGATTGCAAATCGGGAAAAGTCAGAAAATATAAAAGCCGGACTTCCCTGTTGGAACCGAGACTTTTAAATAAGAACTCTTCTAACATCCACCTTATACAACAATCCTTAGCCTTAAGTACCGGTCCTTTTACTATAATCCTGATGGTACTGCGTTTATCATTGTCTGTTTCTGAAAGTTTTATTCAAAAGAAGCGGGGAATATGTTGTTCCTTTTCGCAAAATTTTCAGAAACAGAACTTTGGATACTCTTAACCTTGCCAAACATATATTTGATGAACCATTACTGCGTAAGATGAGAACTTGTCAATTGTATTGTGCACCTGTGTTGCTATACTGCCTGCTCATTTCAACCAGCGCCAAATCACAACTGCAAAAAATCTATCTGCATCCCAAAGCGCCTGGCAGCGAAAAACAATCACAATTTGTAGATTCAATACGATTTGTCCCTTTAGAAATTAAAGAGGAAATTCATTTGGGCGCTTACAATAATATTCAGGTAAGTGAAAAATATTTCCTGATAGTAGATTATCCTGGTAAGACACTTCTCCTGTATTTAAAAAATGGCGCCTTTGTCAAAAAAATAAGCTTTAAAAAACTCGGCGAAAACTTTTACCCGGTTTACCACGAGCATAGTAACCAGATTGTGTTTTTTGGAAACAATAAAAATTATACGTTAACAAAAAAAGACCAGCTAAAAATCATGCTGGATTGGAACAACCCACGCAATAAAAAGTATTACAAAAAATACACGATTGATTTGGCCGACTCATCGTTAACTATTAAAAAGGATGTTCCTGATGAAAACGACATCATACAAGCTAACTACTATTATGATGATTATTATTGGCGGGGACAAATTACTACCAGCCCGCTCTTCAAAGACAGCCTTGATTATGAAGCCAAAATTTACAAAAACAACCAGTTGGTAAAAAGTTTTTTCCCGTACAACCGTATTAGCGAACCCCGGTTTTTATTTACAGAGGAAAACACTCATTTCAATAAAACAGATACGCCGTATATTCATCTTATTACCCGACCTTATTGCGATACCATTTATAAGATGATAAAAGACAGCCTTTTCCCTGCCTACCATCTGGTACTTCCTTTAGAAAACAGCTTGCCGGCGTCTTTTTTTACCAAGCCATTTAAAAATAAAACGGAACGGGAAAATTTTAGGCGGAACAATGGGTGGATGCTCCACCAGATTTATGACTTTTATGAAACTCCACGGTTCATCTTCTCTACCATAGGGTACCTCTCTAACTATGAGTCCTACATCTATCAAAAAGGGGCCAACATTACCTACAAAACCAAAAACATAAAGCCAGACAGCA
>DASQMG010000053.1:0-8095 GCA_035645595.1 Flavisolibacter sp. | reverse complement strand
GTGTCTTTTTTCTCCGCTGTGGTTGTGCTTTCATTGTTGCAGGCTAGAAGGGTTGATGCCAATGTCCCGATAAGAAGAAAGTTTACTTTGGTCATAATTAAACATAGATTAGGTTGTTGATTCTGTTGCGGCAAAGTTCTGTAAAAGCAAAATAAACAACTGATCAATTTATTAGATATCCGGATTGTGCTTTCAATGCGCTTTAGCTATAAACAATGTTCTAATAAAACAAAACCCGCTTTAAGGCGGGTTTTGTTTTATTAAACACTGATACATTAAGCTGCCACAACTTTTTCTTTTTTCTTTACAGCAGGTGTTTTCTTTTTAATTTTTAGGTCCTTGCCATCAACCTTTATCTTTTCTGCGCTTGTTTTAATTTTTCCGTCTTTTGATAGTGCATCAGCCATTTTTATAGCTTCATAAGCATTTACCAACCCGCCTGTACGGCTTAATGCTGAGAAGGATACTTTTTCCCCTGTTCCTGGGTTGGTCACCTCAGCTGGAAAAGGCACAGCGCTTTTTTCAATGATCATTTTTACCTGCTGGGGGGTAAAGTTTGGATAGTATTGTAAAATAAGCGCGGCTACACCGGCTACTACAGGTGATGCCATTGATGTACCAGAAAAGTTGGCGTATGTATTACCACCGGGTATCGCTGAATAGATATTTACACCCGGCGCAAACACGTCCACTTCGTTTTTTCCATAGTTTGAAAAATTAGCTACCACTTTGGATTTTTCTGCGCCGCTGGCACCAATGGTCAACCAGTTAGAGGCTCTTTGACCATTTGCCTTAAAAACGGGTGTAGGAAAGTTCCATGCCGTATCAATATTAGCCGCATCGTTTCCTGCTGCATGAACTAACAACACACCTTTGCTTTCAGCATACTTTACTGCATCATCTACCCACGTTTTTTCCGGCGATACGCCTTTACCAAAACTCATATTAATAACTTTCGCTCCATTGTCAGCAGCATAGCGAATCGCCAAGGCAATATCTTTGTCGTGTTCATCTCCATCGGGCACAGCCCGTAAAGTCATAATGCGAACATTATCAGCCACGCCGTCTACGCCTTTTTTATTGCCGCGTACAGCAGCAATAATACCCGACACATGAGTTCCATGATCGGCGCCGGTTGCCATTATATCGTTGTTGCCATAAGCTCTGTCGTTAATGTCAGCTTCATTGTCTTTTACAATATCGCCCCGGTAATTGCGGGGAGCAGCATCGGTAGATTCCGCTTTAGCTAACTGGCTTTCTATATCATCTATAAGCTGCTTGTTTGTGATGTCTGTGTTGTTATTGTTCGCCGCGCCAATATTCGTCATAATACTTTTCAAAGCTTTGGCTTCCTTTTCTGTAGGTGTGTACTGCTGCAGGTCTTTTATAGAGTAAACCTGTTTGCCTAAATCCCTCCCAATAATTGAATCACCTTTCTTAACATCTGGATAGATTCGCTTGATTAAAAGAACTTCGTTCATATCCACTCCTTTGTTCACATCACCACTCGATTTTACCCACATTTTATATAAGTCCTGGTCTTCTATGCTTAAGCCGGCAACATCCTTTACGTTTTCAAATTTTGATTTATAACGGTGATATACACGAGCTGCTTCGTAACTGTCCTTGCCGACATTACGGCCGTCCTTTCCCCCTAGAAAATTCCAGCCATGTACATCATCCACATAGCCATTTTTATCATCATCAATACCATTGCCCGCAATTTCTTTTGGATTGACCCACATAACAGGGCGAAGGTCTTCATGAAGGGTATCAATACCGGAATCAATAACTGCTACAACAACTGTCTGGCTTTTCTTTCCTTTTAAAAAATCGTAAGCTTTATCCAGGCCTATACCATAGTAGCCTGTCGTTGTTTCGCTTCCAAGATGCCAGCCATTGGGTACAGCTTTTTGCCCATAAGAGGTAAGGGTAATGCCTGCCATCAAGGGCAAAAGCAGGGCAGACTTGAGTTTCATATTCATTTGCATCAAATTTTTAATAGCGGTAAAAATAATTCAAAGCCGGCATAGAGAGTTGTGAAAACTATTGGATGGCGATAATATGATAACAGCTTAACAAGTTTATAATTCAATATGTGGAGGCCCGGGATATAAATTTGTAATCCCATCGAAACAGTAAAAGATAGTTTTTACCTTTCCCTGCTCAATTAAAAAATATGCATATCCCTCTTCTTCAATCTTCCGGACTGTTTGAAATTGAGTGGCATTCTTTACTACTTGGCGATGGGAAGTGGAATTTTTTGCCGGAAGTTGCGCTACGCACATTTTTTATGTTTTTCGTTATCCTAACTTCCCTGCGCATCCTTGGAAAGCGTAGCGTTGCACAACTATCGGTTTTTGAATTAGGGGTAATAATAGGTTTAGGGTCCGCTGCTGGTGACCCGATGTTTTACAAAGACGTAGGGCTGTTGCCAGGGGTTGTGGTTTTTGCTGTAGTACTAAGCCTGTATAGGCTAATTACCTTTTTTATTAACAAAAGTGAAAAGGTGGAAAGATTATTAGAAGGAAAGCCAGCATATTTAGTTGGAGAAGGAAAAATAATAACAGACAATTTTGAGAACGAGGCAATTGCCCGCGACGAGTTTTTTGCACAACTCCGTCAACATAGTATTACGCATTTAGGGCAGGTAAAGCAGGCAATTATTGAAACCAACGGGGCTGTTAGCCTTTTTTATTTTACCGAGGAAGAATCAAAATGGGGTTTGCCGGTATTACCACATCTCTGTGAAAAAACCTTCCGACAAGTGACAGCACCGGGTCAATATGCTTGTAATTATTGCGGGCAAGTGCAGGAAATCGCAGTTCCGGCACCTTCGTTTTCTTGCAGTTCTTGCCGCAAAGATGTTTGGGTAAAAGCCATTAATGAACGCCGGATTGTATAACAGCCTCCATACATTCTTTTAAAGCTATGCATTTATATTGAGCAAGGCTGCACGGCGTTAAGGTTAGCGGTTGTAGCGCATCCCCCATCATTATTCAGATTCCAAAAAGAAACCGTTAACGATGATATTGTAACACGTTTTCCTTTAGATTTTTCTACTATTCAACTAATCGCATTTAGGTTATATGAAGTAACCTGGTACTTGATTCGATGTTGACACGGTGTATTTTTTGTTATGGTAATCATTAGTTAATGCCTACCGTTGCCGTCGCATCACTCTGTCGTTTTAAAAACAATTTAGCTGCCCTGAGTTCAGGCCGTAATGAAGTACCGGGGTTTGTAACAGCGATTAACTGTTGGTAATATATTGTTGCTTTTTTCTGATCGTTAAATTGTTCTGCTGCCAGTCCTGCCCCATACAAACTATTAAACCGGTTGGGTGCTTTTTTTAGCACCTCTTCGTAGGCTTCCAGCGCCTCAGATGGCCTTTTCAAGTGAAGCAGCATATCTGCCAGTAATTCTCTTGCCGGTATTATTTCACTTGGGGTCACCGGATGTTTTTCGGTCTTATCTTCCAAAACGGCAGCAGCCTCCATCATCTCTACTGCTTCTTTACTTTTTCCTTCTTTCAAAAGTATCCAAGCTTCAGAAGATTTTACCTGAACTTGCACCTGCGCAGCTTTGTACAAATCCTTTTGACTTACCAGGGTATCATGAATGGCATTAAGGTGTTTCAATTCTATTTTGGCGGAACCCGGATTGCTGCCATGTACAGAACCCAGAAGCCGTGTATAATGTATGATCGCTTTTTGCCAGGGGAAATCTTTCCAGTTAAAATTGGCCGAATGTGCATTTAAATTGGCGGCTTCTGTCCAAAGTTTATTTTCCAATACGTATCGGGATGGGATTGAAGCAAAAGCATACGCCACTTTAAAGTTAGCCGGGTGTACTTCTTTCATGTTTAAAACATAATCCACTTGCTTTTTAGCCAGGTTATTTTCCCCTCTTTGCAGGTAGCCATAAACAAGGTAATCAAGCCCATGAAGTTCTTCATCCCAATGCCCTTTAATGCCTGCGGATTGTGCGTAGCACTGTGCAGAGGAAACAGAAGCAAGATTTGAATTAATGCATTCCGTCCAGAGTCCCAGTCTTGTAAATATATGCGAAGGCATGTGCAGCGCATGTGCCGAGGAAGGTGCAACGGCGGCATATTTTCGTGCAGCAGGAAGGGCCAGTGTAGCAAGACCCGGAGAATCATACGTGTGGATGATATAATGTATTATTCCAGGATGGTTGGTTTTTTCAGGATGAAGCGAGGCCAAAATCGCACCGGCTTTTTTCTGGTTTTTAAATGATTTATCTGCAGGATCCGCTGCTGCGGTGAGGGCTAAAGCATAGAACGTGGCTGCTTCTTTATCATCAGGAAATTGAGAATAGATTTTTTCCATTGCTTTTTCGTAGTTGCCGGTGCGGGTATGGTGGTCTTTGCTACTCCGGTCCTTATAAAAAGTAGCAATGGCCTCTATATAAGCTGACTCCCTGGCTGTTTTTTGGGATAAAGATTGTGCGATGGCGATTGCCTTAGCGCCTTTTTCAAGCTCAGCACCTGTGGGTGGCGCCCAAAGAGGATGGTAGTTACACATGGCTACTCCCCAGTAGGCCATTGCGCATTGCGGCTCCATATCAATGATTTTGGCAAAAGCTTTCTCTGCTTCGTCGTACTCAAAGGAGTGCAGCAGCGCAAGTGCCAGGTCAAATTCTTTTTTTACCGTTCTGGTGCACGAGGTTTCAAAAGTAACGGCGCCAAATTCTTTATCGGCCGGCCCACATACAATGATGTTCCCGCGTTTAAGATCCATTGCTTTTACAGCTTCGGCCACCGGCGTTTCGCTTGTTTCGTTACATGAACCCAGTAGTAGAACCAACATATTTAGAATCACCAGCGGTGGCTTTTGCGGCAATTTTTTCATACCAGTTATTTACAGTTTATAGATCGATAAGAAAGAATAGCGGACCGATAATAACTTTTCCACCACCCGGAACTAAAACACTTATGCTGTTGTGCTATTCGAAATTAATTTGTTAGCGAAAGGTACTTAATTAGCGTATTTACAAAAAACGTAATAACAAAGCATGATATGGATTGTCAGTGGGCTTAAAACAACAATCCCCTCATCCGGCAGGCGGAGAGGGGATTGTTGTTTCGGTCTTTATTTCAGCACGCAGCGACAGTAAATTTTTATCGCTACAAATCTATTTTACAAAAGAACTTGTTATAGTCTGCTTATTGTTTCTGTAAACCAGGAAATATACGCCTGCTTTAAATTCCGCAACATCAATGGTTCTTTGTACTGAACCGGCAGCAACGTTGTAATCAGCTACCTTTTTTCCATCAACTGTATAAACGCTTAGCAAGGCGTGGGCCACCGCCAAAGGATAGGAAATAGTACAGTTCGAAGTAACAGGGTTGGGGAAGATCTTTAAGACCCACCCGGGAATTTTTTCTGCCTTAAGTGCTACCACTTTACTGTATGTATAGGCTCCATCTTTATCCACAGCTTGCAGGCGGTAATAAATAACTCCGTTTAACGGTTCGGCATCGGCAAATGAATACAGGCTCCCGGCAACTGCATTTTTTGCCTGCACTTTGCCCACTGCTGAAAAGGCTGTGGCATCCCCACTTTTTTCGATAACAAATTCCTGTGCATTTAATTCCGATGAAGTTCTCCAATTTAAAACAGCTTTACCGCCTGCGAGAATGCCGGAAAATGATACTAACGAAATGGGCAGGGTTATGGGGGCTTCTTCTATCATAATCACATCGTCGAGGTACACGGCAACTACAGCGTTTCCGCCCACCCAAAACCGTAAGGCTGCATATCCCGTAAAAGTACTGGTATAAGCGTATGTTCCGAAAGTGCTTTGTGTAGTGGTCAAAGCAATGTTGCTGACGGTGTAGAGCGTGCCGAAAGGTGACACGTCCTGCAGTAGTCGCAACGTTATGTTCCGGGCCGCATCAGCGCTTGCTTTAAAGGAAATCAAATAATTTCTGTCCTTCACTAAAAACACCCTGGTACCCACTTGCACGTTGTCCATGCTGAGAGGACTGCCGAGAGTGCCGGGGGTTACTTTACCAACATTGGTGGCAGACCCGGTCATGGGTACCGATGCTATGGTGGCCCCGGTGGCGCCATTGCGGTAAGCAAATGACCAGCCGGTTGTGTTGGCGTCGAAGGTTGGATTGGTAACCATGTTGGTGCCCGCAGGCGGCAACACTGGTGTTACAGTTAATAGCTGTGTAACACTTCTTGCCGGGTTTGTCGTGGCATCGCCCGGTTGCGAAGCGGTAATGGTTGCTGTGCCTGGAGCAATTAGATCAATTTGCTGCCCGACGATGTTAGCCACCGCTGTATTCGAGCTGCTGTAAGTAATGGGTAAACCTGCGCTCGAAGTCGCACCGGGATTAAAGTTGGGATCAGTAGACACTTTTACCGGTAGCGGGTTAAATGTAATTGTTTGCAACGCCTTGTTGCCGTCGAACCCATATCCTGAAATGGCAAAGTTATAAGGGTTTTCATCGGCATCGCTGTTGGCAATGCTAATCGTGCCGGCGTAATTACCAGCCGTGGCAGACGGCGATAAGATAACATCAAAACTTGCCGAACCATTGGCCGAAACTGTGGTGGGTGCATCGGTGCCAAGTGTAAAACCGGTGCCGCTTGTGTTGGCCACTGTTACTCTGGGTGTACCGGTCAGATTCAGTGCCAGGTCGCCAATATTGTCAATGGTAAAGGTCACCGTTCTGGGCGCTGTAGAAGACACATCCCCAAAATCAAACACCCCCGTATTGTCTGCAATCTCTGTAGTGCCTTGCAAAATCTTCACCTCGGCCCGGGCTATTACAGTCGGATATTCGTAGGCGCCTTTGTCGCTGGCGAAGCCTACCGGGCGGGGCATCGCCAAAATATCAGCTGCACTAAACTGGCCGGCTATGTTACTCCCGTTGTTGATGGCAGGACTTGTGGCTTGTAACCTCAGGTTGGCGGTAGCATCGGTAGCCCGGAGTACAAAGAGGGGATCGCCCGTCTTGTCGTTAGGTCCATTTTTAAACGACAGCCCGTTAAAGTACTGGTTGTAATCATAGATAGTATTAGCATCATTCCCGTTGCAGTTGCCGCCGGTGCGTGCATACATGATGTTATTATAGATTTTCACATCCGAACACTGGTTGGCATCAATCTCAGGATAGCCTACTTTGGTTCCGTTATTGTAAGCCGTGTTATTAATAATGTCTACATGCGCCGCTTTGTAAGCATGTACGCCACCTCCTCCGTTATTATAGCTAACATTGTTTTCTACCAGGTAACGGCCAACATAAGGCAGGGTAGTACTTCCATTGCCAATGTTCACATCCAGTATTATTCCGTTGCCGTCGCTGAGGGCATTGGTTCGTTCCCAGGGAATAAGGCATCTGTTGTTGTGAACTACATTATTGCGAACAAACATTTTATAACCTGTTACCGCATCTATGCTTCGTGGGTCAAGAATGCTGATGCCGCTACCGGCATACATAGAGTACCAGCAGGTATTATACACAAGGTTATTCTCAATGGTAACATAGTCGCAATTAAAAGCGCCGATGCCACCGCCGGTATCGTAAATTTTGCAATTAGATATGATAACATGGTGAACGGCCGCGCTACCACCGATGGAGATGGAACCACAGTTATACATTGAGATCTTATTATAATCCTTAATGTTGTTTTCATAATCCTGCCAGGTTTGGTAAGCACCCGCAGAGTCGAGGCTTTGGTTGGTGCCTTGTATTTCAATCCCTGTGAAAATAATGTAGGAGGCATCAATGGCTACCGCCCGCCATATCTGGTAGTTTAGACCTGTTAATAATTGCAGCTTGGGAGAATGTCCTGGGTAAGCTTTGTATGTAATGTAGGAGCCGGCGGTACCGGAGCGGGTGATGGTAACAATGCTTTGCTGAAAGTTGGCTACCGGGTTGTAAGTACCGTTCATGATAAACACGGTATCGCCTGGATTTGTTAGGTCAGCCGCTTTTTTTATCGTGGCAAAAGCCTGCCCTGGAGAGGTGCCGGCAAATGTGTTATTGCCGGTAAGCGCCGATACATAGTAATCGGTGGCAAGGGATGGTGAAGAAAAAAATACAAGTACAGCAAGC
>DASQMG010000052.1:0-1675 GCA_035645595.1 Flavisolibacter sp. | reverse complement strand
GTCTTGAAGAATCACAGACATTTTGGCTTAGAGTTAAAAGATAAATCAAAATAACCTCCCTTACTCCTTGGCTCAGTGCGAAAAACCTATTTGTAAATCTTGCCATCTTTCATTACAAAAGTAACCTGCCTTATTGCTTTTACAGTACTTGACGGGTCGCCTTCAACGGCAATGATATCAGCCAATAATCCTTTCTTTATTCTTCCTATTTTATCGCTATAGCCAAATACATCCGCGTTAACTGAAGTGGCGGACTTAAGAACATCCAGAGGCTTCATTCCATACTCAACCATCAGTTCCATTTCCCTCGCATTATCTCCATGAGTATACACACCCACATCGCCGCCCATGCAAATAGTAACGCCACTTTTTAGAGCAGCGGCAAAACTTTTTTTCTTTGCTGTAATCTTTGCCGGCTCCGGATCCATACCTTTTTTCCAGCCACCATATTGTAATACGGCATCACCGGCTGCCAGTGTTGCACAAAGCGCTACACCTTTTTGTTTCATCAATGTAAATATCTCTTCATCACCGTCATCGCCGTGTTCTATTGTAGCCACACCTGCGGCAATGCTTCTTTTCATTCCTTCTTTTGTAGAGGCATGTACAACCACCTGCCTGCCGCCGCTTTTTGCAATGGTAGTAGCGCATCCAATCGCCTCCGCGCTGAAAGTTGGTAACGCTTCACCAAATTTGCCCCAGCGATAATCTGCATAGATTTTTATCACGTCGGCTCCTTTGCCTATCTGTGTACGAACAGCGGCAGTAATGTCATCTATACCGGCCACTTCTTCGGCACCTTGCGGAAGGTCAATATCAGGGTTGTCATAGGAGGGCCCATAGCTTCCCTTCGCAACAATGGCTCTTGTCGCTATAATCATTCGGGGACCAGGGATGATTCCTTTGCCAATTGCCTTTTTCAAACCTGCATCATCATACATGGCGCCTTCAGTGCCTAAATCCCGAACAGTAGTAAAGCCTGCCATCAAAGTGGCTTTAGCATGTGTTACCGCTCTTGCTGTACGTTCGGCGCGGCTTTCTTTCAACACCTGGTCGTTCCAAGAAGTTTCATTGTAAGGGTGAAGATATAAATGTGAGTGGCCTTCAATTAATCCGGGCAGGAGCGTCGTTCCTTTTAGTTCAATAATCCGGGTGTTTGCAGGAAGTTTAAAGTTCATGGTGCCGGCCGCTTCAATCTTGTTACCCTGTACTAAAACTACCCAATTGTTGTGCATTGTTTCCCCATCAAAGACCCGGTCGGGTTTTAATAAGTAGAAGCTGTCTGTTTGAGAAAGAGCTGCAAAAGAACTAAGCAGGAGAGTGAAAAAGGAAATTAGTTTCATATTGCAAAAGTATCGGGCTAATGTGTTATTGAAAGAATGGGAGGGGAAGGGGCAGAGAGTTAGTTACAGGTAACCTGGAACGTATTTACTTTCAGTGATAACGGCTCCAAATTATTCTGGTGTCACCATTCCCTTAGACATATCTTCCAAAAACTACCCTGTGTCTTCTATACAAAGCTCCTGGAGTTTGACGATTGAATGCTCCCAAACCTATTGCCAACAGTTGGCTCATAAAGCCTGCCTCGCCGGTCCATGAGCAAACAATCAAATTACGCGGCACGGGCAAGGGCCTTGTCCGCAAAGCTTTTATTGATCTGCCGGAGATCAAGGCG
>DASQMG010000051.1:0-4654 GCA_035645595.1 Flavisolibacter sp. | reverse complement strand
TGCCGACATCAGCATGATGGAGAGGGTGGTGCAAAACCTGGTAGATAATGCTTTAAAAAGCACGCCGGACGGCGGTTCCATAAAAACCTACTTAGCCGTGGAAGGGGCTGAATTAATTTTTACAATTGAAAACGAAGGACCTCCTCTGCCCCACGACCTGCTTCACTGGATCAATGAGTATAAAGAGGACGAGGCCCTTTCGGATAGAAGGCCGCAGAAACTTGGATTGGGGTTGGTTATCGTTCAAAAAATCCTTCATCTTCATAGTACCTCTTTGAAGGCACATACTAACAACAACACTAACATTTTTACTTTTCACATGCCAATTCATACGTGGCCTTCTCAGGGCTTGTCTAAATAGTGTGAATTATATAAGGGTTCTAAATAATTATATAATACGTTCATTTTCAGTATACAAAAGGTATACTTCTGTGAGAATTTTTTTGGGTCATGGAGCCATGTTTGTAGCTCCTCGGTTAAATCTTTTTACTCCCAAAAAAATATACAATGAAAAAAATTCTTTGCCTCGCAATGCTGACGACTGTTTTTTTCTCCTGTAAAAAAGAACTGAGTCCCAACCTTGATTCGAGTATTAATAGTGCGCTTGCAAAAAAAGATAAGGATAAAGACAACGAAAACGGCAACAACAACCGGGGCTACATCTACACCAGCACCAATTCATCAATGGGCAATGCTATTATTGCGTTAGCACGAAAGGGTGACGGTTCTGTTGAAGAAATCAACAAATCGCCTTACCCCACAGGAGATAAAGGTGATGCAGCCGAAGGCGATTTTGATACCCAGTGGGCTTTGCGCATTGTTGGCGAATACCTGCTTGCGGTTAATGCCGGCGCCAATCCCGTTAACGGCAGCATCTCTGTTTTTAAAATAAATAAGGCCAATGGCCATTTAACCCAGGTAGATCAGAACCCGGCAACGCCTGCTATGGATAACATGGATTCGCGTGGCGTAAGAGCCGCATCTATTGCCGCTAAAATGATGGGCAGTAAAACCTGGGTGGTTGTAGGCAATCAATTTGCCAATCCAAATTTTCAGGGAGAAGAAGGTGTAGCTTTCGGTACTGTTGTGTCAACACCCTTGCGTAACCTGGCAGTATTTACTTTTGATCAATCCAACGGTTTATTGAAATTTGAAAACATAGGCGCTACCTATACCGATGGGAACAACGGCGGGCCAACAACCGTTGAATTTAATTCAACAGGAACCAGGATTGCTGTATCCACATGGGGTGTTCCTCATTTCATGGTGATGGATCCTGACTTGTCAAAACAAAGACCTGGAAGATTGTATATCTATGATTTTTCTGCAGGTAGTTTAATGCAAACAGGAGTATATGAAAAAACAGGTGTATCGGGTAATATCGGTTTTTCGTGGAGCCCAAACGACCAGTACATTTATATGTCCAATTTCAATCTTCATTCCTCGGTTGAAAACCATAGTGTAACCGTACATAATGGTACTACTGCAGCGCAGGTTCAAAACTTTGCCACTGCCGGCAGAAATGACGAAGGTTGCTGGACTTGGGTAAGCCTTGACAGGAGTAAACTCTATGTTGCTTCCTTTGGCTCCAATGATATCAGTGTGTTTAGTGTATTAGGCTCTAACCTTATAGCAAAAACACTGGAACCTAATTTCTTTCATAAGAGGGGCAATTTACCAATGGGTGATGCAAAAGATCTGCATGAGGCTGACGGATATTTATATAATACAGGTGCGTATCAAAGCCATACCGTAAGCACGTTCCGAACATCAGCAAGCGGGGTATTGACAGAAGTGGCTAACTCCCCTTATTATGTTCCTAGCTCAATTGGAAAATCAAAAGAAGAGCATGCTTATTTAGGACTTACAGGATTTAATAAAAATGCGTTGAATAACTAAGTAGCTAAGATGATCAATGCTATTATGCTTCATAGCTGCAGAGGCTTGTCCTCTGCAGCTATTCTAAAAATGTATAAAGCGTAATCTGGAAGCATAGATTAGGAGTGCGCTTATTGCGTGCAATAGTCATTATTAAGCTCAGCTAATCAGATCATATCTAATTCATCCTATCATGCGTGTATTAAAAAGTTATAACCATTCACCGCTTTCGCACATCAGTTTATTTTTAATTTTACTTTTTGCCGTTACATTAATTAATGCCTGTAATGATCGTAATCCGAAAAACATACAGGATATAAAGCCGGCCGTTGCAAGCGACGGGCCTGCAGATACATCAGCGCCAAAACCACACCTGTTAGGCGATGTAAGCCGCGGAAAAGAAGTGTTCAGATTTGAGACGTTTGGTAATGAGGGTTTTTGGAATAACGCTATGCGGTGGCAGCAGGGAGTAGTGCAGTCTAATTCAACTCCCAAACAATTTTTAGAGATAGGGTTGCAAATTGATATGGAAGCGGAAGCGCTTGACCCCGTGTTGCGCAAAAAATTAGAAGCCGAATTTAAAACAGACCTGTCGCCCCAACGGGCCCCGCTGTTAAACGACGTTAAAACAACGATTGCATTGCTGAATGCAAACGCCATTATAGGCGTAGTTGCAAAGGACAGTAACGGGGATCAAAGCATTGACATTCTAAAAGCTGATATGGTGGGAGTAAGCTGCGCTATTTGTCATACTATCACTGATAAATCGGCCTTTGATATGCCTGGCGGTGGTTCAGCGGGTAAGCGTATTGATGGCCCTGCCCCACTCACTTTTAATATGGGAAGATTTCTGGCCTTAGCCAATAACTCACGTGCCTATTATCCAAACATGCAGCAAATTTTTTTAGGGATATCAATAGGTAGGGCGGCCAGAGGAATGCGGCCCAGTTCTACAGAAAAAGAGGTGGACGAATATTTAAGCAACCCCGAGTTTTATCCGGTTGGAACGTTTGATGAAACATCAGACGGAAATGGCAACCCTGTCAAAAATGTACCCCTGTTTCGGCAGGACCTCGCTGCACCTTATGGAACTTCAGGAGAATTTGAGTTGTTTCATAATATAAGTAATTCATCTTTCACTACTAACCTTGATCTTACAACACTTGCCACGCCTGAAGGACTCCAATTTTTAAAAGGCCTGGGTGGGCCGGCTGGTGAGCAGATACATAAAGAATACAAAGAGATATTGAAAGAAACAGGAGTAACGGGGTACCCGTATGTACAGGCGAAAATAGGCGGCAAACCAGGCGATCTGAATAATGTAGTTGGGCGGCGTGTAGATGAGAAAAAAGTGCAGGATATGGCCGCTTACACATTTGCTTTAGAAGCTCCGCGGGCCCCTAAGGTAGACGAAGGAATGGCCATGCGCGGCCGCGAATTATTTAGAACAAACTGTACCACATGCCATAATGTAGATCAAAGCAAACCGGTACCTGCCACACTGGTTGACCTTAAAACACTTTGGCCGGGTTACACGCCAATAGTAGGTGGCGTAAGGGGAAATAAAAAGCTAAGTAAAATTCTTAATTCCATAGGCAATTTTGATGATAAAATGGTAATTGTAGATGCCAGTGCTCATGGTGGGCCACGTGGCAATGCACTTCCACTGCTTCTTGACCTTGCAAGAACTACTTTATTTCTGCACGATGCTTCTGTAAAAAGCCTTGATGAATTATTAGACCCGAAACGAGGCAAAACATCTCCTCATCCTTTTTATATTGATGATAGCCGGCAGCGAAAAGAAATAATTGAATTTTTGCGCGGGCTTGATGCTGATTCTACTAAAATGACAAGAAAGAAAAACCTGGCTAAAAAATAATGACTCAATTATGGACAACAATACACTAACACCCGAAGAAGAAAGAGTAATCATTCATAAAGGGACAGAACGTCCCTTTACGGGAAAGTATAACAATAACAAAGAAACCGGAACTTATGTCTGCCGCCGTTGCAATATACCCCTTTACCGTTCGGATGATAAGTTTGAATCACAATGTGGCTGGCCTAGCTTCGACGATGAGATAAACGGTGCAGTAAAACACTTGCCGGATGCCGATGGAAGACGTATAGAAATTGTTTGTACTTCCTGCAATGCACACTTGGGCCACGTGTTCAAAGGCGAACGGTTTACTCAAAAAAATACAAGGCATTGCGTGAATTCCATTTCATTAAATTTTATTCCGGTTGCCTCGTAGCTATCGTTATAAAACCCGGTTCACCGTTATGTAATTAGAAAAGCCTAATTAAACAGGGGCAAGAACTTTTCTCCGAAATCATTAATGAACCGTTCCTGCTCGCGATTTACGTTATGCAAAATAATTTTGTCGAAGCCCAGTTCCATGTCTTGCTTTATCCAATCAATATGCTTTTGCATGTTCGAAGTGATGCGCACCATGCCATGCATTTCTTCCGGCTGCACAAATTCGCCTAAGGCATCAAATTGCTCTACCCGTGAGAGATCGCCTAGTACGGTTCCGGAAAAGATATTCGTGCGCCATTGATCGTGGGCTCCTTTGAGGGCCTCTTCGTCGGTGGCAGCATACGATAATTGAACTTTTAAATAAACCGGCTTTCCTTCGCCACCATTTTCGCGAAACCCCTCTACCACTTTTTTCAAATCGTTGAATGGTTGGTGCACGGTAATCAACCCATCGGCCCAGGAGCCCATCCACCGGGCTGTTTTGGCCGTTACGGCCGCTCCTACTAAAAGCGGCTG
>DASQMG010000050.1:0-3552 GCA_035645595.1 Flavisolibacter sp. | reverse complement strand
GCTATCGTTGAATATTACAGCCTGGGGGAATCTTTCTTTTTGCCACATTTGCTTGAGGAAAAGAAAAAATATTCCTGGCAAAAACTTACTGCTGCCATTTTGGGGTTAGCCAAAAGTTTAGATAACTAAATGCCATTAGCTTTGCCCAGTTTATGGAAAAGATCAGAGATATTATTGAAAGGTCAATACAAGTTAAGACTCTTATTTTACAAGACGAGATTTTGCTGCAAATTGTAGATGATGTAATTACCGCAATTGTTGCGTCATTTAATACCGGGGGACGGCTTTATTTCTGCGGCAACGGCGGCAGCGCGGCCGACGCACAACATTTAGCGGCCGAGTTTTCGGGACGGTTTTATAAAGACCGTAAGGCATTGCCTGCAGAGGCATTACATGTCAACACTTCTTACATAACAGCGGTGGCCAACGATTATGGTTTTGATATGGTGTATGCACGCCTGGTAGAAGGAATCATGCAACGGGGGGATGTACTTGTTGGCTTATCAACGTCCGGAAACTCGGCCAACATTGTAAAAGCATTTGAAGCTGCCACAGTCAAAGGTGTTATCACAGTTGGATTCACCGGCGTTACCGGCGGACTGTTAAAAAGCCTTAGCGATTATTTGATTGCGGTTCCGTCGGCCGATACACCGCGGATCCAGGAAAGCCACATTATGCTGGGACATATCATTTGCCAGCTTGTAGAAGAAAAATATTTCTCGTCAACCGAAAATTAGGTATGCTGGACTTACAACAGGTGGACAAAACATGGACGCTTTTTTTAGACCGTGACGGTGTGATTAACGACGAAAAATTGAATGAATATGTTCTGCATTGGGACTACTTTATTTTCAGTAAGGGAGTGTTGGATGTATTCAAAAGGTTGAGCGAGAGTTTTGGGCGCATTATAATTGTTACCAACCAGAAGGGCGTAGGCAAAGGGCTGATGGGGCAGGAAGCTTTAGATACTATTCACCTAGAAATGAAGCGGGAGGTTGAAATTGCGGGAGGCCGAATTGATAAAATTTATGCCTGCACACATGTAGATAACGATAGCCCGCTTCGTAAACCCAACCCTGGAATGGCGTTTCTGGCACAAGCCGATTTTCCGGATATTGATTTCGCAAAATGCATTATGGTAGGCAATAAGCTAAGCGATATGCGCTTTGGCCGCAACGCCGGTATGGCTACTGTTTTTGTAGCAACCACTAATCCCGATGAGCCTTTCCCCCACGCCGATATAGATTTGCGCTTTGACACCCTTGCTCACTTTGCCGAATCATTATAAGCATTACCGTTTTTTAAACAAGCCCTTAGCATAATTTTTGCCTTTTTTAGCCGTTCTTAGCCCTGAACAAATTATCACGTCTTGAAAAATCGTCTCTTCTTTTTTTGTTTTCTTTTTGCAGGCTACATTGGTTTTGCCCAAGAGGGGCAATCTATCAGTATAAAAAAAATTTTACCTGCAGATCTAAAGTCGCTGTACAAAAAAGAGGATACACTGAAGAACCTCGCCAAAGCATTTCTTACAGTTGAGGAAACAGGGGACCGTATGAGAAATGACAGCTTGTTTGTAAAAACGCTTATACGCAGCCTTCAAATAAAGCATTCCTTTTATTTTCCTTTTGATTCGGTTAGAGGTGTTTCACATATTTATTCACCGGATAGTGCATTCCGGATTTTTTCCTGGCAATTAAATTTTCAGAACGAATATGCTGTAAGCCGCCAGCGGGGTGCCATCCAAATGCGTACAACTGATGGGTCTTTAAAACTAATACCGTTAAAAGATTATTCCGAATTTGCCGAAAACCCTGTTGATTCGGCTCGTGACAAGAACAGCTGGATAGGCGCTGTTTACTACAACATTATTAAAACAGATTTCAATGGAAAGGCGCACTACACCCTTTTTGGCTTTGACGGCAATAGTTACCGCACCAACAAAAAATGGGTGGATGTACTCACCTTTACCGCGCAAGGCCAGCCTGTGTTCGGAGGCCAACCATATTTTTCATTCGCAAAAGACAGCGTCAAGCGCAAGCCACAACATCGCTTTGCCATCGAATATAAAAAAGAAGCATCCACTACTATGAACTGGGATGAGGACATGAACATGATTGTGGTAGATCATTTGATTTCAGAAGAAAATGATCCGGAGCAACCCTGGACTTTTGTGCCTGATGGCGATTACGAAGGGTTTAGCTGGGTGGGAGGCAAATGGCAACACGTGGATAAAGTATACGACTTTAAATTAAAAGATGGTGACTTTCCAATGCCCGATGTGTTAAAAGATGCTGAAGGTAAATCGAACGAAGAAAAGCTGCAGGCACAGAGTGATAAGAATAATGGTAAGAAGGCCGAAAAACCTGTGCCGAAAAAGGGTGGCAGGAAAGGATAACATTTCAATTATATTCGTGCGGTTCAACTGCACTTATGTCCGGTATCAAAACAAAGTTTTCCTATCAACTTCTTTATGCCTTTTCACAATTAATTTTTCCACTCATAAGCTATCCTTATATTACCCGTACACTTGGAGCAGCAGGTTTGGGGCTGGTTGGGTATGTTGAATACGTTTCCGGCTTTATCATCGCAATTGCTTCTTTTGGTATTCCGTTTTATGGTGTGCGGGAAGCCGCCAAATTACAAAACAATCTCCCCGGGCAGCAGCTACTCTTTCGACAGTTGTTTCTGATTCACGTGCTGGTATCAATAATAGGTTTAGCGGTGTTTGCCGGCATCATTAATTTTAGCAGACAGGTAATTCCCCTGCCCTTGTTTGCACTGGGATGCATTAACATAATGCTGCCGCCCTTTATTGCGGAATGGTACATGCAGGGAATTGAAGCTTTTAAATTTACGACAATAAGAAATATCGTTCTTCGTGCATTGGGACTAGCAGCTATCTTCATTTTCATAGCCTCGACACCCGATTATGTTATATACTATGGTATCATTATTTTAGTGCAGCTGGCAGTTGCTGTTACCAATTTATACAGGATCAATGCTTTTCAGCAAAGTAAAGATGTAGCAGGTATAAGGCGACACGTAAAACCGCTCCTGCATTTTTTTCTCACGGCTTCTATAATAAGTATTTATGTTTTTTTTGATGTAATCATCCTTGGAATGGCAGCAGACGAAAAATCTGTTGGTTATTATACCGTCGCGATTAAAATAATAAAGCTGTCCTTGCTATTGGTGCTGGCGCTCAATGTTATTTTGTTTCCAAGGATATCCCAACTTACTTCCGTGATGGACCTTGCAGGTATCCGGTCTCTGATTGATAAAGCGTTGAGTTTTATCATACTACTAACGCTTCCCATTACTGTTGGATTTTATTTTTTGGCGCCGCAAATTATCCAGCTAGTTGCCGGAGCAGCTTTTCTGCCAGCGATTCCGTTGATGCGGCTTCTGTGTGCGGTTCCTTTTGTTATCGGACTAAGCAATTTGTTTGTCTATCAAATACTGGTTCCGTTTGAAAAGGAAAAGAAGATGTTGTTGGCAGTATTTATAACCTGCATTTGCAGCCTCGGCTTGCATGTAACCCTGGTGAACCTG
>DASQMG010000049.1:0-5202 GCA_035645595.1 Flavisolibacter sp. | reverse complement strand
CTTGTTCCCTCAGTGCCATCCTATTTAGCCCTGGCAAGTTAATGTCGGAAAGAATCAAAAAGGGGTTCTATTTCAGTGTTGGTCAGCGATGGCGGTGCATTTTCACCGTCACTAAAAAAATAATTTCGTGGTTGTATTCAGTTCCATAACACTTTCATTTCACCTCTCCTGGCCATCTAAATCGTCTTTAATTATCACTTCGGGTCCAAACCTGTTCACAATTGGTATTATTAAATTTGTTATCCCGTTCCATAGCTCTTTCTGGTACTTTCCCGCAGTTTAACTTCTTATGCTTTGTTGCCGTTTATCAATACAGCCCAGGCTTGATCGATAAAGTAAGAATTATCATAATGACGGTAGCACACCTATGAAAGAATATATTGAAAGCAGCACTAGCAAGATACAGGTGTTTTACTGTTCTATCAGATCTCTGGCTACCTGCTTATCATGGTTATAAATATCTTTTCTAAAATTTAGCAAACCATCACTATCAACCCACGCCGTGAAATAAGTAATAAACACCGGCAGTGGGTCTTTAAGAGTTAGCCATTTTTCCTTTACCGCTGACATCGCCCCGGCCATTGCCTGGGGTGTCCACTCCGGCTGGTTATGCAATAGCCCGGTGGCTAGTTTCTCAGGATCCGCTAACCGTATGCAGCCGTGACTGAATGCCCTGGCCTCTTCGCCAAAAAGCGACTTCGCCGGCGTGTCATGAAAGTAGATATTGTAACTGTTCTGAAAGAAGAATTTCACTTTGCCGAGCGCATTGGCGCCACCGGGCTTTTGGCGGATGACCGGCAAGCCTGCGGCTGATCCGGTTTGCTCCATGTTATTTTGAGAAAGATAGTCTCCATTTCTTTTTATTGCAGGTAGTATCTCTTTTCGGACAATGCTGGGAGGAACGTTCCAATAAGGACTAAATACAACATACTGCAATTCATCAGCAAAAATCACAGTGTTATGCGCTGCCTTGCCAACAACAATATCAATGCTGAATACCTTCTTTTCTCCGTCAAATACATGCAGCCTGAACTCAGGAATATTAACCGCGATGAATTCACCTTCCGGCTGTTAAGGTAGCCACCGATCATAGTTCGACTAACAACAAATTGTTTCCAGTGTGGGGACAAGGTTTTCGGTTTTGTGTTGCGATCTTGCATTTGCAAGAAGCGGGGGCAACTACTGTGTGATCTTTAAAATCTACCAGGCTTTCAACTCCATCGGCGGGCAAAATAATTAAACACTGGTTAAGGGGCAACCTCAAACGGGCCTGACTTATTAGGAGCTACCGGCACGGCAATTATCCTCATAAACGGATGGAGATTTTTCAATTATTCATTGCCATGCATGTATCTGGTAGACCCTCTTTTAAGTGGTGATTAAAAAAACAATGATGTTAGTTTAACTACAGAATAAGCAGTCACACTTTATCTCCTTGATGCCCGAATACGTTGCCCTTTGTATAAAGCGATGAAGTAAACAGTGGGTATCGAATTTACATAATCCTTATCTTCATCATTACCTTTATGACAGACGAAACATCCACCTCGCAAGTGCCTCCCCGGCCGGACTTTACCCTGTTCGAGGCAACCCCGGGTATGCGCCTGATTTTCTTACCCGATGCGCCACGCTTTACCATTATAGCAGCCACCCACGATATCTGTAGCTACCTCTCTGTCGCAAAGGAAAATGTCATCGGTCATGGCGTTTTTGAAGCCTTCCCTTCGAATCCCAACGATCCCCTGGATACCGGACAGCGTGACCTGCAGGCTTCTTTAAATTACTTATTACTACACAAAGCCTCTCATCAATTGCCCCTTCAGCGCTACGATATACGGGATCCGGAAGGGCGCTTTAGCAAACGGTATTGGAGGGTTAGCAATCTGCCTTATTTGAGCCAGGATGGTGAAGTGGCATACATTATTCATACAACAGAAGATATTACTGAGCATATAGAGGCAGATGCAATGCGTAAAAAAATGAAGGGGCTGGAACAGGCCCACAATGTTTTTTTGCAAGCCCCTGTTGTCATTGGCATTGTCCGTGGTCAGGACCATATCCTGGAGCTGGCAAACGACGATGCTTTAAAATTGTGGTCGAAAACAGAATCGATCATTGGTAAACCCCTGCTGGAAGCAATCCCCGAATTCAAAGGGCAGTTTGCGTACGAAATGATTGACAGGGTTTTTAAGACGGGCGAACTTTTCCAGGCCACAGAAGTACCCGTTATTTCAATTAAAGGGGGAAGGGAAGAACGACACTATTTTGATGTTTATTACAAGCCTTATTATGATGAAGGCAGCAGCGCCGTGAGCGGCGTGTTTACGTTATCGAATGATGTGACCGAAAAAGTGAAAGCAAAAAAGATAAGGGAGGAAAGTGAAGCCAAATACCGGGATCTATTCCAGTCAATGGACCAGGGATTTTGTGTATTGGAAGTGATTTTTGATGAAGATAAAAAGCCTGTTGACTATTGTTTCCTGGAAACCAATCCTGTATTTGAAAAGCAAACAGGACTTAAAAACGCAGTTGGGCAAACAGCCCGTCAACTAGTGCCTGATTTAGAACAGCACTGGTTTGAGTTGTATGGTAAGGTAGCCCTGACCGGGGAAGCCCTTCGTCTCGTGGAAAGATCAGAAGCAATGGGACGCTGGTTTGAAGTATACGCCTACCGGAGCGGGGGTGAGGGAAGTAAAAAGGTTGCAGTGCTCTTCACCGATGTTAGTGAGCAAAAAAAAAGAGAGCAAATAACGAGGGAGAGTGAAGAGCGTTTTCGGGCACTGGCTAATGAAAGCCCCATGTTTATCTTCATCATAGAGGCAGATCCGCTTGCTTCCGTTAGTTACTGGAATAAGACCTGGCTTCACTATACAGGTCAAACCGCAGAAGAGGCATTGGGCAGAGCATGGGATGGCATCCTTCACCCTGAGGACGTACCCGTAGTAATGGAACTCTATGGTCGTGCCTTTGCTAACAGACAGCCTTATTTTATTCCATCGGTAAGGGTAAAACGACATGATGGAGCGTATCGGTGGTATGCATTTAAAGGTAATCCCCGCCATCTACCCAATGGAGAATTTGACGGCTATATAGGCGTGGGTTTCGACATTCATGAACAAAAACTGGCAGAAGAAGCTGTAAAACAAAGCGAGGCACGAACCCGCCTCGCAGTTGAAACAGCACAATTAGGCACCTTTGAAATTGATGTGAAAGCCCAAAGCATGCGCTACTCTCCACGGGCTGCGGAAATCTTCGGGCTGGATGGAGCCGGGCACTGGCCCTATACTACTTTTTCGGACAGGATACACCCAGACGACGTGCCTGTCAGGAACAGCGCACATAAAGCAGCCCTGCGTACCGGCGATCTTATTTACGAAACCCGTATCGTCCTGCCGGATGGATCTATTCGCTGGATACGCATAAACGGTAAATACTTCGACAGAGGAGACCGCACTAGTAACCTGATCGGTACCGTAATGGAAATTACCGAGGAAAAAAGAGCCGCTGAGATACTGGAACAAAAAATTGAAGAGCGGACGAGGGAACTAAAGCAGGTGAATGAGCAGTTAAAACAATTTGCCTATTCAGCCTCGCATGATCTACAGGAACCCTTGCGTAAAATCAGTTACTTTTTGGACCTTTTATTAATCAACATTGACTCTTCACTAAGCGACGAGAACAAGTTGATTGCTCAACGCATTCACCACGCTGCCGGGAGAATGCGTACGCTCATTGATGATTTATTATCTTACTCTAATACAACACTTGGAATAACAACCATAAAAGATGTAGCCTTAACAAGTATTGTAAAAGACGTGCTGGATGACATGGAGGCCACACTCATTGAACAAGGGGCGAGCGTTCACCTTCAGGATCTGCCCAGCGTAAAAGGCGATCACCGCCAGTTACGGCAGTTAATGCAAAACCTGGTTAGCAATGCAATTAAGTATCAAAATAAAAATAACAAACCGCGTGTAGAAATATCGGCACAAGCCATACAGGGAGTTGACATAACGGCCAGCATTCCACCTGATTTAAGAACAAAATCTTTGCATTTGATTACCATTAAAGACAATGGTATCGGCTTTGACCCTGATGACGCAGAACGTATTTTTAAATTGTTCCAAAGGCTCCATGGTAGGGCAGAGTATGAAGGCACAGGGGTTGGTCTTGCTATCGTACAAAAAGTGGTAGAAAACCATCGGGGCTACATCTGGGCGGAAAGCATACCCGGGGTAGGATCTTCATTCAGGATTCTGCTGCCGGCTGATTAATAGTGCAGGTAAACAGGCGGCACTTGTATAGAAATATCCTTGTGTATGATCGAAAAAGGCTGTCTTACTATTTTATACAGGGCTGCAGCAGGCGTTTCACCACGTGTTGCATGGAGTGCATCGTTGAAGGTTTAGTAATTAGTTCTACCCCGTAGCTCTTGCAATACGTTGTATCTGTTGGATTATTGGAGGTGGAAAAAATAACTACCGGCAACTTGCTAAGTTGATTGTCCTTTTTGATTTCAGCAAGGGCCTGCTTACCATCCATACGTGGCATATTAATGTCAAGAATGACCAGGCAGGGAAGAGCATCTTCACTTTTGGCTTTTGCAAGATAGGTGATTGCTTCCAGGCCGTCGGCGGCGTGGACAACCTTTAACGAAGCGTCGATTTCTCCAATGGTAAAGCAAACGATCTCTCTGTCGTCGGCATCATCATCAACACAAAGAACGGTTTTTGTGGCAGGTGACATAGGTAGCTGAGTTTGCTGTAAAGATAGTGTCGAAGTGTTGTTCAACATAAATCAACAGCTACTTGCTGGTATTTTCTTTGCTTTGTCCTATTGTTTTAACGATAATTAGTCCAAGATGCACCAAAATAAGCATGTAGCATCTACAATGATGCCTTGTAAGATACTTATCATTGATGATGATCAGGATGATGTGGAAATTCTTGCCGATGTTTTTAAAACGACCGGTGTAGAAGCCGTGCATTACGTAAATACAGCCATGGAGGCCTTTTCATATCTGGAATCAGTTGCGGATAAAGGGCAGCTGCCTAAGCTAATTGTAACGGATATGCACCTCAGAGGCATAACCGGGGATGAGTTCCTCGAAGATCTAAAAGGCATGGAACCGTATAAGCATATTCATGTAATTGTATTATCGAGCCATAAAAGCAGGCAGGAAATAGAACAAGCCCGTCAACT
>DASQMG010000048.1:0-6831 GCA_035645595.1 Flavisolibacter sp. | reverse complement strand
GTCGCACTGCACATAAAATAAAAGGTAGTTGCCCGACCAGGTTAATACAACATCATAGCCCGATTGCTTTAACAGCCACCATTTGTAAAAGGTATAACGGTAGTAATTGTCCGCTTTTGGGCTGATGTGCTGTGCCACTTTGCGAACGGCCTGGTAGTAAAGCCAGTCGTCGGGACCATATTGGTTTTTGTATTGAACCAGAACAGCAAGAAAAGGCTGTAGCGCTTTTACATCTATATTATTTATAAATGAGGCAACCGCCACATCCGATAAAGGGCTGTTAAAATCGGGTTGTTGCGGCGCAGGCGGAACTTCTGCCGCAATGCCAAAAAAGTCAATTTGGTCTATAGGCTGCGCAGTACAAGGCGATAATAAAATTGCAGCAAGCCAAAAAGTAAATATGGTAGCAACCGTTTTCAATACCTCTTAAAGGTAGTAAAACTTAACAGTAAGATAATATTGAATTAGCGGAAGAGTTTCCGTTCTTGTTTACGACCTGCAAAAATTATTATTCTTTTCTTGCATCAAGGGTAAAACCAATGGTAGTTCCTACGTCCTCCTTGCTTCGCACATGAATGGTATGTCCATGTGCCTCTATAATATGTTTGCTGATGGCGAGGCCCAGGCCACTACCGCTAACATCTTTTGTACGGCCGCTGTTGGTACGGTAAAAGCGTTCGAAAATGCGGTTCAGGTATTGCTCTGGAATACCCATTCCATCATCGCTGATCTCAACCAGGATATTTTTCCCATCTGTATTGTACATGCTGGCAATAATATGGCCGCCACTTTTGCCATATTTAATGGAGTTGTCAATAAGGTTCACCACTACCTGCCGTATTTTTTCTTTATCTGCATAAACGGCCAGCGGTTTTTCGCAACCTTTTTTTATACTAAAATCTATACTGTGCCGTTCGGCTTTTAAGGATAGGCTTTCAAAAGCTTCGCGTACTAGATCCTGTATAATGAAATAATTCTTTACCAGTTTTAACTCGCCCCTTTCCAATTTTGATATTGAATCAAGATCTTCAATGAGGTTGGCCAGCCGGTGTACATTTTTGCTTGCTTTTTCTAAAAAACGCTTATTCACTTCGGGGTTTTCCAGGGCGCCCTGCAGCAGTGTATCGATATAACCCTGGATGGCAAATACCGGTGTTTTAAATTCATGCGAAAGGTTTTGTAAAAACTCTTTTCTGAAAACTTCGTTTCTTTTCAGAACATCTACTTCGCGGCTGCGTTGTGCAGCCCATGCCTCCACGTCTTCCCGCACATCATCAATACTTTTTTGCGGCAGTATGTATTTATAGTACGTCTCCTCCCGCTTAGTAGCTTTTGTTTGATTAATGAATTTATAAATCAGCTTTATTTTCCGGTAAATGAACTTTTGGATAATGTAGAGGATCAGGCCATAAGAGCCCAAAAAAATGGTGAGTAAAGAAATAAGTCCGATAAGCCACTTCCCTTCTAAAATATAAATACCTAAACTGATAGGAATGGATAAAATCAGCGCTGTAAGGGCGGCCAGTTTTGTAGGCGATAAGTTCTTTGCTTCAAACATAAAACCCCAACCCCTAAAGGGGCGTTTAGACTCCGGTTTTCGGAGCGTATTTTAAAATACTAAGCTTAAAGAAATATAGGAGAGGTTTAAAATACGGTTTTTTACCCCGCCAGTGTCAAAGGGAATTTAATTCAAATGCCGCTAAGTCATTTAAAGGTTGGGGTTTACAATTCAAACTTATATCCTACACCCTTTACTGTAGTAATACAATCTATGCCCAGCTTCTGCCGTATTTTACGTATGTGTACATCAATGGTTCGGTCGCCCACAATAACATCGTTGCCCCAAACCTGGCTTAAAATTTCATTGCGTAAAAAAACGCGGCCGGGTTTGGAAGCGAGAAGGTATAAAAGTTCAAATTCTTTCTTGGCAAGCGAAATGTCTTTACCCTCAAAATTTACCATGAATTTTTCCGGGTCAATAACCAATTCGCCAATCTGTATGTTTTTATTCTCGGTAGGTTTCAGCCGCCGCAGCAGGGCATTAACCTTACTTACAAAAACCGAGGTGCTAATTGGCTTGCTAACATAGTCGTCGGCTCCGGTATCAAAACCCTTTAGCTGTGTGGTTTCATCATTAATGGCCGTCAAAAACATAATCAGTGTATCCTTAAAAGCGGTTTGTGCCCTCAATAATTCGCACACCTCCATGCCACTTTTTTTAGGCATCATCATATCTAGTACAATTAAATCAGGAGCCGTATGCTTGGCTTTGTCTAAAGCTTCATCGCCATCTTTTGCTGTTACCACCGCATATCCTTCCTTCTCTAAATTGTATTTTAAAATCTCCAGAATATCAGGTTCGTCATCGGCAATCAGCACCTTTCTTCCTTTCGGGTCCATGGCTTTTGTACTTTGGGACAAACGTACAGGAAAAGCCTTTACCGTCTGAATTGGCCCTTTGTTAGTAACATAGAGTTAATGAAAAATTAATGTAAGGGATGTAGATAACAGGTGGGGGATAGCAGATGACGCTTGTTGGGCGGGGCCAATAGCGGACATTTGTCATCCATTACTCTTTCCATACCTTATGAACTCGTTAACCACCTTTCCCACTTCGGGTATTAAATTTGCCCTATGAGGCGAATGACTTACCCTTTACAACTGTGTTTTTTTTCCGTGGTGTTTTTTTCGGCAGTAGCAAAAGCGCAGTCTCCAGGCTGTAAGCCACCTATTGGCCGGGTACTTTGGCACGATAAAATTGATAAAGCGCAAAAAAGACTGGCTGAACAGAAAATTAATTCAGGCGATAATGAAGACCTGAATTATTTCGTTTCGCAGGCTATTACTAAGAAAGTTGATGCCTTACAATGTGCTATTGAGGCCGACCCCTCACTTACCGATCAACCAAAAAAAGGTTATCTCGCCGGGGTAGAAAATTTATTGAAGAACTTTTCTGTACAATACCGCTCCCGTCAAATAACGGCTGCTCTTTTTCCTACGGCATTAGAGGTGTATGAAAAATCGATGGCCTTTGATAAAAAGGGGGAGTCTATTGAGAAGATTATCGAAGGATCGGCTTATGAGGTGGGTAAATTATTAGTAGGTACCGGGGCATTTGATAAGAATACCGGTACTAAAGCCGCCAAATTTCATTTAGTTTCTAAAGATATTCAACTCAATCCCGATAAAACTTTCAAGATACTCAGCGATAATCCTGATGTTCCTTTTCGGGACAGCCTGATCAGGATTGCCGGTCATCTTAATCCGCGGCAACTTTACGATTATGCAGCAGCTAATAATAAGCTGGGCTACGCTATTCGTGCTATTGATGATTCCTATATCCAAACCATCTCTAAAATGGCCAAAAGCGGCAGTGGCCAGCTATATTTCCCTTTTCTTCATAATATTTTAAAGGGTACACAAACCACAGCAAATATAGATGCGGTAAAGGGCGACCCTGTAAAATATTACCAGCTATTGGTAAAAACCAAAATGGAGTATGTGCAGGCAGGCCTGGCAGGCGAAAAGATTACGGAAATGGCAGCCCTGAGTGATATGCTCCAGGCCAAAGCAATTGAAAATTTTATTAAACCTATTAACGAGCTGCACGAAGTTGAAAATCCGGCTGTCCGGTTTAAGGCCTTACAGCAGTTAAGTGCCCAGGAACTTTATTATCTGGTAATTGCCGGCGAAAGGGACTTATATACCTCCAGTTATTTAAAAGGCGTATATGCAAAAATGATGGAGAGGATTGGGGGCCGTGGCGATTCGTTGCTTTTAAGCGTCAACTTTGATCATTTTAAAAAGTTCATTAAAATGGCCGCCGGGTATGCTACACTTCCTGACTTCCTGGCTTCCTTTCCCAGGAAAGATGACGCTAACTTTTTAATGCGGGCTTTTGTAAATGGCCTCGATAAATCGCCAGGGTTAGAAGATGGTGTAGATGTAGCCGATTCGTATGCAAGCATCTCTGAAATTTTAAAGCCGGTGGCTGAGGAAATGCTGGCTAACGTAAAGCAAAATTACGAGGAAGCCGCTCAAAATAATAACAGGCGCGGAATGGTAATATATGACCTGTTGTATAAATTGTTTCTGTCAGCAAGCGATACGACAATCAATCTCTCCAAAGAATTTAATATACCACCGGTGTATGGGGTAAGTTATAATTCTTTAGCGGGTGTTGATACTGGCCGGGTAGTAATGCAGGTGTTTTTTTATGGTGATAAAGACGGCCGTGGTAACTATGCCAACTTTACGCCGCAGTTCCCTTCTTCGCTTTGGAAGCGCAACGAAACCAAACAATGGGTCAGCTTCACTTCTACTAAAGGCAAACCAATTCTGGTATTTGCCAACAAGCCATTGGATGAAGAATCAGGCGAGGTAGATAAAGCGCAGGCGGCACTATGCGAGTACCTTACTGAAAAAAAGTTAGACCCTACTATTGTTGTTCATCGGGGGCACAGCTATTATGCCCCTTATACCATTGAGCAGTTAGCGCCTTCGGCCAAGATTGTTTTTTTAGGCTCTTGTGGGGGGTACCATTTAATACATGATGTGCTGGAGCATGCCGAGGACGCTCATATCATCGCCTCCAAGCAAATTGGCAAGCAGGTAATTAACCAGCCTTTTTTTGATTTATTAAATGAAAAGCTGCGCACGGGTAATAATGTTGACTGGATTCCCTTCTGGAAAGAGTTTAAAGCACGGGCTGGAAAAACTGAAGGTTTTGACGATTACATTCCGCCGCATAAAAACCTGGGTGCTATTTTTATTAAAGCGTATAAAAATGCTATGGGCGAAACCAGGGAGGGAATTTAACCCTGTACATTTGCGCTCGGTAAAAGTTCATAACCTGAAACAATACCAGGTTTGCCCTTGGCAGTTGGCACCTTTATTACTAAACCGGAAATTGCCGGCTATCAGCTTATAAACCTGTTAATGTATTAACCAACTTTCTTGAGCACTTCAATAAAAAAACCTTTTTTCGATGTATCCCTTCTAAAAAGGGTGCTGCAATTTACCAGGCCTTATAAAACGCGGTTTGCAGGTTCTATCGCATTAGCAGTTGTGTTAGCTGCTTTTACGCCGGTGCGGCCTTTCTTGATTCAATATACGGTTGATAAATACATAGCAAATGCCGACCGGACTTTTGTTGATAACGCTATTGAAGCGCTGATGTGGATCACGGTTTTTCAAATAGGGTTTACTATTTTGGAAACAGTGCTTCGTTTTTATTTTTCGTACATCACTTCCTGGCTGGGACAGGCTGTGGTAAAGGATATGCGGGTAAAAGTGTTTGGCAAAGTATTACATCTGAACCTTCGCCAATTTGACCGTACACCCATTGGCACCTTAACAACAAGAACAGTTGATGATATAGAACGCATCAATGATATTTTTGCCGATGGCCTGATTCCCATTATTGCTGATTTACTTTCTATTTTTTGCGTGTTGGGCGTAATGTTTTATACCGATTGGCGGCTCACCCTGATTTGCCTTATACCTTTTCCTATTATAATTGTTGCCACTTACTACTTTAAAGAAAGTGTCAATAAATCTTTTCACCGGGTGCGTAATGCGGTTTCTAACCTAAATGCTTTTGTGCAGGAGCATATAACAGGCATGTACATTGTGCAGGCTTTTGCCGCGGAAAAGCGGGAGGGCCAAAAGTTTAATGAGATTAATGAGGACCACCGCAATGCCAATGTAAAAGCCATTTTTGCTTATTCAGTTTTTTTCCCGCTGGTAGAAATCGTGCTGGCCCTTTCTATGGGCTTGGTTGTTTACTGGACAGCCAAGGAGGCACTTTTGCTGGAAGTAAGCCAGTACGGTAAAGTCACAGCTTTTATTCTGTACCTCAATCTTATCTTCCGTCCGCTACGGATAATTGCCGATAAGTTCAATGTACTGCAAATGGGCATGATTGCTTCCGAACGGGTGTTTAAAGTTTTAGACAACGACGATGTATTGCCACCTTCCGCAAAAGAGGCATACGCACCACAAACTATGAAGGGTAAGATTGAATTTGACCGTGTTTGGTTTGGCTATACCGAAGATAATTCTGTATTGAAAGATGTTTCGTTTGTAGTGGAGCCGGGGCAAACGGTGGCGATAGTTGGGCATACGGGCAGCGGCAAAACCACTATTATTTCCTTGCTTAACAGGCTTTATCAAATTAATCGTGGACAAATAAAAGTTGATGATGTTTCTATTGATGATTTTGAAATTGAAACCCTGCGCCGGAATATAGGCGTGGTACTGCAGGATGTGTTTCTTTTTCCCGGTTCGGTTTTAGATAACATCACGCTCCTGAACCCTTCTATACCAAAAGAAAAAGTGGTGGAGGCGGCTAAGCTTATTGGTATGCATGAATTTATATTGCAGTTACCTGGCGGCTACGACTATAATGTAATGGAGCGTGGAGCTACGCTATCGTTAGGTCAACGGCAATTACTTTCCTTTATCAGGGCATTATTGTATAATCCATCTATCCTTATTCTTGACGAAGCCACCTCCTCTATTGATACAGAAAGTGAGATGCTGATTGAAGGTGCTATTGATAAACTTATCTCCGGCAGAACCTCCATTGTTATTGCACATCGCTTATCAACGGTACAACGGGCCGATAAAATTATTGTACTGGATAAGGGTGAAGTTAAGGAAGCCGGTACACACCTGCAATTGTTGGCTACCGGTGGGTTTTACAGTAAGTTACATAGGATGCAGTTTGAAAAGAAAGCCACGGCGCTGTTATAAGGTCCTCTTGGATTGGAAGGGTACAGTTTTCAGGATTGTTTACAGACCGCTTTGTATGCTGAAATTGATTCCATT
>DASQMG010000047.1:0-3644 GCA_035645595.1 Flavisolibacter sp. | reverse complement strand
TCTCCTTTTTACATTCGTTGGCCTATACCTTATTGACCGCATTGGCAGAAAAACCTTATTGCTCCTTGGCTCGCTTGGCTATATTGTTAGTCTTGCTATGGTGGCCTGGTGTTTTTATTCCGGGGCAGGGGCAGCAATGCTTATGAGCTTTTTACTCCTCTTTATCGCGGCCCACGCCATTGGGCAGGGCGCTGTAATATGGGTTTTTATTTCTGAGATATTTCCGAACACGGTAAGAGCGATGGGCCAGTCGTTTGGTGCCAGCGTACACTGGATTTTTGCAGCGCTCATCACGTTAGTAACGCCAATTTTTTTAGACAGGGATAACGGTATTTTTAAAAACAATCCCTGGCCTATTTTCGCCTTTTTTGCATTTATGATGGCACTGCAATTAGTGTGGGTTCTGCTAAAAGTACCTGAAACAAAAGGGGTGTCGCTGGAAGATCTGGAGAAGAAGTTAGTGAAGGAATAAAGGGTGGAAGGAGCCGATAACAAGTAGCAGCTGCAGGTGTTGGTTTATTCGCCAGCCCGCCCCGGTTTACATCTCATAAACCGGTTACGTACAAAGCTGTGAACAACCTAAAGCAATTTGTATGTCACCTTATCTTAAATGCATAGCACTTATTATTTTTATTGCCGCCTGCAGCAACCACAGAAAATTGCCGGTACGACAAGCGTACTACAACGAACCCCATCGTCCACAATTTCATTTTTCTCCAAAAGAGGCGTGGATGAATGATCCGAATGGAATGGTGTATTACAACAACACCTATCATCTGTTTTATCAATTTTATCCTGACAGTACGGTGTGGGGACCAATGCACTGGGGACATGCCACGAGTAAGGATATAATTCGTTGGGAGCAGCAACCCATTGCCTTGTATCCTGATAGCCTGGGCTATATTTTTTCGGGCAGCGCTGTAATAGATTCGGGTAACACATCTGGCTTTGGTAAAGATGGTAAGGTTCCACTCGTTGCCATTTTTACACATCATAACAGTGCAGGTGAAAAAAGCGGCTCGAAAACTTTTCAGGCCCAAAGCATTGCCTATAGTTTGGATGAAGGCAAAACATGGACAAAATATGCTGGCAACCCGGTACTCCAAAACCCGGGCATCAAAGATTTCCGCGACCCAAAAGTTAGTTGGCACCAGGCCAGTAAAAAATGGATCATGACCCTTGCAACGCTAGACCGCATTACTTTTTATTCATCGCCTGACTTAAAAGCCTGGACAAAAGAAAGTGAGTTTGGAAAAGAGTTTGGTGCACATGGCGGCGTGTGGGAATGCCCCGACCTTTTTACTTTGGAACATGAAGGCAAAGAAGTATGGGTGCTTTTGATAAGCATAAATCCCGGCGGCCCTAACGGCGGTTCGGCCACACAATATTTTACCGGAAATTTTGATGGTAAAACATTTACTCCCTTTGCAACGGATACACGGTGGATAGATTATGGTACCGATAATTATGCAGGGGTTACCTGGAGCAACACCGGTGCGCGCAAACTGTTTGTGGGTTGGATGAGCAACTGGCAATATGCTAACGTGGTTCCTACCAAAAAATGGAGAAGCGCCATGACAATACCTAGAGAACTGGGCCTGCAAAAAGTAAGCGATAAATACCTGGTGACCTCGACGCCTGTAAAAGAATTAGAGGTGCTAAATGATAAAGCTGTGGTAGCAGAAGCAATAGATGTAACGTCTTATGATCTTTCTTCTAAAACAGGAGGGCTAAAAGGGCCGGCTAAACTTAAAATAACAGGTGATAAACTGGATAACTTCACCATAACCCTGTCTAATGGAAAAAGTGAAAAACTGATTGTTGGTTATGATGCCTCAAGCAATAGCTATTTTATCGACCGTAGCGCCTCCGGCAGGATTGATTTTGACCAGGGGTTTGCACGAAAACAGTCGGCTCCAAGATTGTCGCTCAAGCAAGGCCTTGACATAACTGTCATTATTGATAATGCTTCCATAGAATTATTTGCCGACGGCGGTCTATCCGTTATGACAGCTATTTTTTTCCCTACGGAACCTTACACCAACATTATAATCCAGTCTCCGGAGAAGTTGAAAGTAAAATCATTACAGTACCACCAGCTGAAGACGATCTGGAAATAACCAATTGCGGTAAGTCATACACAGCATAAGTGGGTGTTATAAAAGTTATTGCCAACCGGTTACCTTTTTCATTTCCAAAAGAAAATTCCCTTGCTTATGGCAGGGGAATTTTTAATGTTATAAGGCGTTGAACGGTTTTGTTGTTGTTGGTTCATCGGAATTTTTGGACGCCTTTGTTTTCTATAGGATCTGGATCGGGTTGGTTTTTCTTTTTAAGGAATCTGGATCTGCTTAAGGTTTTTCTCTTTTTTAGGATACGGTGGATCTTACAACGGGCTTTTTCTTTTCTTTATTTGGTTTTATCTAAGGATCCTGGTCTTTAAAAAAATAGAAGTTGACTGATACTGGATTTTGTGGTTTTTAGTTTGGATAACTTGGACTTTAAATAACTTACTGGACGGTACTATTGGTTTTCTAGGATTTGGATGGATTGATGTCTGTGTAGCTATCAATCAACTTCTGCAACAAAAGTAGGGCGGATGTGCCTGCTGCACAAGAGCGAATCTGCCCATTGTTGGGGGCCTTAGTTTTACGGACGGGGCTCGTAGATTAACGATAAAGAGAGTAGAAGGGATACGCAGAAAAGAAGGGAAAAGATACGTCTTTCACAAAAGGACAAAAAAAAGGCTGCATAGAAATGCTGCCTCGTTTAAAATCCAATATCCTATGAAAAACCAAGACGAAAGTATAAGTGTAAATACATAATTGCAAGAGTAAAAATGCGCGTTATTTTATTTGTGATGCAATTAATGTTTATTGCTTAACTAATATTGCTGTTTGCTTTGTGGCGCGTAAACACTGTGCAGGTAGGAGCCGGGATAATTTAGAAAAACAATTCATTAAGTAGGGATGTTTGTCAAAAAACAACCGTGCTTTTACTTTCTTTCTTTAGCTTAGGACCTGCATTAGTTTTTCACAAATGGTCTAACGATAAAAATTTTTTCATGGCGGGAAATAAATTCCGACTCAACATACCAAACGCAAAGCAGAATGTTTATGATGGGACTGTCATCGTCACTATAAATATCGCTGACGACCTGACGCCTTGGAAACAAGCAGCGCAGGATCAGAGCGTAGCCTGCATAAAGTGGGATCAGCCCGTAGAGGCCACAACGTCAAAACATTTGCGTTGAATGAATGAATCAAACGAATTATTGGATGCTAAAATGTTTTTGTAACCGATGGAGCTGAAATGGTATTATCTTCCTGTGAGAGAGTGTGACTTACAAACATTACGCTTACGGCCCTGATGCTGATTACACTATTCGAGAGCTAAAAACAAAACCTTTAAATCACTTTATGAAAAAAATTATTATTGCCTTGCTGCCGTTGTTGCTGGTCTTTGCTTTTTTATCGTTTATACAAAAAAAGAACCCAAAGGTTTTAATCTTTTCCAAAACTGCTGGCTATCATCATAACTCTATTCCGAATGGCATAGAGGCGATTAAAAAAATCGGGCTGCAAAATAATTTTACTGTGGACACCACAACCGATTCCACACTGTTTACGCAAAAGAATCTAAAA
>DASQMG010000046.1:0-1532 GCA_035645595.1 Flavisolibacter sp. | reverse complement strand
GTTGAATGCGTCGGCTACTTTCTTATAATTACTAACCGATTGTCCTGACGTAGGCATAGTAGAACAGATAAGGTATTCCTGTCCGCTTTCTGCAGCTTCATCCAGTGTTTTATTCCAATCCTTATCGATATGCGCATGGCCACTACGAAGCGTCATTCCGAGGTCAGCACAAACCTGTTTCATTTGCTTTGGTGTAAGCCCGTAATAATGTCCCTTATCGCTCCTTGCTGTTTCTATTTGCTTTACGCCGATAGCTGCAATTTGTTTCAAAGTGCCGATTGCATCGTCTATCATCTGCTTTCTAAACGTGTAGAGCTGGAGACCGATATTCTTTGCTCCCTTTTGCGAAATTGTAAAAGAAGGCAGTAAAACAGAACCGATAGCAAGAGTGCCCGTTTGGAATAAAAATTCTTTTCTGTTCATATAGATTGTTTAGCGGTGAGGTTTATTAATTTCAATCATTGCTATTTCCAAACCGAAGTGCAAGTTAAGTTTAGAGTAACGTAGCAAGTTCGTAACTTTTACTGTAATATAATTTATATGAGGCATACAAAACTATGCGTGCTGCTTCTTTTTACAGGCCTGATTGCCAGTGCAAATCGAAGCACCTATGATGATCCGGTTACCCTGTCAATTGGCTCCAAAGCTCCGTCATTTAGTCTTCCGGGAGTAGATGGTAAAATGTACAGCCTGGCATCGTTTAGCAAAGCTGAATTACTGGCGATTGTTTTTACCTGTAACCATTGCCCTACCGCCCAGGCTTATGAAGACAGGGTAATACAACTTGCAAAAACGTACAGTGCAAAAGGTGTGGCGGTGGTTGCCATATCTCCTAACGACCCCGGGGCTATACGTTTGGATGAACTTGGGTACACAGACGTGAGCGACTCTTTTGAAGAAATGAAAATACGGGCCAGAGTTAAAAAGTTCCCGTTTCCTTATCTATACGATGGTAAAACACAAACAGCATCAAAAGCTTATGGGCCTATAGCTACCCCTCATATTTTTATATTCGATAAAGAGAGAAAACTTCGCTACCAGGGCCGCATTGATAACATGGAGAAGCCTTCTAAAACGCCCGGCCATCTGGATGCACAAAATGCTATCGAAGCACTACTGAAGGGAACAGCTGTATCGGTACAAACAACCAAGGTTTTTGGCTGTTCCGTGAAATGGGCATCAAAAGAAGAGGAAGGAAAGAAAGCGCAGGCACAATGGGCACAGGAACCGGTGGCTATAGAAATGATTGACGAAGCGGGCATCCGAGACCTGCTTAAAAATAATACGGATAAACTACGGCTGATCAACGTGTGGGCTACCTGGTGCGGGCCCTGTGTAAGGGAGTTCGCGGATTTGGTCGTCATTAACCGGATGTACCGGGGCCGCGATTTTGAATTTATCAGCATCAGCGCGGATGACCCCTTAAAAAAAGATAAGGTACTGAGGTTTTTGAAGGAAAAAGGTGCTTCCAATACAAACTATTTATTCAGCATTGATGACAAGTATAAACTAATTGAGGCCATAGATCCCAA
>DASQMG010000045.1:0-16340 GCA_035645595.1 Flavisolibacter sp. | reverse complement strand
GGCCGCATCATCTTTTGAAAACGAGTAAGGTGAACTGGCCTCATCTGTTCCTCTTTGCTTGTTCGGTTCACTTGCCATAACAAAACTCAACATGCCGCCGCTTTGTAATTCATCATGCGGCAGCCAGTTTTTCGTCCAGGGCTTGCCGTTGAATGTTACGCTTTGAACATACCTGTTTTGGTCGGAATTGTTGGGTGCATTAATGACAAGTTTTTTTCCGTTCTGCAGCGATACGGTTACCTTTTTGAAAAGTGGCGCACCAAGTACATATTGGTTCACACCTGGGGTAACAGGGTAAAAACCCATGGCAGAAAAGACATACCAGGCCGACGTCTGGCCGTTATCTTCGTCGCCGCAATAACCGTCCGGTGTAGCCTTATACAATCGGTTCAGGCTTTCGCGAACCCAGTACTGCGCTTTCCAGGGCTGGCCGCCATAGTTGTATAAGTAGATCATGTGCTGAATGGGCTGGTTGCCGTGTGCATACTGGCCCATGGCCGCAATCTGCATTTCACGGATCTCGTGGATCACACCCCCATAACCACTTTCGTCAAACAGCGGCGGCTGTGAAAACACCGAATCCAGCATACCAACAAAAGCCGCATTGCCTCCCATCAGGTCACGCAGGCCGGCCACATCCTGGAAAACACTCCAGGAGTAATGCCAGCTGTTTCCTTCAGTAAAGGCATCTCCCCATTTCAAAGGATTGAAAGGGCTTAAAAACTCGCCGCTCCGCCTTTTTGGACGCATCAACTTTGTTGTTGGGTCAAACAGGTGACGATAGTTCAATGATCGGCTTGCATATAGTTCCTGTTCTTCTTTCGGACGGCCTAAGGCTTTGGCCAACTGGTAAATGGTAAAATCATCGTAGGCATATTCGAGGGTCCTTGCCGCGTTCTCGTTTACACGAACATCGTATGGCACATAACCAAGATCGTTATAGAACCGCACTCCGGCGCGGCCAACAGCCGAAATCGGGCCTTCGTTATTAGCGCCATGTTTCAGGGCTTCATACAAGGTGTTGATGTCGTAGCCCCGCAGCCCTTTGATGTAAGCATCGGATACCACAGAAGCAGAGTTGTTGCCAATCATAATATTGGCGTATCCCGGGCTGCTCCATTCAGGCAGCCAGCCACCTTCCTTGTAATCGTTGATCAGGCCTTCCTGCATTTCGCGGTTTATGTCGGGATAAGCAAAATTGAGGAACGGGTACAGGGCCCGAAAGGTGTCCCAGAAGCCGGTGCCGGCAAACATATAACCGGGTCTAGTGTCACCTGTATAAGGGCTCCAGTGCACCATCTTGCCAGCGGCATCCATCTCGTACATCTTATGCGGAAACTGCAAGGCGCGGTACAGGCAGGAGTAAAATGTCCGGGTCTGGTCAACTGAACCACCTTCTGCCTTCAATTTGGAAAGCTGCATATTCCAGGCTGCCTTTGCTTTGCGGCAGGTAGATTCAAAATTGTCGCCGGCCAATTCTCTTTTGAGGTTGAGGTCGGCCTGCTCAATGCTGACAAAAGAAGAAGCCACTCTCAAATGAACCTTCTCTCCTTTTGCTGTTTTAAAACCAATGGCCCCACCGGCATGATTAGCGGTTGTTTCCAGCGAATCGGCCAGGATGCCATTGCCGTTCCAGGCTTTGGAAAAGGCAAAGTCTTTATCGAGGTAAATAACAAAATAGTTTTTGAAGTTCTTTAGCGGACCACGGCTGTACCGGCTGCTGTAACCCACGATCTTTCTTTCCGATGGAATGACCTTTACATAAGAGCCACGGTCGAAGGCATCCACCACAATAAATGAACTATCCGCCTTTGGATAAGTAAAGCGAAACTGCGCCGCTCTTTCTGTCGGGGTTATTTCTGTGGTAACATCCGCATCGGCCAGGTACACACTGTAGTAATAAGGTTTCGATGTTTCGGATTTGTGCGAGAACCAACTTGCCCGGTCATCTTCCTTGTACTTCAACTTGCCCGTTACCGGCATAATGGAGAACTGACCGTAATCGTTCATCCAGGGCGAAGGCTGGTGCGTTTGCTTGAAGCCACGTAATTTATCGGAGGCATAGGTGTATGCCCAACCATCACCCATTTTGCCGGTTTGCGGCGTCCAGAAGTTCATGCCCCAGGGAACACAGATAGATGGGTATGTATTGCCATTCGACAGCGAAGGTTTGGAGTCGGTACCCATCAGGGGGTTCACCCATTCCACCGGGTCAGTTATTTTGTTGACGGTTTGGCCGTGCAGGTTGGCAGCAGCAGCAAACAGGAGAAAGATCAGTGACAGCTTTTTCATCATCATAACATTTATTGGGTGCCCAGCCTTGCAATTGGCAGAGCACGTGCATTTACAATCAATTTTACAAACGACATCAAAACACAACGGCTTTGAGGCTGAAAGGAGTGAAATATCAGCAAGCATTTTGCAGGAAAGTTCTCGCTTACCAGACAAACCAGTTTACTTGCCCAAAACTTTTTCTTTATCAAACTACTTTGTGGTGATGTCAATCCTTCCTCCTTTCTTAAATAACTCATGCGGCACAAAATAATCATCGCTTTTCCTGCCATTTACGTGGATAGATGACAGGTGCCTGCTCTTCCCCTTCCTGGTTATGGTCAGCGTTTTGCCGGAGCTCCCTTTCCATTTCACTTCATCAAAAAGCGGCACTGTAAGAAGGTACTCGGGATCGGTGGCAGAAAAGGTATACAGGCCCAGTGCCGTAAATACATACCATGCCGACATTTCGCCGGCATCGTCCATGCCGCAAAGCGCCAGTCCATCATCACCGATGCCATACAACGTATTCAGGATGGTATCAATTATTTGTTGTGACTTTTCGGGCTTGCCAATAAAGTAATACGCAAACGGCGCTTCATGATCCGGCTGGTTGCCGTGGCAATACTGACCAATCATTGACTCTACATTGCGGGCAATATACCCTGAGTTCCAGGGCACCGTAAACAGCGAATCCAGTTTTGATTCAAATCCTTTTGCGCCACCATACAATGAGATCAAGCCTTTCATGTCGTGAGGTGCATAAAAAGAAACCTGCCAGGCATTAGCCTCGCGGTACATGTATTCGTAATACGGAAACTGCGGATTGAACGGAGTGATCCACTCCCCATTTGCCAGGCGGCCACGCATAAACCGGGTTGTGGGATCAAACATGTTTTTGTAATTCTTCGACCGATTCATCAGCATATTGTAATTCGCTGTGTCGCCAAGCTTCCCGGCCATTTGCGCCAGGGAGTAATCGTCGTAAGCGTACTCAAGGGTTTTTGAAACGCCGGCACTTGCTACCGTTTCTACTTTCGGAGCGGCAATGTGGGGTTCAGAGATATAGCCTTTTTGCATGTATTCCGCAAGATGCGGACGTGCACGTCCTTCCACTGTAGCGTTCTTCAATAAGAGGCGGTAAGTGCCTTCCACGTCAAAATTGTCGATCCCCCGCAGGTAAGCGCCGGTGATGGAAGAGGCTCCGTGGTCGCCGTGAAAAAATGTTGGCATAAAGCCGGTGTTGTCACCTACATCTTTCATGGATTTGATGACATCCACCGTCACTTCTGGCGAGATCAATCCAAGGAGTACATCTTTGTTGCGGTAGGTGTCCCACAGCGATGGCTCCGTGTAATAGTGAAAGTCAGCTTTCGCTACTTTTTTGCTCGCATTAGTGTATTCGCCGTTTATGTCGCTGCGCAGGGCCGGCCATAAAAACGACCGGTACAGGCAGGAATAAAACATCCGCTTTTGCTTTTGCGTTCCGCCTTTAACCTGAATGGATGACAGGAGTTTTTCCCATTTCGCGTTGGCTTCCTTGCGGACCGTTTCAAAGGACCTGGTGCCAATCTCCTGCTCAAGATTTTGTTTTGCATTGGCAACGCTGACGAACGAGAGGCCTATCCTCAGTTCTACAGGGCCGGTAGTACCGTTTACCAGGTGTACAATGGCGTAGCCGCTTTTTTTACCTTCAGCCTTTTTTTCCAGGCTGTCGATTGACGTATTCAATGTTGCATAGAAGTAAACATTTTCTCCGCTCTGGAAACCCTGCACTGCAGATGGTCCGGCCTGTTCAATGTTCCAGGTACCAACGCGGCTGTTGGCCTTTGCCAGGTCAAACAGGATTTGCCGGTCTTTGTTGTTTTTGAATTCGTAGCGGTGAAAACCACAACGGAGTGTGGAGGTAAGGCTTACATTAATGTTGAAATCATCCAGGTAAACAGCATAATAACCGGGTGAAGCCAATTCTTTTTTGTGCGAAAACCTGGAGCCGAATTTTTCGCCCCGTCCCGAAAGTGGTAGCACCGGAATGTTGCACAAATTCCAGTGGCCTTTATTGGTATGGGTAAATCCTAAGATAACGCTGTCTTCATACTCATAGCCGGCACCTGAGCCGTATTCGGTCATAGGACTCAACTGCACCATGGCGTTGGGAAGCGAGGAGCCGGGAAAAGTCAGTCCGGCCCAGCTTCTCCAGCCTTGCGGTAATTGGTAACCTAAAATTTTGGGATCGGAGAGCGGCGCTGTACCAATAAATGTGTTCACGTACCGGGTATACGCCGTCTGGCTTTTGCCCGCTGTTATAAGGAGCAGAAACGCCAGGCTAAAACACAATCTATTTTTTACAGGGCTCTTCCTCATTTTTTGATTTCTGTCAGGCTGATAACAAATGGGGTTTTTCCCTGTATACTTTCCAGATAAACTCGCCAAAGATGGTGTTGGCCCAGGCAAACCATGACCGGGTAAATTTCTTTGGATCGTCTTTATGAAATCCTTCATGCATAAAGCCCGTACCAGCATGGGTGGCCTTCAGGCTTTTTATACAAGCTTTGATTTCGGCGTCGCTGACACTTGTCAGGCCGCGCATTACAAGGCTCATGGGCCAGATCATGTCTTTGCCCACATGCGGACCGCCGATTCCTTCCGCTGCTGTTCCTTTATAAAAAAACGGATTGTCCGAAGACAGGAGCAGCTTTCTGGTATTCACATAAACCGGGTCCGTGACCTTCATGGCTCCGAGATAAGGCAAAGAGATAAGGCTTGGCACGTTGGCGTCGTCCATTATAAGATGACTGCCAAAACCATCCACCTCAAACGCATAAACGTTTCCATACCTGGCATGCATTACAGTGGCATATTTTGAAAGGGCTGCAGTGACTTCTTTTTCCAGTGACGCTAGGTCAGCGGCAAGCTTCTCATCGCGGTGCAGCGCATTTACCATCTCAGCGGCCTGCCGCAGCGATACCACGGCAAAGAAATTTGAGGGAATAAGAAAAGAAAAAACAGTGGCATCGTCGCTGGGCCGAAACGCAGAGCTGATCAAACCCACAGGCTTTACCGGGTAACCGTAGCCTGCCATGGAACGGGTGTCGGTTGCATTAGCGGTTGTACGCTGAAAACGATAGGGGCCGTCGCCCCCTTTGCATTGCTGTTCGCGGAAGGTTTTCAGCGTAAGTGCAACGGCTTCTTTCCATCCCGCATCAAATGGCGTGGCATCGCCCGTTTGTTTCCAGTAGGCATACGCTAGCCGAATAGGATAGCAAAGACTGTCAATTTCCCATTTGCGTTCATGCACGCCCGGCTTCATGTCGGTACGGTCGCTTTTCCACTCTCCCCGCTTATTGTCATCGCTATAAAACGCATTGGCATAGGGATCTTTTAAGACACAGGTCGTTTGGCGATTAATGGCGCCGGCAATAAGTTGCTGCAGGGGTGCATCGCCTTTCATCAAAGTGAGGTAAGGCCATACCTGCGCACTGCTGTCGCGGAGCCACATGGCGTCAATATCACCGGTAATCACATAGGTGTCCGGCCGGCCATCCGTCACTTTATGATAAACTGTCGTATCAAGCGTGTTGGGGAAACAATTGTGAAACAGCCAGGCCAGCTCTTTGTCTTTTACTTTGGCAGAAAACTCAGCGATGGCTTTTTCTACCGCTACGCTTGTAAAGTGCCGTTTGCCTTCGGCAACCCTTACAATGGGAAACTCCACTGGCAGTGTCGCAAAAGAGAATTTGTTCAGCAACAATCCTGCTCCCGCAAGACCTGTGTTTGTTATAAATTGTTTGCGGTTCATTCTTGCACCCTTGAAAAAGCTGGTGGGAAAGGATTTGTAAAACCTGTTTTTAAAAAGCTGATTGAACCAGCAGTTTCATTTGTTCGCGTTGCATAAGCGATTCCGGTTATAGCCCCGAATCACGTAGTATTATTTGAAAAGGTGTGTAACAGCGAAGATTCTGACAACATTATTATTCGTACCTGATCAACCGCCATTCGGCCATCTGGAAAAGATTGTCGCCGTTATTTGCAGTCAGGAAAATACGGTATTGTGTGTATGACCCGGTTGATGTAACCGGCAGTTCAAACCGCCTGGTTTGCGCACGGGCACTGAAGAATTCATCAGTCCGGGTATCCAGGATCGTCCAGTTGGTGCCATCGTTAGAACCGCGCAGTGTCCATGTTTTCGGATCACGGCTCGGCGCATCGTTACCAGAGGTGAAAGTATAAGCACCTACCGTTACCGCCGTATTAAATTGAAGCTGAAACCAGCCGGCCGGGTTAAATCCTGAGTACAGGTACTTTGTAGCTGTGTTGTTATCGACAAGTTTTGGAGAGCCTTCGTTATTTGTTGGTCCACCGGAATGTTCGTTGCTGACGGTGAGTGTACCCTGGCTCGTCACGTCAACTGATTTACGCTGGATAGTGTCGAACCGGAAATAGGTGGTTTGCATTTGTGGATTGATCGGTCCGTTGCTGCTGCTAACAAGTGTGATAGGCAACATGTACCGTACGCCAAAGCGCATCCGACTGGAAGAAACATTCACCACAAGCGGGTTGGATGAAGTAGCTCCAGCAGGTATAACAGAACTTAAGCCAGATATGGTGTAGACGCTATCCGGCAACACCCGGTAAGCAGTGCCGTTTTGGGCGTTGTAAGTAGCTACAAGAGCCGTATCCAGTTTAAAGGTCACTGCATTTTCTTTTGTGGAATACTTAAGACCTCCATAGGCGGCGCCAAATGCTACCTCCTGCGGCTTCGTTGATAATTGCAGGTCAACAACAGACCTGGTGCCTGCTGCCTGCGGCATATAGACGGAGCCTTCGTTTTCCACATTTACATCTCTTTGCTTGTTGCAGCTAACTGCTACACAGACACTAAGGAAAAGAACAGCGAAAGGGAATAATATATCTTTTTTCATTGCTTTAGTCTCGTTAATGAACAATCAGAATAGTCTACCAGCCGGTGTTTTGTTTGATGACCGGAACGCTCAACACTTCATTGGCCGGGATGGGAAACAGGTAATCCCTTTTTCTGAAAATGCGTGTTTCCAGCAATGTCCTGGTGTAAAAAGCAGTACCGTTTTTTGTCATGTCCATCCCGTAAAACGGACCGGCATCGGTTTGCTCCGCAATACGCCAGCGGCGGGTGTCGAAGTAACGGACGTTCTCAAAAGCCAGTTCAACCCTGCGTTCGGCGCGGATAGCTGCACGCATGGCGGCTTGTCCCCCTGGTACCGGCAAGGGGTTGACGCCGGCGCCATACTGCGGCACACCGGCCCTTTCGCGAATGAGGTTGACGTATTTTAAAATGTCCGGGTCGCTGGGGCTTGCCTCGTTCAATGCTTCGGCATAGCTTAAGTACATCTCGCCAAGGCGCAGATACAGGCTTCCGCGGGTGGCATCATCTATATACACGTTTTTGCGGATGATGTAGCCGGTGGGTGACACATCGGACGTGCTGCGGGAGCGGCCCGAGTTGCCGGAAAATTCCATGTTGGTGATAATGGGATTCCCGTTCGCATCCCGGTAAAGCCAGGTCCTGTTGGTGTAAGTAATGCCCACATAAAACCGTGGTTCACGGTTTACCCATTGGTTAAAGGTACTCCGGGGCGCTACATCATCAGGCGATTGAAAGTTGGAAAAACCATTGGCTTGATAGCCTGAAGCCGGGTCCGTGATGGGCAGGCCGTTTGCCATAAAGTACGCATCCACCTGCGCCTGCGTGGCACCGTTGGCACCAGCGCCTCGTTGGTTTCCGGAAATCCCGTCGTGATAAGGCGTACGGTCGTACCGCATAAAGGTGCCAGAGTTGGCCCGGCCGAAAATCCATTCCTTATTCCAACTAACCAGGATCACGTCCCTGGTGGACAGATAAGCAGCCCTGAAAGGATTGGCATCATTGACGCGGTATAGGTCGACAGCTGGCACATAGGCCGCAAAAAAGTCACGGTAGGCGGCAGCTGCTTTGGTCCATTTGGTAACATCAACGGTTTGGCTGATGAGCTGCTTGCCATCGTCGTTTTTTAGTGAAGCATAATCGGGATTGCCATTAAATAAAGGGCTGGCAGCCAATAACAGCGTCTGTGCTTTATAAGCTCTTACCACCCGTTGTGTAAAGCGTCCTGACGAGGCGTTTGTTAACGGTGCACCAATTTCATCGTAAGCCTTGTCAAATTCACTGACCACGTAGGCTGTGCATTCGTCGAACGATGACCGTTCTTTATTCAGTTCACTGCCCGTAGCCGTTACAGGTATTAAGTCATCGCCCACCAAAACCACCGGACCGTAAATGCGCATCAACTGGTAGTAAAAGAAAGCACGGAGGGCTCTTGCCTCTCCTTTGGCCCGGGTTTTTTGCTGCGCATCAAAATCCGTAGCAGAAGCACCGTCAATGCGTTGGATGAAGTCCGTGGCATTTCGAATGGCGCGGTAATAATTAACCCAGTAATTGCGCACCTGGCCGTCCGTGTTGCTCCAGGCACTTTTGTTCATCACCGTCGTGTAGTTGAAGTCCCAGTTGAACTTCCCTTCGTCCGACGCGCCAATCCATACACCGCTGTTTTCGTTGCCTTCAAAGCGCTGGTTATGCTCATTAGGCAGGGTATTGTAAATATTGGCGAGGTAGCGTTCGATGTTGGTGCGTGATTTAAACACGTCGTCAAGCGAAAGCACGTTGTCAGGAACTGTGTCGAGGTATTTTTTACAGGAAGCCAGCAGTAAAATGGCGCCCAGTAAGCTTAGTGTCAGTATTCGTTTCATGTTTCCTGTTGAAATTTTTAAAGGGAGGCTTGAATGCCGATGGTGAAATTGCGGGTGTTCGGGTAAGCGGAGCCGTTGCTGGTATTTAGTTCTGGGTCCCATAGCTTGAACGGACTCCAGTATAGCAGGTTCACGCCCTGGCCATAGATCTTGGCGTTGCGGAGGCCGGCTTTCTGTACCCATTTAGCAGGCAGGCTTATTCCCAGATCAACAGTTTTCAGCCGTACAAAGTCAACATCCTTTATCCACCATGTGCTGGCTACGGTGTTGTTCCGGTTTGGTCCGTTGCCATAGGCTAAACGTGGATAAAACGAATTGGGATTTGGATCAGCCTCCGTCCAGCGATCCTGAGCAATAGCAAAAAGATTACTGCGCTCTGCACCAGTGCTGTTGCTGAAGGGGAACATGCCGTCGCCGCTCAATTGCCGTTGAGCACCGCTAATTCCCTGGAAAAAAGCCCCGAAATAAAATGCTTTGTAACTAAGGTTAAACCCGCCTCCCCATACCAGGTTGGGTACGTCGCCATTACCGATTCGACGGATGTCGAGATTATCAATTAGGCCGTCACCGTTAAGGTCTTTATACTTAATATCACCCGCCCTCGGCTTGCCGCCCAGTGGCGTCTGATCCGCATGATTGTCAATTTCTCTTTGCGACTGGAACAGGCCTTCGGCTACATGTCCATAATTCGACAGCACATTAAAGCCTCTGCGTTCCAGGTAGCCGTAAGGCTGCACCGGCGCATCGTTTTCAATCAATTTGTCGCGGTTATAGGTGAACGTGGTCCTAAGATCGAGGTTAAAAGCACCTAGCTTCAAGCCACTGCCTTCAATGGTACCGTCCACTCCCGCATTATCAATCACACCAACTGAGGCAAACGGCACACTGTTAAGGCCCACGTAAGCCGGAAGGCTTCCGCGTTGAATCAGTACGTTGGTGCGGTGCTCCTTGAAGAAGTCTACGATTACAGACAAGCGTGACTTGAATGTTTTAAACTCGACACCAAGGTTTTGTTTGTGCGATGTGGACCACCCAATAGGATAGCCATAAGCGTCAACCCGTACGCCGCCGAATCCGGTGTTGGCGTCTCCCTGAACGCCATTACCGAAGGTAAATCCGGGGGCATTGTCAGCTACTGTGGTCAAAAAACCGAAGCGGCGGCCACCACTGGCTGAACCTACGTTACCATCAGAGTATCTTAGTTTCAGGAACTGAATAGCACCGGACAGAGGATCAAAGAACTTTTCGTTGGACACCACCCAACCAACACCCACAGACGGAAAGAATCCGAAGCGGTTTTCAGGAGCGAAGTTTTCCGAACCGTTGTAGCCGAAGTTGCCTTCTATAAAATACTTCTCCTTGTACCCGTAGGTCAGGCGGCCAACATATCCCTGCAAGCGGGAAGGCAGAGAGGCGATAACGTCACCGGCGGAAGCATTGATGTTTTCGCGTTGGTTATACACCAGCAAGCCGGTCACGCTGTGGTCATTGCCAAAAAGGCGGTTATAATTAATAGCTCCTTCAAAATAATTCTGGCGGTTGCCGCCGTTGGCATTGCCATAACCCAGGTTTTCGGTGCCGCTGGTAATAACGGGCAGCAGGTTAACGGAGCCATCGGCCTTGTAAGGATTAGCAGGGTCTATCCGCCAGGTATTTCGTTGGCGGCTGCGGATGATACGCTGCGTGTTGAAAACGTCATACGAGTACAAGCCGTACGCCGAAAGCCCTTTGGTAATCATACCCAGGTCCTGCGTAAGGCGAAGGTTGGTGTACAGCTGGTTATTAAAGGTGTTGACAAAACCCATTTGGGTAAGCATTTCATAAGGACTTTTCTGTGCATTGGCTATGTTGATGCCAGGCACCAGGTTGCCGGGATACGTGAGAGGATACAGGATGGGCGTCGTCTGCATCACCTGGCTAAAGATCTGCTGCGGGCTGACATTTGGGTTCGTATTGTTATTGGAAAGTGCCGGAAGATTCAGTGTCGAGATATTGCCCTGGATTCCCAGTTCCACCTTGGTCGTTTTGGTCCAGTCCATATCCAGGTTAGTGGTTACGTTCAACCGCCGAAACCTGGTATCGCTATTGTAGGTCTGAAAGCCATCGGTTTTCAGCAGGCTTGTTTCATCGTAATAGGCAAATGACACGTAGTACCGGGCTGCCTCGGCGCCGCCGCGAACGCTGAAGTTGGCGCGACGGTTAACACCGTACTCCTTAAAAATTTCCTTCATCCAGTTTACGTTTGGATAGAGGTAAGGCTGATCACCTTTTACGGTAGCGTCGATGGCTGCCTGCGAATACTCCGGGGCCAGGCCGGAAGCAATTTGCGCTTCGTTACGCAGACGCATGTATGTCGGGCCATCGGTCAGTTCCGGTAACCTGGTGAAGCCCGTGATTCCCTGGTTATAATTCAGAACGATGGACGGCTTGCCCAAGCGACCGCGTTTAGTAGTGATAAGAATGACACCGTTGGCACCCGCCACACCGTATACAGCAAGAGCGTTGGCATCTTTCAGGATAGTAAAGGAGGCGATGTCCTCCGGATCAAAAGCGTTCAGGCCCCGGTTTTGTACACCATCGATCACAACCAACGGCCCCGAGGGGTTGTTGCCAAAGGTGGAGATACCGCGAATCCAAAGGTCAGCAGCGTTTTCACCAGGCAAGCCGGAACGTTGCACACCGACTACGCCGGCAATACGTCCGGCAAGTGTGGCGCTAAGGTTGGCAACCGGCTGCTTTAATTCATCAACGTCTACGCTGGACTGCGCCCCAACAATGCTGATTTTTTTGGCCTTTCCAAAACCTACTACCACAACTTCCTGCATGTTGCCCTCGGCAGCATCCATAACGACGTCCATATACAGGGAGTTGACTCCAATTGTCTGCGGCTTGTACCCTACGGCAGTAAAAATCAAACTAGCATTTTCAGGTATAGTAATTGAAAATTTACCCGCAGAATCAGTGCTTGTTGACAGTGCGGTATTTCCCACCACCTGCACGGTAATACCCGCTACCGGCACCCCGAGGCGGTCGCGGACAGTCCCGGAAATTCGAATATCTGCTTTATCCCAATTTGAGTTGGGCGCCGGTTTCCCGCCTGGAGTACCAGCAGCCTGCACCGACATGGGAAGAAACAAGGAGCTGAGGAAGGTGCCGCAAGAAAGCAAAAGGAGAAGGATGACCTTCTGGAGAGCAGTCCCATTCATAAGTAGGTAATTGTTTTGAATTGAAGTGATAAGATTAGCTCTCTTTATTCTCACCCGGTGTCAATACACATAAAACGAAATGTTAACAGAAACTTAACGGCGAGATTTCTCTTCCTCTACAGATAACCTGAATCGAAAAATTAGATAGGTTTACTCCATAACTGTTGTGATGAAAAAAGTTGATCGGACCATGCTATACAAAGTCATAGCAGGTGTTTGTTTTCTTGTTTTGTGTTTTACACAAACGCTACACATCCGAAACATGTACAACGTAGAGAGCCGTAACTATAACCTCGACCAGAAAAGCAGGATCAAAGAGACTTATGTAAGAAGCATTACAAACGACAAGTTATTTCCAGGTGGAGCACAAATCATTGACAGCTTACTTCTCCCTCAGTTAGCACTGTTGGAAAAGCTCTCCGTCACCGATAACGCCGCATTTTTACGGCATTCGAAAAAACTGTATGACAGCATATTCTCATCGCTGCAAAAAGGCAGTAACATGGACTCCCTGCTCAGAAGCATCAAGGAAAGAAATAACATCAAGACACCACTTGAATATGCTTTAATCATCCAAAGTATTGAACTCGCATTTAAACCAAATCAATACATCACATTTTTTAATGGGACTGATACATCTGTTTCAGCTTCTGTACCTATCGTAGAGAATTTCGGTGCAAAAATCAGCGGGAGGCTTACAAAGCTAAATCCGGATAATGAAATATCCGGCCTCACTGTCAGCAGCCCACTGGGGCATAGCTATCGGATCCGGTTTGCCTTGCATTGCGAATCACATGACCGACTAAATCAAATTATTCTCGGTATGCTTCCGACGATACTGGTCTCGGCGTTCTCAATTTTGGCAGTGCTAATCATTTTTGTGATAACGCTTATCAACTGGCAAAAACAAAAGAAAATCTCGGAAGCTAAATCGGATTTTATCAACACCATTACCCACGAGTTTCAAACGCCGTTGAGCGCTATAATGATTGCAAACAAGACTATTCAAAACGAAAACCAGGCTCTTAATAATGAGCGTCTGTCTTTTCTTAATGGCGTAATTAAAAGGCAGACGGAAAGACTAAACATTTTAATAAAACAAGTAGCAGGCAGTAATACTGACCATGGAATTGCACTAAGACTGGCATCCTATAATGTAAATGAAGTTTTAGCGGAATTAATTACGGATTACCAGGTTAACCTTCAAGGTAAAAACACCAAGATCTGTTTTACTGAAACTGCCGGGTCGGACCGGGTATTGCTAGACAAAATGTACTTTGTTTCCATCATCATCAACCTATTGGACAACGCGGTAAAATACAACCACAAACCGGCAAAAGAGCTTCACCTCTCGACTTTCAATATAAATGAAAAACTACTGCGGCTATCTATAAGGGACAACGGCGATGGAATGAGTGAAAAGGTGCGAAAAAATATGTTTACCAGGTTCTATCGTGATCCTTCACTCACCAGAACAAATGAACCTGGCCTCGGCCTTGGCCTTTACTTTACACAACAAAGTCTGAAAGCGCATAAATGGAAATATGAAGTAAGGAGCAAAGAAGGCATTGGAACGGAGTTCATCATTTACATACCCTTAGCATCGATGGAAGGCCATACATTGGAAACAGAACGGTTGCAAACCAACCACGCTTAACCAACAAAAGTTCCTGTAATGATCAAAAAGATTTTGTTTGCTGAAGACAACAATGATTTAGGTAACCTGATTAAGCAGTACCTCGAAACAAAGGGCTTCAACATAGAATGGTATATCGACTCCACAGAAGCTATTAACGCATTCCGCCAAAATCCAGCGGAATATGCTATGGGTCTTCTGGATGTGCAAATGCCACATAAGAGCGGGTTTGAAGTTGCCCGGGAAATGATGCGTATCAATGATGCTGTTCCATTTGTGTTTCTTACCGCAAGAACCGAAAAACAGGACAGGCTGCTAGGACTGGATATTGGCGCCGCCGACTACATCGTCAAACCATTCGATATCGACGAGTTAGTTCTGCGTATTAGAAACATCATCAAAAGAGCGGGCGGCCATCCATTTGAAGAGACCACCCATAACATCACTATCGGTGATATTGTGTATAATAAAGAACAACTGACACTTACGTTACCCAACAATAAGGTGGTAGCTCTTACCCTTCGCGAATCTGAACTGTTAGAATATTTTCAAGCAAACAAAAACCGGAGAATTAAAAAGGAAGAAATATTGGTGGCATTATGGGGTGTGAATGACTACTTCCTAGGCAGAAGTCTTGATGTGTTTCTTTCCCGCCTTCGGAAAATATTGTCTAGCTCTTCGAAGGTTCGAATTGGCAATGTGTATGGTGCTGGATATATCTTTACGATAGCAGAGAACTAATGTTTCTAAAGCGGTCTATTGTGGTCAATGGTAGAAAGGAATCAACAAGTTCAAACCCGATTTAGCTAAACCACCACCTAAACTGGTTTTGCCAATTTGCAAATACTCCAAAGAGTCTGGCTTACTACTTTTCAAAGCCAATATCGTTCACCAGCATCATTAAGGGAGTTGGTTCCTGAGTCCTACACGCTGTAACAGGCTGTAAACCCGGAAATACGATCCAATTACCCGTTCCTGAACAATCCGGTTAATGTTGTCTCACGCAGAATATGACCTTTCATCGCCTCCAGCAGTTCCTCTTTGCCCATCCTCTCTTTTTGGGGTAACATTTTATCCAAAGCATATAATTTAAAAACATAACGATGCGTTCCGCCCGGGGGACAAGGACCGTAATACCCCATTTCATTCGAACTATTTACGCCATCTACTGCACTGATTTGTAAAACGCTTAGTTCCTCCTTAAGCCCCCTAACTGAGTCTGGTATATTATACATTACCCAATGCACCCAGGTACCCATTGGTGCGTCCGGATCATCCATAATGATGGCAAAACTTTTCGTTTTTTGGGGAACGCCACTCCAACTCAGGGGTGGCGGGACATTCGTTCCATCACAGGTATATTTGGCAGGAATCGGTTTCCCCTCTTCGAAAGCGGAGCTGATCAGCGTAAAGTTGTTGTCCGTTTGCGACTTTGCCACACCCCCTATAAAAATCAAAGTCAGTAATAAAAAGGGTGCCTTGGCAATAGATCGAGTATTCATATCTGCTTTTTTAAGGTATATAGTTAAATCGGCGCATTTTTAAAATTAAAAGCCAGACGTCACTCTCCCCTGCATCAAATCGCTTTTTCAATTAACCCGGCTGCAATGAAAGTGTTTAAAAAGCTTGCGTTCTTTAATCACGGTAAATCAAATATTTCTTTCGCATCTTTTTGTAGGCCCTCAAACCCGGCTCCCAGCTTTTGCGTATCTCGTCTTCTGATACACCGGCAATGATCTGCTGCCGGAACTGGGAGGTGCCGATCTGCACCTCGATTGTATTCATTTGATTACTGAGTTTTGAGTCGAAGAATTTTTCTTTTTGAGGAGACGCTTTATAAAGCTGCATGATCCAATCCAGGTTGATCTTTTTTCGTTTCAGCAAAAGAGTAACGTCGTAATTCCTGAGATCCAGTCCATAGCAAACCTCATTCATGAACAGGGGTGTTTCCGCCATACCCTTTATACTGGTTGGCGTATACGAAAATTGGTAAATGCCCTTTAGGTAAGGGGCGCCCAATACCGTAAAAGGAAACATAGTGCCGCGACCATGATTGAGATAAGTTGCCTCAAACATACAGGTAGAAGGGTAAAGCATAATAGCCTGTTGCGTATTCAGGTTGGGAGATGGCTTCACCGGCAATGTATAGTACATGCTGTGTTTGTAGTTGGCGACCGGAATAATTTTCAGCGGGCATTTTACCTTGCCCGAAAGAAAGCCTTCGCCGTTTGCCATTTGTGCAAACTCCGCCACGGTCAATCCATGCGACATTGGAATGGGAAACATACCGATGCCTGACCTATGCTTCATGTCAAGTGTAGGTCCGTCCACCAGGTAGGCATTAGGGTTAGGCCTATCGAGGATCATTAACTCCTTTCTATTTTCGGCACAGGCCTCCATTAATCGCGACAGCGCATTGATATTGGTATAATAACGTACACCCACATCCTGCACATCATAGATCA
>DASQMG010000044.1:0-6935 GCA_035645595.1 Flavisolibacter sp. | reverse complement strand
AAATATCCTGAATTGAAGTTTGATACTGAAAAATTGAATTACGATAACCCTGTTGCTTTTAATCAAACGTTCACAACGGAAATTGAATATCTGAATTTAGAAACTAAGTGAACCGCGGATGGACAGGATTTACAGTACCTGGCTGATAGCAGGTAAGGATCAGCAGCTTTCTAAGCTTCGATGTCTCTTTCTATGGCTATAGAATTAAAATAGGCAGAGACCACAGAAAAAAACAATTGGGTGTGTTATGAAGGCGTACAGAAAAATGGAGGTATGGCTAAAGTGACCCTGGGTTTATTTGCGATGTTTGTCAATAGAGTTTGACAGGTGGATTGGATTATAAAAAAGAACAGGGATTAAACTATCCATTACGATAAATTTATTGTTGTTAAAAAAGGGCTGACTTTATGGTAGAAAAAGAAATTGTTTTGGAATTAAACCCCATTTCTGATTTAACCAGAGATAGTTACATCAATCAATAAGGTATTTAGAAAGTCACAGGCAGGAAATTGGCCTACTTATAAATTTTGATCAAAAGTTTACAGTTTAAAAGAGCAAGTAACCCGCAAAAGAAATGGCGAAAAAAAGCATCCTCCTAATCCACTTAAAAAACCCTGCTAATCCGCTGTTATGAACACCCAACAGATTATAGAGTTATATCGCCCTGCGATTATTCAAATTGCCACGCAATCAAGCACGGGCACCGGCTTTTATTTAAGAGAATTTGACTTGATTGTTTCTAACGACCATGTGGTAGGCCGCAATGCAGAAATTACCATGGCCGGAAGGCTGTTTGATAAGCGCCTGGGGCGTGTGCTATACACTGACAGAAAACATGACCTTGCCTTTATTCAACCGCCTGCCGATGTGCAATTGCCAGAAGTAAAACTTGGTATTTACGGAGACACAAGTGATGGCGATGTAGTGGTAGCCATCGGCCATCCATTCGGACTGAATTATACAGCCACACAAGGTGTGATCTCTAAGGTGGACAGGGTGCGTGACGGTGTAAAATATATCCAGATTGATGCTGCCATTAATCCGGGCAATAGCGGTGGCCCTTTGGTAAATAAAAAAGGAGAGATTATTGGCATCAACTCTTTTATCATTAAAGGCGGCGACAACCTGGGGTTTGCCTTGCCGGTAAGCTATATGCGGGAGGCCCTGCAACTTTATCTTCCTCATAAAGGGCAGGCATCTACCCGTTGTCATAGCTGCAACAGCCTGGTGTTTGCATCAAACATCGAAGCCACAAAATATTGTCCGTATTGCGGTACTGAAGTAAAGTTGCCACAACCACCCGAGCGGGAGGCTAAACCGGTAGGCGTAGCCAAAACAGTGGAGGATATTTTACAGGAATTAGGAAAAGATGTAAAGCTGGCAAGAGATGGCAATAATAACTGGAGTGTAAAAGAAGGCGGGGCAAAAATTAAGATCAATTACAACCCCGAAAACTACTTTGTAGCTGGTGATGCCTACTTGTGCCAGTTGCCTGTTGATAGCTCCCGCATTAAGCCTCTATACCAATTTTTACTGGAAGAAAACTTTAAGCTCGATGGTTTAGTGCTTAGTTGCCTGAAACAAAATATTGTGCTTTCCTGCATTATGTATGATTTGGATATGACAAAGGAAGCCGGCATAGACATATTGCGGGACCTTTTTCAAAAGGCCGATTATTATGATACATTGCTGGAGAAAGAATACGGCTGTCAGGAGTTGTTAGAGGAGTAAGGATTAAGCTGACACCTCAACAATTAAGCGTATCAATAAATTTTGATTTTATCATTTAAAACTATCCAATGCTCTCATCTTCCTTACTTAGTAAAGCGGGGGAAGACTGATGGATCTAAGTCTTCCCTTTAGGGAGACAGGGGGATTTATGCAAAAGAAATACTTAACCAAAGAACAAGCCATTCAAAAACTCCGGCACTACTGTGCTTACCAGGAACGCAGCCATAGCGATGTGCAACAAAAGCTGTGGGAACTTGGCGTTTCTCGCTCCGAGCATGACGAAATTATTTCCTCGCTTATAGAAGATGATTATTTAAACGAAGAGCGTTTTGCCAAACAATTTGTCGGTGGAAAGTTCAGAATGAAAGACTGGGGTAAGAAAAAGATCTACTATGCACTTAAAGAAAAAAAAATCAGCGAATACGTGATCAAGATAGCCATGAAGGAAATAGATGAGGAAGGTTATAAAAAAACCATACAGCAGTTAGCCGAAAAAAAATATGCGTTATTGAAAAATGAACAATATATGGTTCGGAAGAAAAAAACAATGGACTACCTCCTGCAAAAAGGGTATGAACCTGCATTAATAACAGCTATTGTAGCTTCTGTTGCCGTAAATGAATAAGTATTTTTATAGGTAAAAACTTCAGTATGAAACGTTTGCTCCTTAGCTTATTTTCCTTTATCTCCTTTCTGTCTTTTTCTCAGCCTGATAGCATACGTACTATAGAGCCCGGCCAGGAGACAAGCTTTGAAAACTATGAGCTTTTAGTCATAGCACTGCTTGGTTTAGTACTACTAATAGGTGTGTGGTTTTGGTTCAGGCGTACAAGAAAAAACAAAGGTTAAGGTGCTCTGGCTGCTCTCTTATTTCTGCATTTATCTTTCTTTTTCAGAACACGCCAACAGTATGTTCTTGCACTTATGGGGCTGTTTTGTAGGTGGTCTCCCTTCATCAGTCGATTATCACACTGGGCGCGGCCAAAGGGTGTGTTCAACTATTCCTTATTCCTCTGTCATCCTGAACCTGGTGAGGGGCCACAGTTTTCATTAAGCTTTCCCAAACAGCATCTGCCGTCTTCTGCCAGGTATATTTTTCCGCTACTGCCCATCCTTTTTTTATCAACCCTTTTCTTTCCATTTCATCTTTATAAATGCGCATCAGCTTATCGGCTATGTCTTCAATATTTCGCGGATCAAAATACAGAGCAGCATCTTCGCCAATTTCCTCCATAGATGAATCTTTGGAAGTAAGCACCGGTACACCGCATTTCATTGCTTCTATAACAGGTACACCAAAACCTTCGGATAAAGAAGGATATACCAGGGCATAAGCAGCACCCATCAGGCCAGCCAAATCTTTTTCTTCGAGGTAGCCTGTAAGCAGCACATCATCTTTATACTTATACGTATTTAACAAGGTCAAAAATTCATCGTTCTTCCAGGCCAGCCTGCCCGCAAGTACCAGTTTCATCGAGCTTTTCAGCCTTCGCTTAAAAATGGAAAAAGCCTTTAACAAGTTTACTAAGTTTTTACGCGGATGAATGGCACCCGCATAAATAAAAAACTCGGCACCGGCAGTATACTTTTCTTTGACGATCATTTGTTCATCGAAGCTCGTAGGAACAAAAACGTCTTTTACCCCATTATACACCACACTGACTTTGGACTCATCAGTTTTGTACTGAGCCACAATGTCCTTTTTCGAAAAGTTGGAAACGGTAATAAGCGTTTTTGCTTTTTTTATAAAGGCAGGAGTAAATCTTTTTAAATATAAGAGATGGGTCTTTTTGTAAGACCCGGGTTGATGCAGATAGCCAAGATCATGCACGACTAAACATTGTGGTGTGCTGGTCGTTAGCGAGCATTGTCCATCCGTTGAAAAAAACACATCAGCCTTAATCTTTTTAAGCAACAGGGAAACCTTTACATCGAACCAATACTTCCATAATAAAGGATGTCTTGCCGGTGGCGATAAAATATGCCCTTGCACATTTGATGAAAATATAAATGAAGCATCATATGGCCGGTCAAAAAACAAATGAAATTGGTGGTGAGGATGTTGTTGGGAAAGAAGTTGTAGTACCTCTTTGGTAAAGTAACCAAAACCTTCTAAATGTTCATGCAATAGAAACCTCGCATTCGCAGCAATAACCATTACACCCAAAGGTATATCTGAGCCCAATAATTTCTGTCGCTAATCTTTATACATTATAAAACCTGACAGGTAACCCTATGCTATTCTTTTACTAAATTACTTACCAACAAATTGGGGAAAGTGGGTAAAATTCTTAAGCAAACCAAAAATGTGTTGCCTTTATTCACCACAGCACTACAGCATAAAAGCCAATTTAAACCTGTATAAAGAATTGAACCAAATTGGTATTTTTTTTGATTTCATACTCATACGAAACGCTTCACCCTTAACCTTACGACTTAGTATAAATGACCTCTTAGGTGGAAGAGGATGGTGGCTTGTAAAAGGGGCCTTGGTTCGGGGCCCCTTTCTTTATGTACGGCATTAGAACCTAGCAAGCCTAGCTACTCCATTTTTGCGTACTATTTAAATAACTTTCATCTATTACTGCACCAAGACCCGGCACTTCTGGCACATCAAGTACTCCTTTCTCCAGGTACTTTATTCCACCTATAACAGGGTCTTCAGTAAACATCAGCGGCGTGTCAAAATCGCAATGATGAATACTATCGTTGCTTAAAGCCAAATGCGCTGCTGCTGTCATACCCAAACGAGATTCCATAAAGCCACCTACCTGCATGTGCATGCCTGCAGCCGAACCTAGGGCAGCGATTTTTACTCCTTTATAAAACCCGCCTGATTTACCCAGTTTAATATTAAACATAGAACAGGCTTTTAATTGTATTAACCGCTCCGCATCCCATTCATCACCACAACTTTCATCGGCCATAATTGGTATTGGTGAGGCAGCCGATACTTTACTTAACTCCATAAAACGATAGCGTGAAATGGGCTCTTCGCAGTGCTCAATGCCATATTCACTTAAAGCCTGTAAAACTTCAATGGCATAATCAGCCGTGGCCCAGCCCTGGTTGGCATCAATGCGTAAAGGATGCTCCATTCCAATGCCATCACGAATGGCTTTTATTCTTGCCACATCATCTTCTTTTGCTCCGCCAAGTTTTACTTTAATAGCAGGAAAACCTTCGCTTTTGAAGCGGATTGCGTCGTCTTTCATTTTTTGAGGATCGCCGATGCTGACGGTCATATCGGTCTCTAAAACCTTGTTTTTTGTACCACCCAAAAATTTATATAGCGGCAGACCGGCATGTTGCGAGGCTATATCATATAAGGCAATATCAAAAGCGCTTTTAATGCTGCTATTGGCATAAATGGTTTTATCCATGGCAACAATGCTTCCGGCAATATCCAGGGCATCCTTTCCTTTTAGTACTTGCGCAAAGTATTGACCTACAATAAAGCAGGTGTCTATACTTTCGCCATTAATTGTCATGTACGGACTACACTCACCGTAACCGGTGCAGCCATCTGCCGTGCGTATAATAACAATAACGTTTTGCACGTTATGAATAGCGCCTAACGAAATAACAAATGGTTCTTTCAGCGGTATAAAAAGCTTATAAATTTCTACCGCTTGTATTATACTTCCTTGCATTATGTGGGTTTTAGCTGCAAGTAAGTTAAAAGGGTGCAAACTCTGCAGGTCATTTATAAACCCGCACCATTTATGCTAAACAGCGCAAACCTATGTTAATGAAAAACATTCTTCTTATCGCCATTGCCTTTACCTGTTTCGCCAGTTGCAAAAAAGAGATTGAAAACTTACCCGCTACAACGGAAACAGGGGCCAATACATTTGGCGCCAGAATAAATGGAGAGAACTGGGGTCCATTAGGTTTTGGTATTGTTCCTACTGCTCCTACTTTAGAAGCCCGTTTTTGGGGCGATAGTTCCGTCTTTATTAATGCCCGCAACTTTAGCCGCTCACCGGTAGAAACAGAGATGGAGATTTTTTTAGAAAATATATCAGGGCCCGGCATTTATCCCATAAAGCAAACTACAGCCGTATTTCCAAATCATTCAGCCTCTTATGCCTACTATCTAAAAAGAAAATTTTCTGTAACAGATGAATGGGTTACCAGCAGTACCGCCACGGGGCAGGTGCAGGTTACAAAGATGGATTGGGCAAATAAAATCATTTCCGGCTCTTTTAGTTTTACTGCAGATGCCAAATATGGAAGTGCGCCTGTTGTAGTTACAGAAGGCCGCTTTGATGTAAAGATTCAATAGCTGAAATCAAATAAAATCCGTAAGCCTATAGTGGCAGTAATAGGCAGGGGAACGTTTTTTTGGTTGTGTAAAAATGGCGATGTATTGCTGGAAGCAGGCAACCAGGTTCGTGCATCGGCAAAAGCAAAGAAGTTTCCACCCATAGGCATTTCACCGCCAATGCCTAAATCGAATGTGAGCTTTTTTATTGTACCATTTCCTTGTCTTGTTTGATTCTTATATAAGCGTTCATCTACTGGTATAGAAAAACTGTTGCGCACTTTGGCAAACAAAAAACCAAACCCGGCTGCGCCATAAATATTGATATTTTTTTCAGCCGTATAACCGCCTTTAAAATAATGCTTCATTCCAAGCGATATCTGGCGAAAAATAAGGCCGCCCGTAGCAGTATAATTCAGCCGTTGAGGCGTTAATAGTATTGAATTTGCAGTAGCCGTAAAATTATTTCTAAACCTGCCCTCTGTATAATAGTCGAATGAGGCATAGGCAGATTGTTTTAAAGCGAAATGAATGTCGCCCCGGATTGTTTGCCCAACAGCCCAGAATTTTTGCTGCGGGCTAAAGTTGCGCAAGACTACGCCCCCGGTTGAGATACTAAAGTTTACTTGTGCCGATGCAGCAAGGCTAAGACTGAGATTAAGGCCAATAAGAAGCAAAGCTTTCTTCATTCTTTCAAAAGTAATCATCACTGTAAATAAAAAACCATCCTTTTGTAAGAATGGTTTTTTATATAAAAACTGAACAAGAATAGTTTCATAATTGAAGAACTTTACTTTCTTAGCGAAAGCTCTTTTACAATATTTGATGCCCCACCTAATTTATCAATGCACCAAAGTACATAGCGAATATCAACATTGATGGTGCGGTTTAAATCTTTATCAAACGCCAATTTATGACTTAGGGCTTCATAGTTGCC
>DASQMG010000043.1:0-19881 GCA_035645595.1 Flavisolibacter sp. | reverse complement strand
AGCAAATAAGCTAATGGTATCTGGAAAAGCCAAAAGCAAAACAGATTAATTATGGTTGGTGTTCTGGTATCCCCGGCTCCGTTAAACGAATTAATCAGTACCATCCCTACGCCATAAAAAATATAACCGGCGCTAACAATTCGTAAGGCTGCAACAGCATAGCTTTTTACTTCTTCTTGTTCCGTAAAAAGGCCCACAATCACTTCAGCCAAAATGAGAAAAAGCAGGGTAACAATGGCCATGAAAAATGCATTGTATTTTGCTGTTTGCAGCACTGCGTGTTCGGCCCTGAGAGGTTCTTGGGCACCTAAACTTTGTCCGACTAAGGTAGCTGCCGCATTACTGATGCCCCAAGCCGGCAATAAAAAGAACATAAGAATTCTTATTGCCGTTTGGTAGCCGGCAGACGCGGCACTGTGACCGGTTTCCGCTACCAATTGCGCAAGAAATATCCAACTGCAGGAAGCAATAATAAACTGGAAAGTTGCCGGCCATGCAATACCTATCAATGATTTAATGATATCCCATTCTGCTTTTACCGAAGCCTTGGTTAATTGTATAAGGCCCTTGCCGTTAAATAAATAATAGAGTTGATACATAACGCCTATACTGCGCCCGATAGCCGTGGCCATAGCCGCACCGGTAAGGCCAAATGCAGGAACAGGTCCCAAGCCGTTTATCAGCAACGGGCATAAAACAATATTGCACGCATTGGCCAAAGTAAGACTGCGCATAGCAATAGAGGCATCGCCTGCACCCCGAAAAATACCATTTATTAAAAAGAGCAGCATAATTACGGTGCTGCTTCCCATCATAATCCGGGTATAAGTAACGCCCATTTTAATAGTTTCAGCTTCGGCGCCCATTAAACGAAGTATGTCTTTAGCAAACACAATTCCGGCAGTGCTTAAAATCAGGATCAGGGCTATGCCAACCCAGATGCTCTGCATAGCGGCAGAGGCAGCACCGTCCTTATTTTTTTCGCCAATTCGGCGGGCTACGGTGGCAGTGGCTGCCATACTCATACCCACAGCAATTGAATAAACAATGGTAAGTACCGATTCCGTTAAACCTACGGTAGAGATGGCATGCTTACCCAATTTGCCAACAAAAAAGAGATCAACTATGGCAAATACGCTTTCCATTCCCATTTCAATAATCATGGGAATGGCTAATAGAAAAATTGATTTGCGTAAGCTGCCTTTGGTATAATCCTGCGGCGCACCTTTTAAAGCCTGGCCGATTAAATAAAAAGCTCTTGAAAATTTATTTCGTGTAACAACCTGGGACATTTGAATATGATTTTCTAAGAAAGAAATAAAAGTGACAGGCAATATTGCCTGTTGAGTAGAAAAGGAAGTGTCCGGCTGGACAATCAAAAAATCATAAACAATAATTGTAGAGGAGTAAAACTATTATTTCTTTTTTAAAGCATCCAAATATATTTTAATAAACTCCGGCACATATTTACGCCGGTATTGCATAATAAAGCGTGGGTGAGGTAAGGGAATTATCCGTCCAAACCAGCGATACTCCCCATTTAGCTTTGACAGCGCTTTATAATTTTTTTCGCCGCCAATGCAAAGACAGGTAGTTGTGTCAACCGGAAACTGTAGTTGCTTTTCAATGCTGCTGATGATAAACGGCTTTACGGCCTGCTGTAATTCCTTATCATCATAGTAATTAATATTTTTCCCGTCTTTTACAAACCCCAGCGGGCAAACAGAGCCGATGAAAAACCTGCTGTAAAATTTTTCAGCTCCACCGTAAGCCTCAATCATGGCATAAATAAACTCCGCTGAAAGCTCCGACTGCTGTTTAAAAGGATGGGGAATTCCGCAAACCTGCGTCAGTTGTTTAGCGGCTGTAAAGTTTACACCGGTAATACCGGCACCAAAGCGGCCGGGGTTAATCCCAAGCATTAATGTTCTCTTATTGGTATCGCTAAAATATTTATGGAGAAACAGTTGCACTACTTCCAGCACCTCCGGACTCTGTTGCGGGTAGAGCCACTGAACACCGTTGGGTAGATATTGCTCAGGACGGAGTGATGTATAAAATTGGTAAAGATGCGCTGCCCAGGTTGTCATGCGGTGCAAAAGTAAAGGCCGTAACAGGCAATAAAAAAAGCAACCTATTATGGTTGCTTTATGCTTTCAGCAGATATAGAATATTATATCAGGAGTCCTTCAAGGGAGATATCTTTCAAATAAGGATCTAAATGTTCCATATCGGTAAAGCTGCACACCTTAACAACTACATTAAAATGGTTATGCCAAACCACTTCTAAATAGATATCATGCAGTTGATAAAGCTTGGAAGTATAAAAACGTTCCTTACGTTCGGCAAGCAGTACAGCCTTCTCCCATAGTACTCTTGCCCTTTCAATATCGGATGTAGTTGTATATAAACGGTCTGTCATTTTATGTGGTGGTTTTTTATCAGGAATTAGAAGACAAATCTCACCATCGTTTAATGCCTATTGCTTATAATTAGCTTAATGCTTTTCTTTCATCGTTCAATATAAAAAGCCCATCGCTAACCTGTTTACCGGAACCATATTAAGTAGGTACGTATTCAACTATATAAACGCTTTATTAAACCCTAAGTATTGTATTGAGGATTTGTTAAATAGGTGGCCCCATTTTTATAAATGGTAATCATTCTAAAATGGTAAAATGAAAGACGGGAAATTAGGGGTTGCATTGGTAGGCTTAGGTATGTACAGCGAAGGCCAGTTGGCCCCGGCATTAGACAAGACCATTCATTGCTACATGGCGGGTGCTGTTTCGGGGAGTGCCCACAAGCTGGAAATTTGGAAGGAAAAATTCGGTTTGAAAGAAGGCGCCTGCTATACCTACCACAACTTTGATACGATAAAAGACAATCCTGCCATTGATATTATATATGTGGCGCTGCCTAACAGCCTTCATGCAGAATTTGTAGTAGCCGCCGCCCGGGCCGGAAAACATGTGATCTGCGAAAAACCAATGGCTATAACAGTAGAAGACTGCGATCGTATGATTGCCGCCTGCAAAGAAGCCGGCAAGATGCTTTCGATCGGCTACCGCCTGCATTTTGAACCACATAACAAAGAGGCTATGCGGCTGGGGCAGCAAAGGCTGTTTGGATCTGTAAAACTGGTGGAGGCGGCGCATAGCCTTAACAAAGTGGAAGGATGGCGATTGGATAAAAAACTGGCAGGTGGTGGCCCACTTATGGATGTAGGAATTTATTGTGTACAGGCGGCGCGGTATGTTACCGGCTCAGAACCTGTTGCGGTCACGGCCCAGGAAGGTTTAAAAAAAGACCATACAAAGTTTAAGGATGTGGAAGAGTCTATTGAGTGGCAAATGGAAATGGCGGATGGGAGCATCGCCCATTGCAGTTCGTCTTATTCAGTTAAAGAAAACCGCTTTCGGGTAGAAGCAGAGCGCGGCTGGTTTGAATTGTCGCCAGCTTATCCTTACTCAGGTGTCAAAGGAAAAACTTCAGAAGGAGAAATGAATTTTCCGCAGGTGCCGCAACAGGCCCTGCAAATGGATGATTTTGCTTTGTGTATCAAAGAAGGAAGACAAACTTCTGTACCGGGTGAGGAAGGCAGACAGGATGTAAAAGTTTTACAGGCAATTTATAAAGCAATGAAGACAGGAGAAAGAGTGGAAATCAATTAACAACAGGCAAATTAGAGAATCAGTAAATGAAAATCCTTAAATCAAAAATTGTATGAGCCAGGCTTTTGTTAGGGAAAGTGAGGAGCAATGGTTGCATGAAATATCGCCAACCATGAATGCGCTCATTGTGTATCTCACCAGGGAAAACAATGGCATCAGGGTATATGAAAAGAAATCTGTCACTGATGCTACAACCGGTAAAGAAGTTCATCAAATGAGCAATGGCCTTTCTTACACTAAGGATGTTGAAGGGCGCTGGAGCTTGGGATGAAAGGGTTTTGTATAATATCCAAAAACAATCACTAGATTTTTTACGCTATTCGCGAAGCAGGAAAGTTGAATACGGATCTGCTTTCCCGTATAGTGCCGAGAACCCTTCTCCGCTTACTAATCTTCCTTATCTTAGCCGACTTAAATTTCATACTATGGGATTACTAAATCAAAAAGGTAAAGGGGCGGATAAAAAGAAGGGCAGTGCGCCAAAAGCAGGCGGACAGGGCTCCAAATTCATTGCTGGTAAAGCTACAAAAAGTAGTGGTGGGCAAAAGAAACCAATGACTGGCGGGTCGCAGAGAGGAAGCTAAACCCCTTAGCCAAGATGATCATATCGGGCACGGATAAAATTAAAAAATCCGTAAGTCATCAAACCTAAACTTAAGGCGGCTAGCAGGTAGGAACCAAAAGGCGAACCTTCGACAAACTCAAAAGCTTTACTGGTGTCTCCTGCCTCTGATGCGGCTGAGTAAACCGCGGCACGACCGAATAAAAAAGCGACCACAAGCCATACAACGCCCCGGCTTATATAGCCTGTTTTTCCAGAACGTAACAAAAGAGAAGCATGAGTGGAATGAAGCGATAATTTCTGCACATGCTTTTTATATTTTTCGGACAGCCCGTAATAAATTTGATACCCACCAACAACAACGAGTACTAGTGCAGCAATCCCGGCCAGTATTTGCCCAAAAGGTTTGGATAATAACTCACCCGCAAAATCCTGTTTTTGATCTCCGCTGCTCGTTTTATTTTCCAGAGCAAGCTTTAAAGCTGTAATAGCAAAGGCCAGGTAGGTCAACCCACTAAATAAATAACGCAGTCGTTTAGGCCATTTTTTTTCTTCGCCATCAGTCTTGTAGAAGGCTTCCATCACCCGCCAACCAGCGTAACATAGTAAGCCCGTTGCCAAAAGAAATAAAAGCACTTCGCCGGCAGGCAATTCTTTTACTAATTGTAAAGCACCCGACTGGCTGGCTTCTTTATTTTGTTTGCCGCCTAACTCAAATGCGGCCATAAAGCCTAGTAGTCCTAATAATACATATACAATTCCTTTTGAAATAAGACCAGTTTGCGCTATTCGCTTTATCCAGGGTTTTACTGTAGTCGTTAATGCCATCTTCTATTTAGGTTTATTCGGAAATAGTTTGCAAATTCAATACCCCGCTCAAAAAAGGAAAAGTACATAAAGCGGCATCTGCTTGAGTGGCATATTTTTTTGAGTGTTTAAAACAAAAAATATGGAAAAACAAACTGTTTTAGAAGGATACGGCGATATAGAAAAGGGGGCTTACCTGGGCGCCATTGCTTCTATTGCTACTGCCGACAGAGAAGCATCAGAAGAAGAATTAAGTTATATAAAAGAATTGTGCGAAGCTGCACAATTGTCTGATGAACAAATTAGGGCTGTAGAAGGTGCTGCCACAGAAATGTCCGGTGAAGAACTTAGCCGGTGCTTAGATATTTTAAAAACCAGCGAGCTTAGATATTCCCTGGTTGCGGATTTGATTGCCTTTGCCAAGTCTGATCAGGATTATTCGGAAGAGGAACAACAGAATGTACAAAAGATAAGTGCTTACCTGGGAGTAGATAAACAACAGTATTCACTACTTGATCAATTTGCACAAAAAGCAACAGAACAACCTGAAGAGAACGGAGGTAGCCATGTACAAAGCATGCAGGGTTTTGGCGGCTTGCAGGAAAAAATGAAAGGGGCAGGTATTAATACGGGCGGTTTATTCAAAGGATTATTAAGTATGGCGGCGCCACTTTTAATTGGTGGTATGTTAAGTCGTGGCTTTGGCAGGCGTAGCGGCGGCGGGCTTGGTGGTATGCTTGGTGGCGGTGGTGGTTTAGGAGGCATGCTAGGCGGTGGATTAGGAGGCATGTTGGGAGGTGGCCGATCTGGTGGAATGGGTGGTGGATTAGGATCTGTTATTGGTATGCTCAGTGGCGGTCGTGGTATGGGCAGCACCGGGGGATTATTGGGAAGAATGTTGGGTGGCCGTTTTTAATATTTACAGTTTGTCTCATAAAATAAGTTGACAGTCGTCAGGTAGCAATAAAAATTGATTGGCAACTGTCAACTTTTTCTAGGGTGTCCCCAGCGTTTCGTTGTCAGCATCCGGCTTACTGCTTTCACTGTGACGTTCTTTATTAGGCATTTCATTGGAATTTGTTGTTACTGGTGCCTCATCTGTAGCAGCTAACTGCTGGCCCGGCTGCTGGTTACTGAATGAGGTATTGTCATTTTTATTTGAGGTATTTCTTTCACCCTCATACTGTTGAGTATTTTCCATAAAATTTTATTTACTAAATAAATAATATGTGGTTATGTACATAAAAATATGCCAGTTATGAGCCATTTAACCAGAATACTCCCTTATGAACAACCCCTTTCTTGCCACATACATGATCACTATGGCACGGTTTTACAAGTCATGATAATAGACCGATAAACAGAAAATTCTTAAGGGTAAGCAGTGATTTTGGTGCATGTTAAGCGTGATGAATATTGTGGCTTACCCTATTTTTTAAGGCAAAGCAGAACAGAATTTAATCCGTAAGCTCTATGTCTTTATAAATAAAACAGATATAGATAACAAAGGGCATCCATTCGCAGTGGACGCCCTTTGTTATGTTTGTCTACGAGCCTATGAAAGTGCTTTCATTATTGCAACCTTGGGCAACCCTACTTATAATGGGTGTCAAAAAAATAGAAACAAGAAGTTGGCGCTCACGTTACAGGGGCGAGTTATTGATACATGCCAGCAGTGGAAAGAAAGGCAGCGTTTTGGTAACAGAGCCGCCTTTCAAAAAATACATAAACCACTTTAATGCTTTACCATTCAGCGCTATTATTGGCAAGGTGATTTTAGAAGATATTGTTCCGGTAGATGAGCTCCAGTTTTCCGATGGACATATCAATTCATTGACCTTAGAAGAAAAGGCCTTTGGCGACTATACCAAAGGCAGGTATGCATGGATACTATCAGAACCCATCGCATTTGATGCCCCTATTTTTATCAAAGGTTCTTTGGGCCTCTGGGAATATAATAGGGGAGGCCGTCTTCAAAATAACAGTTGAGGCAAACAACCTATTATATAACAAAGCCACGTACTTTTCTGTACATTGGCTTTGTTATGTGTTTTATTAATTAGTTTAATGATTACCTGTTGCTACTTCTTTAGCCCTGGAAAATACATTGGTCAAATGGTGGCGCTCTGCTTCTTTCCTGGGTAAAATATTTTGTGGCGCCTTTTTTTTATTAGTGAGGTAATAGGCAATTGCTGCAAATAAAGCAACGCCTGCTGCTGCTAAAAGTTTTGTTTTCATGATATATTCTTTGCAAAAAAAAGACAATTGCCATGCCAGCAAAATACCGGGATCTGGTAAAGATGCTCTTTGCCATTGGCTTACACTTTTACTTTTAACCTTGTGCTTCTACCTTCGTATCTTATATAGACATAAAATTTATGGCATTTAAAGATGATTTACAGGTCAGGTGGTGGGCACTAGAAGAAAAGCTGATGCAGCGGTTTGAAAAAAAGCCGGATGTAGAAACTATCTTATTTTTAATAGGTATACAGGAGTTAGGGGATATCAAACAAAAATTTACCAAAGAGCAAAAGCAAGACCTGATGCACATTGCTGTTTGTACTGTATTATTACCGAGCGGTTACTACGAAGTGGAAGGCGCTGATGAAGATGGGTGGCCGCATTTCAAACAATTGAAAGCAATGCCTGAAATGAATGCTTTTGAACAGGAAGCTTTTTTAAAAGATCACATTCTGCTTTATTTTCAAAACCACGAGTTGACTTAAAACAAAGGCTCTTATTGATTTTCCCCGCCAGTTTTTAAACTATCTGCACGATGAAAGTATTGGTTCTCCTACTCGGCACTTGTTACTCGCTACTTGCTTTTTCTCAGCCGGATATTAAATTGAAAAAAAATGATTACAAGAGGGACATTGAACTAATCACCACGGAAGGCATGATTGTACTCCGCTTATCTGATTCTACACCAAAGCACCGTGATAATTTTTTACGCCTGGTAAAATCAAAATACTACGACAGCGTTTTATTTCACCGGGTTATCAAAGGATTTATGATACAAAGTGGAGACACTGCCAGCATCCGTGCTACAACCGCACAACGCCTGGGAAATAGTAAACAGGCTTATACGCTGCCAGCAGAAATCACGACAGGGCTTTTTCATAAAAAAGGTGCTTTGGCCGCAGCCCGAAACGGCGATGCCGAAAATCCCGAACGCCGCAGCAGCGGCAGCCAGTTTTATATTGTTCATGGCCAAACCTATACTGATAAAGAAATGGATTCTATTGAAGTTGTTCGCTTACAGGGAAGAAAGATTTCACCGGAGCGGAGAGATTATTATAAAACCATTGGCGGCACACCGCAACTTGATGGGAACTACACCATATTTGGTGAAGTGGTACGCGGACAGGAAGTAGTAGATAAAATTGCAACAGTGCCAACAGTTACAGGACCTGGTAGGGACAGGCCATTACAGGATGTGCGCATACTATCGGCAAAGTTGGTGAAACGAAAAGGGTAACAGGAGAACGAATAGATAAACACTACTCTTAGGATAGGTTTTATAAGTTAAATAGAACTACTAAATCTTGAGGAGTACGACACAAGTAGAGCTAAATAATTATTCTACGGTTTGCTACATAAAATAGAACCTCCATTTATCTCACTAAGCACGCCTTGTCACACGGGTTACATCGCCCGTTTTTAGATTTTTATATTTGCCTATTTGCACATCATTTCTTCCCTTATCTTGCAAGCAAATAAGTTAACATGAACTATCCCGATAACTTACGTTATACAAAAGAACATGAGTGGGTTCGTATAGAAGGTGATGAAGCTGTTATAGGCATTACCGATTTTGCGCAACACGAATTAGGTGATATTGTTTACGTAGAAGTTGAAACCCTGGGAAAAGAGCTGGCCGCCGGTGATGTATTTGGAACAGTGGAAGCAGTAAAAACCGTTTCTGATTTATACCTGCCTGTTGCGGGAACTATAACAGAAATAAATGCTGACCTGAATACAGCTCCCGAATTAGTGAATAGTGATCCATATGGGCAAGGCTGGATGGTGCGAATGAAGTTAGCCAATCCAAAAGATGTAGAAGAACTGATGGATGCTGCAGCTTATGGCCAATTAGCAGGTTAACAAAACTGAAAGAAATAATCTCTCGTAATTATAACCGATGTTAACGCATCAAACCCTAACCAACTATTGGGCACTAAACAGATATACGAAGAAAGGGAACTGGTAACAGCCCTTCGCAGCAAGGACGACCAGGCTTTTGGTTATTTATATGACCATTACTCTGGTGCGCTGTATAGTGTAGTAAAACAAGTTGTTGGCGATACTGAAGTAAGCAATGATGTACTCCAGGAAACCTTTGTAAATATCTGGCGTAAAATAGAGCTATATGATGAGAGCAAGGGTCGTCTTTTTACCTGGATGCTTAACATTGCCCGCAACGCAGCCATTGACAAAACAAGATCAAAGGGATTTCAGCAAAGCAGCAAACTACAGCCTATTAATGAAACCGATGGCGCCTATGCCACGGTTAAACCCGGTGTTGATGATTATGGGTTAAAAAGGTTGTTATTTAAACTGAAAGAAGAACATAGGTTGCTTATTGATTTATCCTATTACCAAGGATACACCCATGAGCAAATATCAAAAGCGTTAGCCATTCCGTTGGGTACGGTAAAAACCCGAATTAGAACTGCCTTATCACAATTAAGAACATTATTACAGTGAACGTAAAAGAATATATACAAAGTGGAGTTGTGGAAAGCTATGTTTTGGGGGTAGCCACAGAAGCCGAACGCCAGGAGTTTGAGCAACTGTGTGCAGCTAACCCGGAGATAGTGGAAGCACGGGATTCCTTTGAACGATCACTGGAAATTCAATTAATGCAGGATGCGATACAGCCGCCGGCGTTTTTGAAAGATAAAATTCAGCAACAAATTGTGTCTGTGGGTTCTACTGTTTATCAGCAGGAAGAAATAGAAGAAGCACCGGTACGCCGCATGAATATATGGCGGGCTTTAGCAGCTGCTTGCTTTATAGGTTTATTGGGTGTAGGTTACTGGGCCTATAATACTAATCAAAAGTATAATGATGTAGTAGCCAGGCAAAGCACTATTGAAAAAGAATTGCAGCAAAAGAATACTGAATTAGCAGCATTGGAGCAAGATGCAAGTATGATGCAGAAGCCAGGTATAAAGGTGGCAGCACTAAAAGGAACGCCAAATGCACCACAAGCTTTAACTACTATATTTTGGGACAGCACTAATAAAAATGTTTACCTTCTTGTAAATAACTTACCACAGCCAGCTTCTGAAAAACAATACCAGCTTTGGGCATTACTGGATGGTAAGCCTATTGATCTGGGCATGTTGGAGCTTCAGCAAAACCGCTTACTGGTTAAAATGAAGAACGTACATAATGCACAAGCTTTTGCTATAACACTTGAGCCAAAGGGTGGTAGTGTAAACCCCACTATGACAGCTATGTACGTAGTAGGAAATTTATAAATCCAAAAATGTTTATTCAGCGTATATAGTAAAACTGAGGACGGTTGTTTCTACTCCCATCCTTCAATAGTTGGTTATCAGAGGCTGTCTTTAGGGGCAGCCTTTTTTAGTATTAGTGAGATTTCAACTTCTGCCGGGTAAAAGCCGATGATATTGATAAATCCATATTTCTTATGGTTGTATAGCTCCCTCGTTGGTCAAATTTTATGAACAAAATAAATAAAAGCCTTCTAATAAGCGCCTTTTTGATGCAGCTGTATTTTTAAATTCTTGTTCGCCTCTCTCTCAACACTTACACTCCCACTTACTGGATTGATAGCGTGTGTGCTTTTTATACCAGAAAATCATAGTAACCCATCAGTGATAGTTACCTTATTACTAATCCTGAGAGCTACATGTGGAATACTTTACATAGTAAATCACAGAAGCGAAAGCCTGACTTGATTACAGGTTGAAATGAATGCTGCATATTGCCAGTATGATTTATGGGTAGACTGAAAACATAAATCGGCTCAACTCATTTATGAAACAGCAAACAGGTTTGATATTTTATCTAAGGAGAAAGCACCTTAAAAATGGTCTAAATGGCATTTTTAAGAACAGGTACCGAAGAAATAAAGGGTGAAGAAACGAGGTTAATTTCAAACTTTTTGAACTTAGTAATCTTCAAAAAAAGGCCCGCCCTAAAAAGAGCCGGCCGTTGCTAACCTATGAAAAACACCAAGCTCAAATATAGGTGAAAATTAATTCGATAACAACTTGGAATTTTTTTCTTTGTCAGCACGACGGTCTTGGCGTTCTTGCCGGCGTTCGTTGATTTCAGTTTTTACTTTTTGAACAAATTCCCGTTCATATTCAAAAACTTCATTGCTTCGTTTTTCGCCAACTATGGGCTTAAATTGTTCACGATAGCGTAAACGTACCTCTATTATTTTTTGTTGAAGCTCAAGGCCTTGGCCTTTAAACTCTTTATTAGTTTTTTTTAAGTCTTTAAAGTAGTTAATAAAAACGGGGTGAAATTTTTCAGCTTCGACGCTACTAAGTCCCAGTTTAGCTTGTATGAACTCTACCATCTTTTCACGCAGCCGGCCTTCGCCTAGTTTCTCATCCTGAGCAAATACAGGCTGTATGGTAAAAGATAAAAATAATATATAGATGAGCTTTTTCATAGTTAATCAGTTGCCGTCAGATCGTCATCGGCTTTTGGCAGAACAGATAAAAAGGTTTCCATTTCGGTATCTGATACGTTTTTCAAGAACTTTTTTACATTATCCTTATCCGCTGTTATAGTTTCAGCTTTAAGTGCCTTCGCACTTGTTGCAACGGTTTTTATAAATTCACTCAGTTCTTTTGTACTGGCTTTTTTAATTTCCTGTTCAATTGCCGGTGCGTTCTGCGCCACTAAATTTTTAGTATTATCGCCAGAACTCCTGGCAAGATTTGTTTGCGGCTTATCATTAAAATATTGATACCCTCCCACAAGTAATGCTCCCCCAACTACTGCCGCCACAGCCATTCGCATCCATTTGCGGGCTAATAGCGGAACAACTTTAGCTGCTGGTAGCCCTACTTTTGCCAATATCTGTTCAGGTAAGTCACCAAAATAGCCCTCTGGAATTTTATAAGGCAGCTTTTTCCCAACACCATCTAAAAAAGAGAGCTGGGGTTCTTCCGAAGAATCTGCTGCAAGTGCAGCATTCTGTTCAAAATAAAATAAGGGCACTGAGTAAGGCATTATTTTAGGAATGCCAGCCAGAAGTGGGGAGAGTTCTAATAGCTCAGTTTGCGCTGACGCTTCACTGGACTTTACTTTCGCCAAAATAGAAGAAGCTAACCCTTCAAAATAGCCCTCGGGTACCGAAAACGCCGGGTTGGTGCTCAGGGGTAAGTCACTTTCGAGGCGTTTAAGTTCATCCTGTATATTTTTTTGGCTACTCATTTTCGGGTGGTACGACCTTATTCCGTACTCAAAGTTTAATGATTTTTAATGAAGTCCTCAACTTTTTTGACGGCGTGGTGATAGCTTGCTTTTAGAGCGCCTTCGCTGGTTTCCAGCACCCGGCTCATCTCTTCGTATGGCATTTCGTCGTAGTAGCGCAGGGTGAAAACTACGCGCTGTTTTTCGGGAAGCTGTTGAATTGCCAATTGCAACTTCCACTCCAGCCGGGCCGGGTCAAAGTATTTATCGGCCTTTATTTTATTGCTTAATCCAGTTTCCACGTCGCTTAAACTAACGGCAACGCGTTTCTTTTGCCCTTCTAAAAAAGTAAGGCTTTCGTTGGTACCAATGCGATAAAGCCATGTATAGAGCTGAGATTCTTCTTTAAAGTTTTCAAGACCATTCCAAACCCTTATAAATACGTTTTGCAATACGTCGTTGGCATCGTCATGGTCAACTACTAAACGCCGGATGTGCCAGTACAACCGCTCCTGGTATTTTTTTATAATAGTCGTGTAGGCCTGTTCCTTTGTTTCCGGGGCCCGGAACTGTTGTAGCAACAATGCATCTGAAGAGTCGGTTAATGCCATTTTAGTTTTATGTGTTGGATTTTACGACTTGATTGAAAACGATAAAGATAATTTTTTATAGTAAAGATGGTTGCTGATTGTACAATTGCCGGCAGGCATGATTTTATTCAATGTACAGAAACTCTTTTATGTATGGAGATCATGGACAATCCGCTTATTGATCCGGAATTAATCAATTCCATACGGGATATGCTTATAGAACGCGGGGAAACTATTGCTGTTGGCGAAAGCGTTACATCGGGTTTATTACAGGCAGCTTTTTCACAGGCAATGGATGCGTCAAAATTTTACCAGGGCGGCATCACAGCTTACAATGTAGGGCAAAAATTCAAACACCTGAATGTTGAACCTATACATGCCTTAAACTGCGATTGTATATCTGAGGAGGTAGCTCAGGATATGGCGTTAAACTGTTGCACTCTTTTTAAAAGCAGTTTTGGTTTAGGTATCACAGGCTATGCTTCTATAGTGCCTGAAAAAGAAAATGATTTATTTGCCTACTGCGCGGTTGCTTATAAACAAAAAATTGTTTTAAAGGAAAAGATAGAAGCGAAAGAAGCAGAACCGTTCAGGGTTCAGCTTTTTTATATGCGTACCTTTTTACACCACTTAGAAGTCTTTTTAAAAAGGGATACCCCTTCCGGTGGTGACGATATGTAGCATAATAATTTTTTAGTTATTGTAGTGTAATGTGTTTCACAGCTGGTAATAATCTGGTAACGTTTACTTAATGCAGGCGAAACATCACTACCAAAAAGCAGGGCTACTTTTAAAGTCACTCCAGCAGTTTTAAAAGTTAAGACAGGACCGGCTCTCTATTCTTAGAGAGCTTTTTTTTGCGATTATTAAGGAATTATGAAATTCTATGCTGCGGAAGCCCTTATTTATAAAGTAGCTTAAATTAGGGTGGAGAAAAAGGGCCAGTGTATTTGGCTAATATATTTATTTAAGACCATGCACTTTTTAGAATTTAAACGGCAACCCATAGGTATACAGGCACATTTTATTTGCCAGCAAGGTGTGTATTTATCGGAACGAAAAGAGGGTGATTACTTTATAGCCCTGTATGCATTAAACGATTACTATGTGGAAGTGTATTATCGCTTCGAGGATAGTGAGGTGATTATGATTACCAGTTTTTACACCACTACCTTATTGGAGCCCTACATTAAAAAGGTAAAACTTGACCCGCTATTCCCGGTTGCCATGTACCAATAGTTATTCCTTTGCTACACCAGAAAACAAATCCGGGTAATTCGTAATAGTTCCATCTACACTATCAGTTATCAAACGCTTTATTACCTTTTCTTTATTTAACGTTCAGGGAATTATTTTATCCTTTTCAATGGCAAGGATTTGTAACTTTTTTGTTGCCGGTGCCTAATGCAGACTGAGAACAACAGCTGTAAAACCCAAGGCATCTAATTGCTCCTGCAAGCTGCTCTTATCCAGATTCTTCTACCAACATAGCCATTTTGATTGGAAGGGGCTACGCGTAAATCAGTGGTCCTTATTATAATACCAATAATATTCTCCCGCAGCAGCCACCATGCCCTTGTTTATCTAACTCCTTCAAAGCGGCAAATTTAGTTTTAGCGCTAGGATAGTGGTGAAGCAAAGAGCACAGTAAAAGCAGGGTTGTACAAGCTGCTTTCGTTATTACGTGATATTATCGTATTGAATCAATTAGAGCGAAAGCTTTACAATGGAGTCTCTTAAAAATTAGCAAAAAAGTAATATGCATTTCATTTTACAGATAAAAACATTAAGGTCCTTTACCTGTCAAAATAAATAAGCTATGTTACCTTCCTCATTTTTTAACCGGTTTAGCGCCACCCGAAACCGGCCAAAACATTTTCAACTTGTTGTAACCCTGATGGTATTTTTAAGCATTTTTACAATCCTGTACAATTTAGGATTACTCACCAAAGCAATTCATTACCTAATTCTTTTGATACAGTAGTATATGTTATTGCATTGCTGTCGTTGCTTGCCTTGGCTTACAGTCGTTCTGTAGTATACAGTAACAGAACAAATGATGCCAGTGCCAATAATGATGGTTACACGTTAATGGGGGCCTGTTTTTTTTGCCTTTTCATAAACCGATGAATTAATAAAAAACCCATTGTAAAAACAACGGGTTTACATGAGAAAATTCTTACCTCTTTGTAGAAACAAAAAAGAAAAATTACGATTGCTTATGTGCTGCAAATTGCTTTGTGCAGATGACCATAATGTTATGCTAAGGCTATCGCATTATTAATAACGAGGACGGAGGACGCTTTTTAATTCGACTTATGAAAGCCGATGATAACCAATAGCTGTTGTAAATGAAAACGAACGGCTTTGGTCCAGAGTGTGAGGAAGTATCTTTTTAACGGTAGTTGTACTGATGGTATTTTAATGACGATAGAAAACTTAGGAAGATGCAGTCCTTGATGCCTCACGTAACGGACAATAGTAGCCACTTCCAGCCCTGTGTAAACAAACAACAACAGTGGTGATATAATAACCATTACCACAAGGTGAATTACAGATCCGATGAAGGTTAGAAGAGTACGCATAACGCGGTGTATTTAATGTTAAGCGGCTTTTCCGGTGGATATAGAATTTTACAAAACGTACAGGAATTTCAAAGTATAGGACTGTTTAATAGACAATCTATTTATTGAAATGCTGCATGTACCATGCAGAATTACGTAGTAAAAGTAAAAAAGTACGCAAATAATAAAAGAGGGGTTTTACTTAAAACTTAGAAGTTCAAAAACTATTAACGATACGTAAAGTAAAAAGCAGCCCGGCCAGGAGCTGCTTTTACAGTAAACGTAACAAATTGGTATGGGAATGAGCCCATTGAAGGCAGCCGTTATTGTTGCTTTCTGTTCATTACCTTTTCTGCGGCTTCAGCAATGTGTTTACTGGTTAACCCGTATTTTTCCATTAACTGGTCGGGTATTCCGCTTTCGCCAAATGTATCGTTTGTACCAACATACTCAATCGGTATCGGAAAGTTTCTAGCAGCCACCTGTGCCACGGCATCGCCTAAACCACCAATAACATTGTGCTCTTCGGCGGTAACAGCACAACCTGTTTTTTTGATAGAAGCTATAACAGCTTCTTCATCCAATGGCTTTATGGTGTGAATGTTAATGACTTCTACACTCAGGCCTTTTTCCTGCAATGTGGCACCCGCTTGTATTGCCGGCCATACCAGGTGGCCACAGGCAAAAATGGTAACATCGGTACCTTCTGAAAACTGTTGCGCTTTACCAATTTCAAAGGGAAGCTCCGTTGTAAATATGGGCCATACAGGCCGGCCAAATCTCAGATAAACAGGGCCTTTATAATCGGCAATAGCAAGCGTAGCCGCTTTTGTCTGTGCGTAATCGCAGGGCACAATCACCGTCATGCCCGGCAGCATTTTCATCATGCCAATATCTTCCAGTATCTGGTGGGTAGCACCGTCTTCACCCAGTGTAATGCCGGCGTGTGACGCGCATATTTTTACGTTCTTATTGCTGTAGGCTATACTCTGTCGGATCTGGTCATATACCCGGCCGGTGGAGAAGTTAGCAAAAGTGGCCGTAAATGGAATTTTACCACCAATAGTTAAGCCGGCAGCAATGCCCATCATATTGGCTTCTGCAATGCCTACCTGTACAAAACGTTCAGGAAAGTCTTTGGCAAACTGGTTTAGCTTTAACGAGCCCGCTAAATCAGCAGTGAGGGCCACTACATTAGGGTTGGTTTTTCCCAACTCATTCATCGCATCACCAAAACCACTACGTGTATCTTTCTTTCCCGAAGGCTGTATATCTTTTAACATAAGGGCAAATATAATAAGTAGAAAGTATAACATCATTTAACAGCTCATCTATAACAGGTTGAAAAAGAAATGGAGTGAGGTTGCTGCCTAGCGAAACGAACGTACAAGAGTGTGACACAACAGTAGCAGATAGTAACACTTTCGCCGGCTACCACAAATCATCCCTGCTTATCCTACTTTTATTCTATGGAAAACATCATCCAGCAATTGCAAATAATGCAGGGTTATTTTAATAGCGGCGCTACCCGCACCTATGAATTTAGAAAACAAAACCTGGAAGCGCTTTCAAAAGCTACCCTTAATTATGAAGCAGAATTGACGCAGGCTTTGTATGACGACTTAAAAAAAAGCCCGGAGGAAAGTTGGGTGACTGAGATTGGCTTTTTGCTGGCGGAAATAAGGCACACTTTAAAACATTTGAGCTATTGGATGAAACCGGAAAGGGTGGCCACGAACCTTTTGAACTTTCCCAGTAAAAGTTTTCTGTATAAAGAACCCTTAGGTGTTGTGCTCATTATTGCCCCCTGGAATTACCCTTTTCAATTATTGTTAGCGCCATTGGTTGGCGCTATAGCTGCAGGTAATTGCGTGGTGTTAAAGCCAAGCGAGGCAGCAGCTGCCACAGCAGACGTGATGCGAAAAATGCTGAAAGAAATTTTTTCTGAGAACTATATTTTATATGTGGAAGGTAATGGTGCCGACGTGGTGCCACAGATGATGAATAACTTTAGGTTCGACCATGTTTTTTATACAGGAAGCACAGGTGTGGGAAAAATAATTTATGAAATGGCTGCCAAAAAACTAACGCCTGTTACATTAGAATTGGGTGGCAAAAGCCCTTGCATAGTGGAAAGTGATGCGGACATAAAAGTTGCCGCCCGGCGAATAGCCATGACTAAGTTTTCCAATGCAGGGCAGATGTGCGTGGCACCGGATTATGTATTGGTACACAGTGGTGTAAAAGAGTCTTTTGTTATTGCAATGAAGGCAGCCATTAAAGAATTTTTTACAGGAGATGCATCCGCCAGTTATAACTATGGGAAAATAATAAACGAAAGAAGTTTTGACCGCCTGCTTGCTTATTTGAAGGAAGGCACTTTACTTTATGGAGGCAGGCATGATGCTGTAAGCCTATATATTGAACCAACGCTTTTAGAAAATATTTCAGTAGAAAGCGCAGTTATGGGCGAAGAAATATTCGGCCCTCTACTACCTATTATTCCTTTTACTCACTTTGAAGAAGCAAAAGCTATCATCAATAAAAATCCAGCCCCGCTCGCATTTTATGTATTTACAAGCAGCCTTAAAAAGGAGGAGCAATGGATAGCGGAAATTCCATTTGGCGGGGGTTGTGTCAATAACGCCTCCTGGCATTTAACCAATTTCAACCTGCCTTTTGGTGGCCGGGGCGCTAGTGGCATTGGCGCTTACCACGGCAAGTATTCTTTTGCTGTATTCAGCCATCAAAAAGCAGTAATGAAAACACCTACCTGGTTCGATCCAAAAATAAAGTACCCGCCATTTAAGGGGAAGTTGAAATGGTTTAAAAGGATTATCCGGTAATGAGTAACATGGAGGACTACCAAATAAACGAAGACCTACTGTTTATTGCGTAAGTTCTTTCCTCATCATCCAGTCGTGCTGCACATCGTTTCCTAAAACAAAATCGCACTCACCAAATTTTTGAAAGCCCCAGGCAGCGTAAAAATCAATAGCTCTCTGGTTGTTTTCCCACACGCAAAGCCATATCGTTTCTTTTTCTTTATTGATGGCCTCATTGATGGCGGCCTGCATCAGCAGCCTACCTACACCTTTGCCAACAAAATTTTTTGTTGCATAAAGCCGGGCAATTTCAATGGCTGTGCCTTTTATTGCGGCAGGCTTTTTACCATCACGGAGCTTTATATAACCAGCTGGTTCATCGCCGGCGTAGGCCAATAAGAATGTATGCTCCCGCAGTCCTACTTCCATCATCAATGCCCCCCTGGTAAATTGTTCCGCTAAAAATTTATCCATGTCTTCTTTCGTATTATCAGGGGCAAACGTATCGGCAAAAGTTTGCCGGCTTATGTCGGCGATGAGTGCGGCATCAGCAGTTGTGGCATGGCGGATAGAGAGTTTCATGGGCGCAAAATTAGTTGGCAGGCAGCAGTTCATAATAGAGTGGCTGATTGCACCCTGCCACCTGCCAATTGCCAACTTTTATACTCAACTTGCAAACTAATTTCACTGCGTGAAGATTCTCAACCGCACCGTTATTATTCTTTCCCTTGTATCGCTTTTTGCCGATGTGGCCAGCGAAATGCTGTATCCCGTTATCCCCGTGTATTTAAAGGAGATCGGCTTTTCCGTTTTACTGATAGGCGTTTTAGAAGGTGTAGCCAACTTTACAGCAGGATTGAGCAAAGGATACTTTGGTAAGATGAGTGATGAAAAAGGATTACGGCTGCCCTTTGTAAGGCTGGGGTATTTATTGAGTGCCATTTCAAAACCCATGCTGGCGGCCTTTGTCTATCCGATTTGGATTTTCTTTGCCCGAACTACCGACCGTTTAGGTAAAGGCTTGCGAACAGCGGCCCGCGATGCGTTGCTTTCCGATAACGCTACGCCGCAAACAAAGGCAAGAGTATTTGGCTTTCACCGCAGCATGGATACGTTTGGCGCAGCAATAGGGCCGGCTCTGGCCCTGTTGCTGCTCATTTTATTTCCTAAAAATTATACACTACTATTTTTAATAGCAGGGGTTCCGGGACTTATTTCCGTAGCGCTTATTTTTTTACTAAGAGAAGAAAGAAAGCCTTCATCAACTTTAGGCCGGGGCACTTTTTTTTCGTTTTTTAATTATTGGAAGATTGCTTCGCCGCAGTATAAAAAACTCGTGATTGGCTTATTGTTGCTGGCGCTGTTTAATAGCTCGGATATTTTTTTACTGCTAAAAATTAAAGAAGCTACCGGCGATGACAGGCTGGCTATTGGTGCTTATATTTTATACAATGC
>DASQMG010000042.1:0-5081 GCA_035645595.1 Flavisolibacter sp. | reverse complement strand
GTATAGTTTAATTCGCAAAAGGCGGAATGGCCGGTGCCTGCATTATTCCAGGCATCAGAACTTTCAGTGGCAGCGGCATCTAACCGTTCAACTATTTCTATGGTCCAGGTAGGCTCTAATTGCTTTAGCAGCATAGCCAGGGTTGCGCTCATAATACCTGCGCCTATCAGCAATATATCAGGCTCGTTATTAGGGGGTTGCTCTGTTGCCATAAGCCGGTTGTTCAAAAATTTATGCCAGCAGAGGAAGGTTTAGAATTCATTTATTCGGCTACCTCTTGTTATAGGTTCACCACTTAGCAAGTTATCTTCGCAGTCTAATTTAAACTGAAGAAGATGTGTGCAGTACAGAAAGATGAAAAGCCAAATTTGATAGTAAGCATTCTAAAAAATAAATGTCCCCGCTGCCGCAGGGGTGGTATGTTCAAAGAGAGCAACCCGTATAAGTTAAAAACATTTATGCAAATGCATGAGCGCTGCCTTGTATGCGGGCAGCCGCTCGATATGGAACCGGGTTTTTATTATGGTACCAATATGGTTAGCTATGCACTGGCTGTTTTAATTTGTGCGCTCACTTTTGTGCTCTGGTGGCTTACCATCGGGTTCTCTTTAAAAGACAGCCGTTTCTTTTGGTGGATGGGAATCAATGCATTTATATTGGTGGCCTTACAGCCACCGCTTATGCGTTTATCCCGTGCAGTATGGATTGTTTTCTTTGTTCCCTACAGCGCCAACTGGAGAGAAGGGGATATTATAGAACCGGAAAGAGTGAATAAAGAGCATGCGGGTAATTGGTGAAGTTCAACCTCGCCAGCAGCAAACCTCTTAATAGCTGGCTGTTAGAAGGTGAATAATAAGTTGGCTGCTTTCCGATTTTATTACTACTACAGGTATATGCGCAGTGAAGAGAAAAATATCAAAATAGCAATTATTAGTGGATATGATCTTTTGCATAACGGTTTTATCACTTTATTACGCGGCCCAGGCTATTGCATTCAACCAGGATATGCTACCGGAAAAGAGTTTATTTCAAATCTGGATGATAGTGATTTGCCCCGCTTAATTTTATAGATATTGACAGACATGAAGAAGAGGCCTATGAAACTATTTCGTATCTGAAAGCAAATTATCCTTTCATCAACTTACTGGTGCTAACTATAGGGGCTGATAAAAATAATATTGACGAAATCAGGAGAAGTGGCGCCAACGGATTTGTTGTAAAAACTATCGATACCCGGGAATTAAAACTGGCCATTAAATTTGTAATCACAAAAGGTGTTTATTATCAAAAAATCACTAGAGACATATACAATACTTATGATTTAAAGGACTTATAGGCCTTTGTGAAAAAATTTTACCGGTAACGATACCAGCAGCCATCGAGCAATAACCTTCCAATTTTATACCCCCTGTAATTATAGAGATTTTTGCGTAATCCAGTTTCTAACGGTTATTCTTCACACCCTATAGGTGCCCCTGGCGGGGCTGCTGCATGTATGGTAGGCTTTGCCTTGGAAGGGTCTTTCATTCGTTCCAGGGCTAATAGCAAACTTCCTTTGTATGTAATGCCGGCTTTTATTTTTTGCATTGATTCTATAAATTGTTTTAACTCTTTCAGCGCTTTTACCAAAACACTTTTTGTATTAAATGATGCCGCTTCATTCTCGGCAGAAGAAAGTAGATAGGTGAGTAAGAGTTGTTCATTTTGCAGTTGAATCAAGCCTTCCATACCGCTTCTCCGGGGTGCTTTCCACAAGGTATTAATTAGTGTTTTCATCATCTCCTCCAAACTCAATCCATCCTGTAAGGTGCCGTGTTGAACCATTCGGTTCATGCGTTCCATGTTAAATAAAAAGGACAGTGGCATATCAGCGGCTGTCTCTGCCGGCGATAAGGCATCAAAAGAAAGCCCTGTTCTTTTTTTAAATAATTCTGTTGTAAAAGAATAACCGGCAGGCCGGGGCGGAATCAGGTTCAGGATCCGGTCGGGCAATAGTAAAAATTTAGGGTCCATGCAGTCAATAATTGCTGCTAGTGCTTTACGTTGTTCCTCCTTACCCAGGGGTGCTGTCACAGCCTGGCCATCGCCCCGTAATGCATAGGTATAATTCATGCCACCAACAATTTTTGTTGCTGCTTCTAACTGGTAGCGGTGAAACAGATACACAGGCACAAGCACGTCTTCTAATATGGCCATAGGCGTGCCGGGCCTGATAGTTTTTTCGCCAAAGTTCTCCAGCGCTTTTTTTCTTACAGTCATCATTCGTCTTAATTCATCGGTAGCATTAGCGCCTCCATCCCACAAATGCGCAGTAGGGTGCAAGCCACCCGGGGCTCTTGCATCGCGGTCAGAGATATATTGCAGTCCTCTTTTGTGCGCAGCGCTTAAAATGGCATTTAGGCTGGCCGCTTCATTTGGTCCCTTGCCAAAATCTCCATAGCCCCAGGTAATGCTCACTTTATCCCAGTCGCCAATGCCGGTTGCGTAAGCGTTACTCAAATCAATTTCACCACTGTTGTTCAGGGTTACTACCGGGTGCGGATAATCCATTACGCTGGCGCGGTTAGAAACCGAGGCCGCGTAGTTGTGCATTAGGCCAAGTGTATGTCCTATTTCATGAGCGGCCAACTGGCTTAAACGCTCCAGCGCCATCTTAAGCATTTTATCATCGGCAGGCATGCCGTTTTCAAATGGTGCCAGTAAGCCCTGCGCAATTAAATAATCCTGTCGTACCCGCAATGAGCCCAGCGTTACCTGTCCTTTAATAATTTCCCCGGTCCTGGGGTCAGTAACCGAGGCCCCATAACTCCATCCGCGGGTGGAGCGATGTACCCAGTTAATAATGTTGTAGCGGATATCCATCGGGTCAGCCTCTTCCGGCAATAGCTTAACCTGGAAGGCATTGATATAACCCGCCGCAGTAAAGGCTTCGTTCCACCACCTTGCACCGTTTAAAAGTGCGGAACGAATAGGTTCCGGCGTACCATTATCCAGGTAATAGATGATTGGTTTTACGGCTTCGCTGGCGGCAGCAGCCGGATCTTTTTTTTGAAGGCGATGCCGCATAATATATTTTTTTTCGATAGGCTCGGGCACCGGTGTACTGAAATCGAAAAAAGATACCGGAATGAAAGAAGAGCGGGGATCGAATACCCGGGGGGCATAGCCCGCATCCGGCAACTGTACAAACGAATGATGAATACGCAACGTGATGGCTTCGGACGATGGCGCTACGGCCTGAACAAATGCTCCCGGAAGGCCATCCGTGTTACCGAAGGTCAACGTCGCCTCCATCTCTGTGTTTAAGGGAAAATTTTTAATGCGTTCCGGATAAAGTGCACTTCGCAATTTATCCAATACATACGACCCCTGGCGCATAGTACGCAAGCGGTTACTCACCTGCATGGCATCACGCAGTAAAAAATCGGTGGCATCTACCAGGTAATGACCACCGCTTTCTGCTTCTACTGTAAAGCCCCAAAGAGTTGACTGGGCAAACGATTGTTCTGCAGCCCGCTTCTCGGCTTTATCTCCGGTTACTGCACGAAAGTTGTAATTGGGTTCTACTAAAAAAATCTTTCTTCCCACACGGTTAAACTTTACGATGCGGCTGTCACCCAGCAAACCCCTGTCAAGACCAATATCATTAGAGCCAAGACCCGCAGGTAAAGACGTAACATATAATATTTCAGCATCAAGCCGGTCGATATCCAACCATAGCTTTCCGGCAGCATCATCCCAATAAAATGGCACAAATCCTTCAGTTTTTTTTAGCCCGGAAGTCTTTTCTTCAACAGAAGGAAGTTTTTGTGCAACTAGGAACGGAGAGGTAAGAACAGCAAGGAAAAAAAGCAGCAGTTTCATGAAAAATATTTATACACGGAAGCTACTGCAAGGGGATAAATAACAATAGAAATTTTTTACGCTTCGTCTTCGCCAGCGGGCTTATTGTATTCATGACCGCAGTTAAAGCAGTGATAGCGTTGCTCCGGCATTATGGCTACATCACCCAAAAAGAAAGTTACAACAGCGCTGAGCCAATTAACCGGCTTACGCATTGTGTTTATGTATTCAATATCCTCGCTGCCGCATTCAGTACATCTGTTTGTTTTTTTTCGCTCCCTTTCAAACTCCTTCAGCAAATCAGAAGCCCTTTGCCACTGATTTTTATTTACCATTAATTGAATGCCTCCAAGCGCTGTTCTCCATATGGGCATAAGGGTAGTGGTGTTCTCATTTTTTAACCAGCATTGTATGCCTTCTTCTTCCAGCCGGCCAAGCAAAATGTGCGCATCAATATAATTGGCAAAAGATTTAAGAATAATAAAGTCCATAGCTGCTAACAGGGATTAAACACTAAAGATAAACGGGAGATGGTTTTACAAAACTTATTTGAACCAGCTATGCTTTACACCTTGTAATTGAAATTTATTTTGCCTTAAATGTAAGTGGCTTTTTATAGTTCAGTTGTAGTGGAAAGTACCAGCCCCCGTATGTTTTGCTCCAGTTGTTTCATTCGATAGATGCGTTCTTTACTATCATCGGCTCTTTGTTGCGGCGGACAAAAAAAGTTTTTTTCAAAAGCTTGCACAGTATATCCTAAACGATGCGCCATACCAAATACAAAAGGCCGCCATCCCCATCCGATATCGTCCTTCACAGCATCTAAATACGGAACCAGACCCTGGTTAAGAAGAAACGGGCCATAACAATAGTCCCCCTTCTTCCCGATTATTTCTGAGCAGCAGGTGTTAATAGTGGTTTCGGTAATTTGCTGAAAGGCAGGAAAACTAGCAAAGCCCTCTGCCGTACGGGATGCTATAACAACACCTGATTTTTTAGTAAGCTCTGTCTCCTCTACCATCGTTAAAAGCCACTTGCTGAAGAACTCTTTTTTATCAGGTTCGGTGTAGAAAATAAAAGGCGCTCTTGTTTGCCCTGCTGCCTCCAGGCTTGCTTTGGCCTGCGGCCATACACCACCAACCTTATAGGGCAAAACCGTAAAATGCGGAATGCTATTTATAAATTCCAGGAAGGAAGCTGTTGATCCGCCATCGGTAATAATAACGGGCATATTTAGC
>DASQMG010000041.1:0-2680 GCA_035645595.1 Flavisolibacter sp. | reverse complement strand
TTCAATATTTTAATGATAGAATCTCTCCCAGGGTGGTTGACAGGAAAATGATCCAATGCATCAACCATGGCCATACCGTACCAGCCAAGTGCACGGCCCCATACATGCGGCGAAAGCCCGGTTTTTTTATTGGCCCAGTCTTGCTGCCTGCTTTCATCCCAACCATGATATAGGAGTCCTGTTTTTGGGTCCCTTGCATGATTTTCCATCAGAACAAATTGCCTCGTTATATCGTTAAAAGACGTGTCTTCGCCAAACGTTTTTGCATACTCAGCATAGAAGGGCTGACCCATGTATAATCCATCCAGCCACATCTGCGATGGATAGATATTCTTATGCCAAAATCCGCCCTCCGATGTTCTTGGATGGGTTCTTATTTGCGACCGTAACAAATCAGCGGCCTTCTTATATTTTTCCTTTCCGGTTACCTGGTAAAGAGTGAGAACCAGTTTGCCATTATTAATGTGGTCAATATTATATTCATCGGGCTTGTAACCCAAAATGTTGCCATCCTCTTTAATATAAAAGTCCATGCTTTTCTGGAGGTAGCCGAACCACTTAGGATCACCGGTTGCTTTCCACAGGCCTTCAATGCCTTTTAAAATTACTCCCTGATCGTAGCGCCATTTCGGAGCTTTATCGCCAGGCAGCATAAAAGAATCTTTCCAAATCGTCATGACGGTTGTCGCCATATCCTTTGCATAGGAATGTTGTTGCGCTTTTGAGGAAAAAGCAAACACTACTAACACTATTGTTGCAATTCTTTTCATGTTATTTTGTTACCCGGCACAGTACTACCAATTAGCCTCTATTGCACCCTTTGATTTGTTATATTTTATCCTACTCATCCCCGTTCAGACGTTACAACGCCTTGGTCTTAACTGCATCTTCTTTTGCCCCATAGCCAAACTCCACGCCTTTCTTTGCCTTCTTCGTATCGGTATCGTTCACAGCAATGCCGGTTGATTTTTCGCCGGTAACATTCAACAAAACATCCGCATTTTGGTAACCTATCTTTTCAAGCGTAATATTCTGACTATTATGAATATTCATCACAGGGTTTGTATTCTTTGTAATCAACTGTATATTCTTCAATGTGATACCGTTGCCTTCTGTCATGTCCAATCCCTCATCGGCCTGCAGCACCATGTCTTTTAGAACAATGTTCTTTACATTCATTTCCGGAAGGCCTCTTACAAAAATGGCTGTCTTTGCTCCATTGCAAACCACGTTGGTGATATAAAAATTCCTGAACTGGGGCGTTTCTTCGGTAACCGGTACCATTTGCACTTTAGGTGGCTCCCGCTTTTCGCCATTTAATGGAATAGGGTCTTGTGCAGCATAATACATATCAAACAAAATGGCTTCACCCGGAATATCTTTCATATACGTGTTGGTGATATATATATTCTCAACTACACCACCACGACCCCGGGTTGTTTTAAAACGGAGCCCGATATCAGTACCAATGAATGTATTATTATCTACCCAAATATTTCTTGCCCCGCCGCTCATTTCGCTGCCGATAACAAAGCCCCCATGCGCATGATAAACTGTGTTGTAGCGTGCAATCAAATTTTCAGTTGGCATTCCCCGCTTTCTACCTGCTTCATCGCGTCCCGACTTGATACAAATACCATCGTCCCCCACATCAAATGTGCTGCCTTCAATCAACACATTTTTACAGCTTTCCACATCAATGCCATCGCCGTTTTGCGCATACCAGGGATTCTTTACAAAAACGTTTCGCACCGTAAGATCCTCACACATTAAAGGATGCAAACACCAGGCAGGTGAATTTTGAAAGGTAACACCCTCCAACAGCACTTTTTTACAGCCGGTAAACACCAATAGGTTCGGACGTAAAAAATCTTTTATACTCTCATAAAACTCCGCCGTCTTACCCTCTGTTATTTCGCCCGGGTTTTTCATTGTCGACCCCAGCTTTGTTTTAGCGGAAGGGTACCATGTTTTCTTATCATCACTCACCTCTCCGCCCGAGGCCAGTAATTTTTTCCACTGGCTCTCGGTCAGCTTATCCCTTTTCACCATCCGCCAGGCATCGCCATTACCATCAACTATACCAAAGCCGGTAACAGCAATGTTTGTTGCAGCATCTGCTGATAAAGGCGACTGGGCCCGCATCTGCGGTAAGCCTTCCCAATTACCTTTTACCAGGGGGTACTGGTTAAAGTCACTGGTGAATTGAAGAAGGGCGCCTTTTTGCAAATGAAGATTGACGTTACTTTTTAAAACGACCGGGCCGCTTATCCAAAGGCCCGCCGGAATAACAACAACACCGCCGCCTCTTTTTGAACAGGCATCAATAGCATCATTAATGCTTTTCGTATTAAGCGTAATACCATCACTTTTTGCCCCGTACTTAACAATAGATGAACTGTCTTTTTTAAAAGATACCTGCATAATAACAGGCATTTTTTGCGCTGTTACTACAATTGAGGAAATTGATAGAAGTATAACGAGGAGTAATTTCATATAGCTTATTAAAGGTTAGAGGCTAAGCAGAGAACTGCAAAGCCGGAACATTTGCTTTCGTTGAATGCTCACCACAACTGTGTGAGATACATATACTGCATAGCAAGTCTAAGCCTATATTGTCGCTTAACGTGGAAGTTTATAGCATTTATTTACGCAATCGTTACCGAAAACGTTGCCGCCA
>DASQMG010000040.1:0-5169 GCA_035645595.1 Flavisolibacter sp. | reverse complement strand
AACAATTGTGCAGCCACACATGTTCGTACAGGTACCCTTGTTCTGTCTATGCCGGCAGGCATCCGCTGGAAAACAGCCGGCGCCGCAATAAACGCCAGCTTCCAGAACTTTAAAATCAAACGCTTACGGGACAACAAGAGCGTAACAATCAATGGCGTTCAAACACTTACAAATGTTAGTGGAGGTTTACTAAGTCAATTGTCTGCAGTACCCAACATTGTGCATACAATTACATCCAACAACATGTCGCTGACATTTGACGATAACACCCAACGCCTTTGGCAGGTGGCCCGCAAAAGGATGTTTACTTATGATAACGGTGTTGTGCTAACAATCTGGGGTATTGGAACCGCCGGTTCTGCAACCAATATAGCCGAATGGGGCGTGAACCGTTTTGGCCGTGCTTTTACCACTCTAATTACTGAGCCATTGGTAATTCGCCAGGATTGTAGCTGGCGCCTTACGTCAGGTAAGATAAAGCATGAAGGGTTTGCCATGTCTACCGTCGCCTTTGGTTTAAATGCCAATGGAGTTGCTACGTCGTGCCCTGCCACGGGAACTTATTATTATACGCTTACGTGGACAGGACCTGGAGGTAATACACGAACCATTACGCTGCCGTATTAATTTAACAACTAGATAGTTTTCAACCACAAGCGTATTGTTTGCGCTTTTTTTCGTCTTGAAAAATTAAATTATATAAAAAGAAATAATGCTTTAGCTGGGCTAAAAAGATAGCGGCTGTTTGCATAGGGAATACTTGCCTGCCGGCAGCGAAGCGGAAATCCTTTCGGTATCCCATCGGTACAAAAAGATGGCAGTGGGTGGCCGGCCTGGTGGGTCGGGCTCCAAAGTCAATTACTAATTATTTAACCAGAACATTAATAAGCGAGTGCCTTTACTTTGAATCGCCCGTTAGAAAACTCTACGGCAGGCGCTGGAAATTTTAAAACATTTAAAGCAGAAAAAACCGATTGTAAAAGCTTGCTCCTGGTTTTAATTTTTGTAAAGTCAACATCCGGTGCGAAATAATACTGGCGGTAGCGTTTAATGTCGCGGCGGTCAAATGTTACAGCGCCGTCCGTTTTACTTTTTGCAATGTTTTCATAACCGCCAAACATACCATCAGCCCCATAGCCCACCGACATATTTAGCCAGGCAGGTAGGGTTGTCTCTGGAAAAAAAGACTTGATGTTGGCGCTGAGCCAATAGGTTTGTGCATTGTAATCTTTCAATAATCTTCCCTGGAAAGAAGCCCCGTATAAATCATCAGCTCTTCTTTTCAGATCTTGCTCCTTGTAATTTTTGTAGTGCGAGGAAAACTTTATGCTGAGTTTTTGCGCCTTCCAGCCAAGTTCCTGTCCCGCATACAATGCGGCGCCAAAAATGTTGGCGCCCACGTCGGCCCAGCTCCAGCCCCAGTCAGCAGAATGGCCATCCAGGTATTCAATGGAAAGCATAAAAAGCAAACTGCTTCCTGTTCCGTACAAAATTGCCTTGTCATCTTTTATCCCTGCCCACCGCCACATATTTGTTGTAAGCCTGCTGGTATGATACGTAGTCCAGGCATGGCCGGCTTTGTCAATTTGGTTCCATTCGCCGGCATCATTAAATGTATGAAAAGAAGTTCGGGGATGTTCTTTGTACCAGGCCTGGCTTAAAAAAGTAAACGAGCCGCCGTAGCCCGCCGTTGTAAGTCCTCCAATCACCCACCGACGTTTTTTGTAATCAATATTTTTGCCCGGTTCCCCATCAACTCCTGCTGCCGTGTCCTGGCTACTGGCCGAAGCCGAACATAAAATAAAAAGATATAGAAGCCATTTCTTCACCGGTCAAATGTACGGACACTTATCTTCGTACGGATTCAAAACCGACCAAGGAGTTTATCTAAACACGCAACCCAAAAATTTATAACATGGACCAACTAATTGAGCAAAAAGTTAGTGACTGGCTCACCGGCGCTTATGACGAAGAAACAAAAAAAGGTATTAAAGACTTACAACAATCCGCTCCCGAAGAACTAGCTGACGCCTTCTATCGCAACCTTGAATTTGGTACAGGTGGTTTGCGCGGCATTATGGGTATTGGTACAAACCGGATGAATAAATACACAGTAGGTATAGCTACCCAGGGCTATGCTAATTACCTGAAACAAAGTTTCCCGGCGGATGAAATAAAAGTAGCTATTGCACATGACAGTCGTAACAATAGCCGCTTTTTTGCCGAAACGGTAGCGAATGTTTTCGCTGCCAATGATATAAAAGTTTTTTTGTTTGAAGACTTGCGTCCAACGCCCGAACTTTCTTTTACCATCCGCCAATTGGGCTGCAAAGGCGGTGTTGTTTGCACGGCCTCACACAATCCAAAAGAGTACAATGGCTATAAGGCCTACTGGGATGATGGCGGGCAATTGGTGCCGCCACACGATAAAGCCGTAATAGCTGAAGTAGAAAAGATCGGTGATGTAGCCGATGTGAAGTGGAGTGGGGGCGAGGGAAACATAACCATCATTGGTAAAGAAATGGATGATGCCTATATCAAAATGGTAAAAAGCCTGTCGGTCTATCCCGAGGTGATAAAACAGCAGAGCGACCTGAAGATTGTTTACACACCGATTCACGGGACCGGCATCACCCTGGTACCGCAGGTCTTAAAAGAATACGGGTTTAACAACGTTACCATTGTGGAGGAGCAGGTTACGCCCGATGGTAATTTTCCCACGGTAGTTTATCCTAATCCGGAAGAAAAAGAAGCTATGTCATTAGGCTTAAAAAAAGCAGCCGAAATAGATGCTGATATTTTATGTGCGACGGATCCGGATGCTGACCGTGTGGGAATTGGGGTGAAAAATACCAGGGGGGAATGGGTGTTGATGAACGGTAACCAAACGGCCGTGCTGGCATTTAACTATATGATTGAAAGCCGTAAGGAAAAAGGTTTGCAGCAGCCAAATGATATGGTAGTAAAAACCATTGTCACTACTAATATGATTGATGTGATAGCGGAAAGAAGCGGTGTCAAATGCTATAATGTACTAACCGGTTTCAAATGGATCGCAGAACTTATCAAAGAAAAGGAAGTAGCGGAAAACTATGTTGTAGGCGGTGAAGAAAGTTATGGCTTGATGATCGGGTCACAATTACGGGATAAGGATGCTGTGTCGGCCGTAGCTATTTTGTGCGAGATGGCGGCGTATGAAAAAAAGGAGGGCAAAAGCCTGTATCAGAAAATGCTTGACCTCTACCTAAAGTATGGCTATTACCAGGAAGACCTGATTTCTATTACGAAGAAAGGACGTAACGGACAGCAGGAAATTGCAGATATGATGGAAGGTTTCCGGGCGGCTCCACCAGGTGAATTAGCAGGAAGCAGGGTAGTGCAATTGCTAGACTATGAGTTACAGGTAAAAACCGATCTGATAACCGGCACTAGAGAAGCTATCACGCTCCCTAAATCAAATGTGCTGCAATTTGTTACCGAAGACGGGAGTAAGATTAGTGCCCGTCCATCTGGTACCGAACCGAAGATCAAGTTTTATTTTAGCGTGAACACGCCGCTTACATCTGCAGATAAGTTTGAGGAAATACAACAAGCGGCAAAGGATAAAATCAAAAATATTATTACTGAGATGAAGCTTGAATAAGACGTTTAAAAATTTGGCTAATCCGGTAGCGTTCTAAATCATTTGCTGCTACAACTAAAAAGTGCTCTTTAGGAGCACTTTCTTCGTTAGGCGGATGGACTTAATTATTTATGAAGTGAAACTTTTTTCGGATGTGATACTACAAAGAAAGGCAGGATAAATCAAACTTGGTTTTCCCCATCGGCCAATTCTTGTCTTTTGGCGCCGGCACTATAAAAATTAATCGCCAGCTTAAATTCTAGGGATGAGTTTTGGAACTGTTTCCTGGTACGCTACATACTTGTCCCCAAATTCATGTACCAATTTTTTTTCTTCCAGCCTTATTCCGATTAAAGTATAAATTGTAATAACGGAGCTCGAAATAAAAAGGCTTAAAGTCGGAAATACAACGACCAATCCCCAAATAAAAAGAAAAGTACCAAGGTACAAGGGGTGTCGCACATGCCGGTGAATTCCCGAAATAAGTAATTCGGAATACACTTCTTCGTGTAGCAGGCTACGCAGGCCACTCAACCCCATAAAGTATTTTTTTATACAAACAAACATTATAATCAATCCCACAACGGCAATAATACAACCTGCAGCTTTAGTTAAAAATACAGGTGTAAAAAGATTAATTGACGGGGTGGTCGCTTGAAACCAGACAATTAAAATCAAGCCGATAAAAGCAAATAAAGTGTAAGTAAGCCGGTAGTGTTTAAAATAGGCGCCGGAGATTTTTCTAAAATAATTTTTTACACCCAAACTGGCTAAAACGCTATGCAGCACGCCGTACATAGCCCAGAAAACTCCTATTAAAATGTGGTTAAGCAACATCGCTAAAAATACGATGGGTGCACGAAGTGCAGGTAAATTATATTTGCCCAATGAGAGCAACTGAGGACGGCTACCGTCACAAAGGATTACGCCGTAAATTGGTAGAGACCGTTCGGGGCAAGGGCATTACCGATGAAAAAGTGTTAGCTGCTATTGAAAATATCCCCCGCCATTTTTTTTTAGATTCTGCTTTTGATGAAGTAGCCTACGAGGATAAAGCATTTCCTATCGCTGAAAAGCAAACAATATCGCAACCTTATACCGTAGCCTATCAAACACAGCTGCTTGAAGTAAAGCCGCATGAAAAAGTTTTGGAAATTGGAACAGGAAGTTGTTACCAGGCAGCAGTATTAGCCGAACTGGGGGTGAAGGTGTTTACTATTGAGCGCCAAAAGAAATTGTTTGATACGAACAAAACATTCCAGTGGATAAAAAAATATCCCTCTATAAAGTTTTTTTATGGCGATGGTTTTGAGGGGCTGCCGACTTATGCCCCTTTTGATAAAGTAATTATAACTGCTGCAGCGCCATTCGTGCCCGAAAAATTAATACAACAGATGAAAGTTGGGGGCATGATGGTAATACCATTTGGTAGCGGCGAGGTGCAGGTGATGAAGCGGCTGATTAAACTTCAAGATGGCAGGGTTAAAGAGGAAGTATTCGACAATTTTAGTTTTGTACCAATGCTCCAGGGAAAGAATGATTAAAAT
>DASQMG010000039.1:0-6602 GCA_035645595.1 Flavisolibacter sp. | reverse complement strand
CGCATTCCACCCAACTTTATTACCGGGAACATCAGAGGAGGCAGTGACCTTTTTTATGACCGGATGAAGAAGCAATTCATTTTTAAAGGCCGAAAGTTTCTTTTCGTACGTACTGTCCGTAACGTTTGGACCACGTAGTACCAGGGTTTGATCGATCTCCACACCCAACTCCTGGCTCTTCATGTAGTTTAACTGGCGATAGATAGTAAAGGTTCCTACCATAAGGGCCACGGAAGCCGCAAACTGTGTAATAACAAGTGCCTGGCGCAACCACGCACCATGTGACGTTTTCGACAACTTTCCTTTGAGTACTTCAATAGGCCGGAAGGAGGAAAGCACAAAGGCAGGATATAACCCGGAAAGAAAAGTTCCACCAATAAAAACGACAACCAGAGCAAGCCAGAAGTTAACATCTGCAAGCAGGGAAAAAGTAAGCTGCTTACCGGTAAGGGAATTAAAAAGTGGCAATGATGTAATGATGATGATGAGGGCCAGTACAACGGCGAGGAAGTTAATCAGAAGTGACTCGAAAAGAAACTGGCGAATTAATTGCAGGCGATACGAACCCATTACTTTGCGGATACCCACTTCCCGTGCTCTTTCCAATGAGCGTGCTGTAGAGAGATTTATATAATTTATCCACGCGATAACAATGATAAAAATGGAAATGATCAGCAGGAACTTCACCGCCTTTCCATCACCGTTTGGTTCTGCCTCAGACATGTAGTTTGAATAAAGGTGAATGTCTTTCAGCGGCTGAAGCTTGTATTCAACCGATTCATTTCTCTTTTTATATTCTTCCCCCACTCTTTTTTCAACCACCTGTGCAATCTTTGCTTCCACCTTTTTTGGATCAGCGCTTTCTTTCAGTAAAACATACGTCAAAAAGCCATCCCAATTAAACGTCGTTTCTGCTTCAGGACTTGTTAATGCCACATAAGTTGGATCGGAAAGGAGCACACTGAACTTTAGATGCGTATTAAGTGGCATATCCGCAACAACAGCAGTGACCTTAAAGTCCGTTTCTTTGTTAAGACTAATAACTTTCCCTAACGGATCTTCGTTACCAAAATATTTTTTCGCTACAGCGACGGTAATAACTGCTGTATTTGGTTCTTTTAACGCACCTTCCTTTTTTCCACGGATAACCTGATAAGAAAACATCGGGAGAAAGCCATCGGTGGCAAAGAACATTTTCTCCTCACGGAATTTGTTCTCCCCATAACTTACCACACCATCTGCTTGTTTGAGCCTGGCAAAGGCTTCCACTTCCGGTATGCTTTCTTTTACAGCCACACCAACACCGGCGGCCCCGCCTGCCCATTGCGTAGTTAGCGTTCCTTCGTTGTAGCGGTTTTGCTGCAAGCGGAAGATCCGGTCACCGGCCATATGAAAGTCATCATAGCTCCTTTCGAAACGCACAAATTGAAGGATCATCAAACAAGAGGCAATACCGATGGCCAGACCAAAGATGTTGATCGCGGAGAAAACTTTGTGCTTGGCCAGATTCCGGAAAGCCGTTTTAAAATAACTTTTGAACATGGTGTTATAATTATTCTGTTCGTAAACTTTTCACAGGATTAGCAACGGCAGCTTTAATAGCCTGGAAGCCCACTGTCAGTAATGCAATGGTTAAAGCAACAACACCGGCCAGTACAAACACCCACCAGCTGATAGCGATACGATATTCATAATCTTCCAGCCATTTGGTCATAACCCACCACGCAACAGGAAAAGCTATTAAAGAAGAAATCAAAACCAGCCGTACAAAGCTTTTTGATAGAAGAGCAGTGATGTTAAAGACAGATGCCCCAAGTACTTTACGGATGCCTATTTCTTTTATACGTTGTTCGGCGCTAAAGGCTGCCAGCCCAAACAATCCCATGCAACCAATAAAAATGGCCATGATGGTAAATATCCAGATAAGGCTTCCCAGGCTTTCTTCTGCTTTATACATTTTAGTATAGCTATCATCAATAAACTTGTAATCAAGCGGATAGCCCGGTGCAAATGCGTTCCATGTGTTGGTAATGTAGGCGATAGTATTCTTCGTATCGGCAGTTTTAAGTTTTAGCGCCACAGTAGCTGTTACCTGGGGATACATTTGTATAACTGATGCAGTCACTTTTTCGTGCAGGCTTTTATAATGAAAGTCCTGCACTACACCGATCACTTTTCCTTTCTTCACCCGGTTCAACGTGTCAACCGGGCTCCATTCATTCCAGTGCATCGGTTGTCCAAGGGCTTTTTCAGCCGTACCATAGCCCCATTCCTTTACAGCCGTTTCATTGATAATGAACGCCTCTCTTTCATCTGTTGCCATCTCTTTTGAAAAATCCCTTCCGGCTACTACTTTTAATCCCAACGTTTTCACATACTCATGATCGGCAAGGAATACGTTAGCCGATTGTTCTTTCATGCCCTCCTTTGTAGCAATGCTGACGCCATCGCCTGCAAAGGCATCGCCGGGTAAGCCATAACCCGACGTAACTGAAATAATTCCCGGAGATTTTTTTAGTTCTGACTTGAAGGTTTCCAGCTTTTGTTCAACATCGCCTTTCACCTGAAAGTAAAGCACCTGCTCTTTATTAAATCCAAGGTCTTTGTTGTTCAAATACTTTATTTGCCTGTACACGATGATGGTTGAAACGATCAGCAATACGGAAAGTGAAAATTGCACTACTACTAATGCCGGCCTCAACCAGCTACCGCTGCCGCCTGAAAGCTTCATGTTCTTCAATACTTTAATCGGCTGAAAACCGGAGAGCACCAATGCAGGGTAAATGCCTGCCAGCGTACCAATCACAATCCCTGCAAGGAGAAGCAATAAGCCCAACACCGGGTTGGTAACAGGGTTAAAGCTGATCGACTTTCCGGTAAATTCATTTAAAGCAGGAACAATTGCCAGGGTGGCAATTACGGCAAGCAACATGGAAAGCACAGAAAGCAAAACAGTTTCACTGATGAATTGCAAAATCAGTTGCCCGCGATCGGCGCCAACTACTTTCCGCACACCAATTTCTTTTGCTCTTCTGAACGATCTTGCCGTTGCCAGGTTAATGAAATTGAAACAGGCAATGACCAGAACAAATAGAGCAATAATGGTCAATCCTTTTACATAGCTCTCATTTCCGCGAATCGCATTATCGTAGATGAAATCCGCAGATTTTAAGTGAACATCTTTTAGTGGTTGAAAGAAAGGCAGGAAGGTTGAATTTCTTTCGATAGTCTCTATCTGTTTTTTTGCCTGTGCCTGGAATTTGTTTTGCAGCTGCACTACGTCAGCACCCGGCTTAAGTTTTATATAAGTAAAAAACTGGTGCCATGTCCAGCGTTGCATTCTTTCAGCTGGTACACCTGCAGCAGCTATGGGCATCAGGTAATTAAAATCAAGATGAAAATGCGAAGGCAACCCTGCCATCACACCTTTCACCTCAAAAGTATCTTTATCAATATAAATGGTTTTGCCAATAGGGTCCGTATTGCCGAAATAACGGCGGGCCAGGTCCTCGTTCAATACAACAGAATTTGGCGTTGTTAAAGCACTTGCCACATCGCCTCTCGTAAATTTCAAAGAAAATAGATGGAAGAAAGACGGGTCAACAAACTTTCCCTTTTCTTCATACGCTTTACGGTCACCAACTTCCATTAAAAATTTATCACTCCCCAGCATCATCATTCTTGCCGTTGTGTCCACTTCGGGATACTGTTGTTGCATAAAGGTGGCATACACCGGCGCAACAGGCGCGTTATAGGTAGTGGCGTTGTTATCTTTTCTTTCTTCGTAAATGCGGTAGATGTGTTCAGCGCCTGGAATATTTTTATCGAACTGTTTTTCATCCCAAACAAATAAGCCGATAACAAGGCAGCCTATAATGCCGATGGTAAGACTAAGAATATTGATGGCAGCAAAACCTTTGTACCGAAGCAGGTTGCGGAGAGTGGTCTTCAAATAATTTCTGAACATGGCAAAATATTTAGGTTTTTTCGTTGGGTTAGTTATTTTAGTGACAGCATTTTACCAAACATTTCCGGCGTAATAAACGAGTAACCGTGATGCCCGATCATCCGTTTATAGCCCACCTTATTTTGTTTTAAATACCTGTTGAATTCTTTATTCACTTCAATAGCAGGTGTGATGGTTCCATCTTCGGGAATAGATAAAAGATCACCTTCGTAAATAATTCCTTCCTTAGGTAAATACATGAACGACAGCCCGTCTGCATGGCTATTCTTTACAGTGTGAAACTCTACACGGTGGTCTTTATCTTCCAGGATTTTTACACCAGTTACCAATTCAAATTGAGGCTGGGTTGGATTTTTTGAATAGTCATCTGCCGGCGTCCCGAAGGCGCCGTTAAGGATGGCTCTCATTGGCGCCTCAACAGGTTGGGTGCATATAATAGTAGCGCCCTCCGCTACCATTTGCCTTATGCCCAATGTATGATCGTTATGATGATGAGAAAGGTGAACATACTTTACCGGCTTGCCGGGAAGTTGCTTATGAATTACATCTAAAACGGCTTTTGTAATATCAGAAGATAAAGGAGCTTCAGTGACTATGATGTAATCATTCATATTTACAAACACGACGTTGCGATCACCAGCAACACCTTCAATTAAATACACATCTTTTGCTATTGCTTTTGCCTGCAACGGCTGCGGTGCGGCAGCCTGTTGCAACTTGTAGCTTTCGGGTACAACAAACAGCGCCGGTGCAATTTGAGTATTAGGATGGAACGTAGTAAGCAATTCTGTGCCCGTAAGCACGCCATCGGTCATTTGCTTAATGGAAGATGCCATCTGCAAACCATTGTAGGAGGTATAATTTTCAAAAAGGGTCTGAAATATTTTGCCGGTCAAACTACGTTCGACCTTTTGCAGCAGGCTTGTTTTGGCATCAAAAAAATAATCGGTACGGCTGCCGTTTTTCAAAAACCTGCTGATGATTATTTGAGCGTTTTGGCTGAGGCCTGACGAAGTTGAATCCGTTGATTCAGCCAGCGTTTTTAAGATGTAATAAGGAATATTCTGCAAAGCAACATTCATGTTGGCGGTATAACTTTCTTTGCCTTGTTTCACCATTATTTTGCCGTTTCTTGAATGGTTCTTATCATACAACCACCGTGTGGAGTCCTTACCGATATTTACGAAATCAAAAACATACCCACCCGGGTAGGTGAACACTGTATTGTTCCGAAAAGTACCGGTACTAAAATCTATGTGCACTTCTGATTTATTGGGAGCAGGCTTCGGATTAATGAAAGAATAGGATTGCCAGGGGGTGGTATTAGTACGCTCTGCTACATAGTGAAAATTTTTTACGTCGCCCCAGGGGCCGTAAGCTGCCATTGCTTTTTGAAGATATTCTTTAGATGGTTGTGCTCCTGCAAATGTTCCAACCGCAACCAGCACCAGGCAAAGCGAAAGGTGTTTGGAACGGACAGCAGTAAACAATTTTTCTATACGCATAACAGTGTTTGATTTACTAATGATTCCCTTTATTGTGTTCTTAAATTTTTAACCGGGTTGGCTATTGCTGACCTTACGGCCTGGAAGCTAACGGTGATCAATGCAATCAGCACAGCTAACACACCTGTGATTGCAAATACCCACCAGCTGATATCTATTCGGTACGCAAAATCTTGCAGCCATTTATTCATAACATACCACGCAATGGGTATTGCCAGTATCAGGGCAACGATAACCAGCTTCAAAAAATCTTTAGATAATAAGCTGACAACACTTGCTACAGATGCACCTAATATTTTTCTTATCCCGATTTCCCTTACCCTTTGCTGGGCGGTAAAACTGGCAAGCCCAAATAAACCAAGGCAGGCAATAAAAATGGCTATTGCAGCAAAAATGTATAGTATCATCGTAGTACGGCTTTCCGATTGATACATCTCGCCAAATTCTTCATCAAAAAATGAATACGTAAATAAATTGCCTGGTTCTATCTCCTGCCATTTTTGTTTCAATAATTCGAGTGTGTTAGCTGCTTGTACTGAATTGATGCGCACTGACAGTTGGTTGGCCCATACAGATTCAATAAACATAGAAAGAGGGGCAATTTTCTCATGCAGTGAACGGAAATGAAAATCTTTAACAACGCCAACAATAGGCCCGGCCGCCCTGCCAATCGCCGGCATAGACATCATTTTGCCTACCGGGTCCTTTATTCCCAATTGCCTTGCCGCCTCCTCATTAATTATGTAAGCAGTTGTATCAGTTCCTATTCTTTTGTCAAATGATCTTCCGGCCGCCATAGTCATTTGATAGGTAGAAAGAAAGTCCTCGTCAATAATTAGATTGCGCATAGCCGGGAGTTGTCCTTCGTCCAAACCAGGTATCGCATAAGGAATTGCCCAATCACTTCCTCCCGGCCTGTTCGCCGATGCTGCAATACTGGCTATACCAGGGATGTTCTTTAACTGCTCTTTTACGGCATCAAGGTGAAATGCAGTACCCGCATCATGAAAAGGTATTATAATGATCTGCTCTTTATTAAACCCAAGGTTTTTACTTCGTATGTAATCTAATTGGAGTCCGCAAACAAAGGCAGCAATGATCATTACTATTGAAATGGAAAATTGCCCAAC
>DASQMG010000038.1:0-2357 GCA_035645595.1 Flavisolibacter sp. | reverse complement strand
GCTTTTGCTGCACACCTGCCTCGGTTAAAGGACATGGGTGTAGAAACACTTTGGTTCATGCCACTGACACCGATTGCACAAAAGGAGAAAAAGGGAAGTTTGGGCAGTTATTACGCCTGTTCCGATTACACTTCGGTTAGCAACGAATTTGGAACAATAGAAGATTTTAAGAGGCTGGTGCAGACCGCCCATCAAATGCACATGAAAGTGATTATCGATTGGGTAGCGAACCACACCGGCTGGGATCATTGGTGGACAGTTAAGCATCCCGACTGGTATGAGAGGGATGAACATACCGGTGACTTCAAGAAGGCATCGGGCATGGACGATATTATAGAGCTGGATTTTAAGAACCCCGAAGTGCGGCAGGCAATGATCGATGCGATGAAGTTTTGGGTAGTAGAGACAGGCATTGATGGCTTTCGTTGCGACCTTGCTTTTTGGGTAGAGCTTGATTTTTGGGTAGAAGCAAAGACCGAATTAGACAAATCCAAGGATTTGTTCTGGCTAGGTGAACTGGACCCAGCCGATAACCCGGAATACATGCGGGTATTCGACGCTGCTTATACCTGGAAGTGGATGCATAAAGCCGAGCAATTTTATAAAAGGCAGGCTTCCTTCCATGACCTGCTGGATATCCTGCAACAGTACCGGCAATTGCCTGGTATAAAAGCATGGTTTACCACGAACCATGATGAAAACAGCTGGAACGGAACTGAGTATGAAAAATATGGCGATATGGCAAAAGCTTTGGCTGTATTTAGTTGTACCTGGCCCGGAGTGCCCCTCCTGTACAGCGGGCAGGAACTTCCTAACCATAAGCGTCTGCAATTTTTTGAAAAAGATACCATTGAATGGAGCGATGACGTGGGCCTGCATTCTTTTTACAAATCACTTTTTCAGTTGAAAAAAGATCACCCTGCCTTAGCAACTGATGCGGCTTTGGAGATTCTATCAACATCGGATAATATACTCGCTTTTAAAAGGCACGCCGGTGAGAAATCAGTTACCTGCTTCTTTAATTTATCGAATGAGGGGAGAAGTGTTGAGTTGGAAAATAGCATGGCGATAAACAGCAAAAATATTTTTTCAGGCATCGAGACCGGTATCGGTGCCGGTGGTGTTGCGCAACTACCACCCTGGAGCTTTGCCGTTTTCGCCAATTGAACAAGCCATCTTTTAAACTTTTAAACTTTAGCCCTACATGCGTATTACGAAATTCCTTCCTTTTATTGCCGCTGCCCTTTTAGTGGTGAGTTGCTACCTGCCCTGGATGACCATAGAAAGTAAGAACATAACCATTTCGGGTGTAGATACAACAGGCACATCTTTTGGAAAGCCAGGATATTTTCATTTCGTATGGGCCCTGCTGTACATTAGTTTTTTGTCTATTCCAAAAGTGTGGGCCAAACGCACCGCGATAGGGTTTGCTGCATTTAATATAGCATTCGCGGTACGTAATTTTTTACTGTTGCCTGCCTGCCAAATGGGTGATTGTCCCGTTAAAAAGGAAGGCGTCTATCTTTTACTGTTTTCATCGCTGGCAATGTTTGTTGCTGTTTTAACTTATAACAACAAACAGTATAGCGCAACGGCGGATTAGTGGCATAGATGGGCGTTTTCAGGCCAACACGCTCAAACTTTCCTTCAGTATTCCAACACATTCATCAATCTGTTCTTTTGTAATTACAAGCGGGGGAGCTAACCTTATTTTATCCCCATGTGTAGGCTTTGCCAGTAAACCGTAATTTTTTAGCTCCAAACATAAATCCCAGGCAGCTTCGCTGTTTGTATGCTCTATGATGATGGCATTTAATAATCCCTTGCCTCTCACCGTTTTTATAAATGGTGATCTTAAGGCCCTTGTTTCCCCTCTGAAATACTCACCCAGTTCAGCGGCATTTTGAGCCATTTCCTCATCCTGCAACACCTGTAAGGCGGTCATAGCCACCTTGCAGGCAAGTGGATTACCTCCATAGGTAGAGCCGTGCTCCCCCGCTTTGATGGTAAGCATGATTTCATCATTCGCCAAAACGGCGCTCACCGGCAGTACGCCACCGCTTAGTGCTTTACCTAAAATCAAAATATCGGGGTGGACATTCTCATAATCACAGGCCAGCATAGCGCCGGTCCGGGCAAGCCCGGTTTGAATTTCATCAGCAATAAATAAAACATTCGCTTCTTTACACTGTTGGTAACTCCCTGCTAAATAGCCCTTATCCGGAACCACTACTCCGGCTTCCCCCTGTATGGGTTCCATTAAAAACCCGGCGACATTTTTATCTTGCAGTGCTTCTTTTAAAGCGTTCAGATCATTATACGGAATTGCCACAAATCCAGGCATGTACGGGCCAAAC
>DASQMG010000037.1:0-3359 GCA_035645595.1 Flavisolibacter sp. | reverse complement strand
AGAACAAGCAACCGAATAGGAAAGAAACATCAACCTAAGTATCCCCTTTAGGGGGACAGGGGGATTAAAACTTAGGGCAATTCACCTTCTTTGCAAACGGGTCGTTTGGCTTTTTAATGTAGATAAGAGAAAACTCAGCACCTCCCCGCATGTTAGAACCAGGTTTTAGCGAAGACAGATTTACATCATAGGTAGCACCGATATGAAACGCCCCAAACTCTAAACCAATATAAGGAATTACGGCATCACCTAATCGAAACCAACTGCCCATGTATAAATTGGTAGGCGCCTGAACATCTCCATTCACGGTCAGCATATAAGCGCCTCCAAATACAGTGTTTACGGCATTGGCCTGACGGCTATGAATGGCACTAAAATGCACCGCATTAAATTCTGATAAAGGAAGCATACCACCAGCCTGCAGGGTTAACCGCGGGTCTAAAACATAAATGCCGCCTGTAAAACTTTCAGTAGGGCGGGTTAAATGATACATGGAGGCGCCAAGGTAATAATTATTTTTTCCATCGGTGCTGCCGGTATAAAGCAACCCTGCATTCATATCAAAATAAGAAAGGTTCAGCTGTTGCTGGGTAAATATTTCTTCCGTTAAGCCGGTAAAACCATCAGCCCTTAACTGGTCAGGGAACTTTACTTTGGTTGGGTCTAGTATTTTGCTGGAGTACGTTGCCTGAAACCCTACACCCAACTGGCTATAGCCATCTTCGTCAAGCGATTTATGATAGGCGGTTGATAGGGCCAGGAAATTATTTTGAAGAGCACCATTACCGCTCTTATCACTAAAACCCATCACGCCAATGCCAAACTGGTCGTACTCAGGAATCCTGTTTTTTAAAATGCCTGCATCGATAGAAGCAGTGTAAGTAGTGTAAGCATTATTGATGGTAGGCCATTGGTTGCGGTAGTTACCCGCTACACGAACCACTCCATCGAACTTGCCGGTAAGCGCAGGATTTAAGGTAAGGGGTGAAGCAAAGAACTGAGAAAAATTAGGGTCTTGCGCCTGACTGTGAAGCACAGCAAACAAGAGTAAAAAAAGGAAGAGGGCATTTCTCATTTCTTTGTTAGATGGAAGGGTAAATTACATTGAAAAACGGATAGGACAATAAAAAAATTATCAGGACTGAATCTTGGTTCCAAACGCCAGGTCGCCGGCATCGCCCAGGCCGGGAACAATATATCCTTTTGCCGTTAGCTCATCGTCAATAGCGCCGCACCAAATAATAGCTTCCGGTACTTCCCTTCGTAAAAATTCGATGCCTACTGTACAGGCAATGGCCGTTACTACATGAATGGCTTTTGGCGCCCCTTCTTCTTTTAGATACTGGATGGTTTTTACCAGCGAGGCGCCGGTTGCGAGCATGGGATCCGAAATGATCAAAGTGCGGCCTTCAATTTCAGGGCAGGATAAATACTCTAAAGCAATTTCAAAGGTTCCGTCTGTACGGTGCTTACGGTAAGCCGATACAAAAGCACTGTCCCCTTTATCAAAATAAGAAAGCAGGCCATCGTGCAGTGCCAGTCCGGCACGAAGAATGGTCGCAAGTACCGGCTGCTCTTCCAGCACTTCGCAAACGGCAATACCTAAAGGGGTCTGAATTTCTTTTTCTACATATGGCAGCTTGCGGCTGATTTCAAAAGCGGCCACTTCCCCAATGCGTTCCAGGTTTCTGCGAAAGCGCATGCGGTCGCTCTGCATTGTTACATCACGCAGTTCTGCCACCCAATTGCTCACAAGCGAATGTTCTTTGCTTAAGTTGATTACCATGAAGCCAAAGCTAAGAACGATGTAGTAAATTGTATAAGCAATTTTGGGATATTGGGATATTGAGATTCTCTTACAGACACTTACAGCCTGCTATATGACGAAATTTGAATTACAACAGCGAACAAAAAAATTCCATGTTGATGTCTTAATTTTTTGTGCAGGTTTCCCCAAAAATGCTGCTGGCTTTGAAACGGCCAAACAATTAATTCGTGCGGCAGGCTCGGTTGGGGCAAACTATAGAGCTGCCTGTAGAGGAAAATCAAAAGCTGACTTTATTTACAAAATTGAAGTTGTTCTTGAAGAAGCAGATGAATCTCTTTATTGGCTGGAAGTTATCCAAGATGCTAAAATTTTCTTTTCAGAAGAGTTACCAACTTTAATAAAAGAGGCAAATGAGTTAGTCAGTATTTTTAATGCGGCTGATATTACCGCTAAGAGAAACAGGGACGCTAGAAATCCCAATATTGCAAAATCACAAAATCAGAAATAAGTACATGACTTACAGAGCTATCGGTTTAATGAGTGGAAGTTCTTTGGATGGATTAGATATTGCATTTGTTGAGTTTGTTCATAATGCAGGAACCTGGAGTTATGAAATTATTGCTGCAGACTGCTATGAGTACAGTGAAGAATGGAAGGGCCGTTTGCAAAATGCTACAAGCCTGAATGCTTTGGATTATCAATTACTTCATGCGGATTATGGTCACTATATTGGCAAAGAAGTAAATCGTTTTATAGAAGAAAAAAGTTTGCATTTTAAAGTTGGTCTGATCGCCTCGCATGGTCATACCACTTTTCATGTTCCACAAAAAAAGATGACAGCCCAATTAGGCGATGGTGCCGCTATTGCTGCCAAAACCGGCCTGCCTGTTGTAAGCGATTTGCGGGCTTTGGATGTAGCCTTTGGCGGCCAAGGCGCACCCATCGTACCCATAGGCGAAAAACTCTTGCTCAAAGAGTACGATCTATACCTGAACCTGGGTGGCATCGCCAATATTTCTTTCAACCACGCCGATAGGTATGTGGCTTACGACATTTGTGCGGCCAACCGTGTACTTAATATGATAGCAGCAAAAGAAGGGAAAGATTACGATGCCGGCGGGCAAATGGCGGCTAAGGGAAATGTGCATGATGGCCTGCTTCAGAGGTTAGGTACCCTTTCCTACTATCGGCAGCCCTATCCAAAATCGTTAGCTAATAGTTTTGGCATAGATGAAGTATATCCGTTGATAAATTCTTTCGGGCTTACGCATTTTGATGAATTACGTACTTACGTTGAACATGTTGTTCATCAAATCAAATTGGCAATCAGCAACCAACCGTCTAACCTGTTGAATAATGCACCAGAAAGTAACCCCATACCCCACGCCCCCAATTCCAAACTCTTAGTTACCGGTGGCGGTGCTTTTAATACATTTTTAATGAATCGGCTTGGTGAAGAATTGAAAGAGTGTGGAGTAGAAATGATTGTACCAGGTGCAAATCTTGTTCAGTATAAAGAAGCATTAATAATGGCGTTTATTGGTGTGCTTCGATGGAGACAGGAATACAATGTGTTATCGTCAGTAACCGG
>DASQMG010000036.1:0-5600 GCA_035645595.1 Flavisolibacter sp. | reverse complement strand
AAATTCAAAGCTATTTTCTGACGTATCCCGGTATAACGGCATTTGGGCCCGGCCGGTTATTTTATCGGAGAAATTTTGAAAATGAAAAGGAGCGTTATAAGAGAAACGTAAACTATCTGTGTGCCTTGAAAGCGTATCCTTAGGTACTTGAAGAAACTTGTTAGCGAAGTCTAACTGGTTCTGCTTCAATGTAAGCAGGCGCTCTTCTTTAAACGACAACAAATAAAAATTAATTAACGGTGTAATAGAGGTAGCTGCTATAAAAGCAAGAAACGACACACCATACCACCAACGAAAACTCTTTTGTTGTATAAAGTGATTTCGTGAAACAAAATCTGAAAAGTTGAGTTTTGCAAATACTACGGGAATAACGAGAATTAATACCTGTGAAACAAAATATAACCCCTGTCCTGTTTTAAGGTTCAGCATAAACAGGGCAGCCGTAAAAAAATAAAATACGGCGAGAAAACGAACCGGAGCTTTGCCTTGCTCCCTCTTATCTTCATCATCTTCATATAAAACTGCGTATTGCCAATAGGTGTTGGCCAATAAGATATACGAATAAGAGAAGGAAACTCCCACCAGCCATAATGTATCGGTCCCTTCGTAAATAAGAAAAAACAAAGCCTGCAGTATCATGGAGTACATGAAAAATATAGTAACAGAGAAGTATGCCTGTTTGCGCTTTTTGTTGGGCCGCAGCCAGCCAACTAAAATAAACTGGCTTTGCAAAAGAGAGCGTTTATAACCCGATGCCTGTATAATAAGAATGGCGAATAAAATAATACCAAGGTTCATCAGGCAAAGGATAGAGCAGGCACTGATGACATCAAGTCCTTCCGACCACATAATTCTCAAATCCCTGAAAGCGACTACCGAGTAGGGCATCGCCGGTATTGCCTTTACATAAAAGCGTTTACTGCTGCCGGCGTAACGGCACTCGGTATATCCTGATGATCTTGTTTTTAGAAGTGTTTGCAAGGTTTCTTTATCAGTACATTCTTCTACAAGATTTTCGTTCAGGCTCCTGTTGTCATCACTATGAAAAATTACATTACCGGTTTCTGTTATAAGGCAAAAGCCGTAGCCCTCGGGCATTAAAGCGCTGTGCATGGAACGAAACAGGCCGCTAAGGCTTTGCATCTTCAAACCCTTAGCGGTAAGTATGGAGTCTTCTTTAAAAAAAGGCCTTGCAATAACAGCCAGCTTTTCATTTCCTACCCAGGAAGAGATGACCGTGAAAAAGTATGGGGTACCATTTCTAAGCCATAAATTTCCACTCTCGACAGCTTTGAAGTAATCGCGTTGGCTTATGTTTATTCTTTTAGATAAGTACGAGTTGGTTGTCCATCGGTGCTGTTGTTGTCCAGACGTGTCTGTCCAAACCAGGTGCTTAAAATATGGATAGACTTCGCCATGTTTATACCCTGGGAGGGAATCTGTTTTGGTTGCTGTATCATTTTGTAAATGCCGAGTACTGTTCTTGCGATTTTGCAGCGATAAAATTCTGTCAGTTAGTAAAAGTGTGTCTTTTTTTACTGCTGCTTTAGCATGGTCCATCTCGGCTAACGCAGCATCCAGCTCATTTAAAAAAATTGATTCTGTATTAGTGGCCAAGGTTTTTAAATCGCTGCTGGCCGGTAATAAAACCAAATTGAAATGCACATAGCTATTAATGGCAACCAATACAACGATGGCACCTATTACATGAAGGGAAGCAAAGGGGGTGATGGCATTTTGTACAAGCATTTGTTCGGAGCGCTGCATCAGGAAAACCTTTAGCAACGGGAACATCAGGAGAACTATTACAATACCGATCAGGAGCCATAAGAATGCATAGGTTGGAATGTATCGTTGTTCTGATATGTAGTTTTCCAGGGGCATGTAGCCGCCGATTTTGAACTCTGTTTTTCCGTCAACTATAAACGATAACAGAAAAAGTTTATACTCCTTTCCGCCAATATTTACTTCACGTATCTCACCCGCCCTGATCTGTTGTTTGTGAAGCGAATCCTTTGCAAAATCGCCAGGCAGATACGTTGAAATTTTTTGATAGGAAATGTTTAGCTCATCGAACAAAATTGTATCGCCTGCGGCAAGCAGGTAATGTGTAAACAGGTCACGGCGGAGCAAGGTGCTAACAAATTTTTGAGCCGCAGCGTAAGCAGTAGGATGAGCAGCGGAGTCTTTGGAAACTCCCGACAACACTTTGGGTTTAAACATCAGGTTCCATCCATCGAAGTATCTTACAAAAAAGCGAAGCGTATCGGGCAGACCAGATAAAATAGTATCCTCAAGATCGTAGCCCGCTTTTCTATCGGCCCGGTGGGGAGAATTGATACCGGAAAGAAAATTGGCGGCATTGCGATCTGCATAATCGGTGACCTTGCCGGCTATGTTCATAGCCATACGATTAAGGCCGCGGAAATTTCTTTCTTTCAAATCAGCCTCATTGCCCGAAACGACGACGTGAAAATAGAAGTAAAAGCCGGCGGCCAAAACCAGCATTGTAATAATGGCCGGAGCATAGCGGGCGGCAAATCTGGAAAAAAACGACCCTAGTTGTTGGGGAATAGAGGAAGCCATAAGCAATGTTGTTTTTTGCTTTCAGGGTATTAGTCGTTTTCTGTAGCGATGGGTAACAAAAAAACTAAAAAACAGGGAGGAGTGTTTTCAAAGCGGGATGCTGTACACGATATAATGAAGGGGCACCGCTTGCAATACCAAACTATTTACTATAAAAGGGAAGCGAAGAAACTTGATAAGAGGGGGATTGTTTCATCCTGGGATACCACACGTAGCAATATAATTTTATTAAACAGAAGCGTACAACAGTTGCTGTGTGTCAGTAATTAACGGTTTTAAACTCGTTATAGATTATAGCTTGCGTTCGTCTTACTACAATGGCTAATTGGGCTAAAATAACAAATTTTATGCCCTTGGCCACCATGATGTCGGCTGCTTAACCTATATATTTGTTTAACCCGCTTTTGATAGTTTGTCGGTGTCTCAAGCAAGGCCAATATCCATCAACACATCCGTAAATGAAAAACCCATTTCGTCTGCCTGCCTTGCTACTTTGTGTTCTTTGTTCTCAATTTTTAATAGCTCAAACATCATGGAAAGGTATCACCAGCAGCGCTTGGTCCACGGCTTCTAACTGGAGTGCAGGTGTGCCTACGTCCTCTACCGATGCCATTGTTGGTGATGCCAGTTTTACGGGGGCATTCCAACCTGCCGTTAGTTCAGCGGCATCCTGTAAATCCTTGGTAATCGGTGGCATTATAGCCTCCGTTCTTACTATCAATAAAACCATAAGCATTGCAGGAAACATTACTATCAACAGCAATGGCACTATAACACAAAATAAAACTTCTCTATCTCTCAGGGGCAACTGGACGAATGGAGGGACTTATACTACCAGTAGCAATAGCTCTTCTGTCATCTTTAATGGCGCCACTCAAACGCTTAATGGTTCTTCAATAACTACCTTCAGGAAATTAACGGTTAATGCCGGAAGCACCGTTACGTTGGGGACTAATTGTTCCATTAGCGGATCTGGAAGCTCACTTACAATAAACGGAACCCTGGACCCTGGCGTAAGTCCCGGTAATCAAATTACAAGTGCCAACCTCACTTTAAACAGCAATGCAATCCTTAAAGTAAATGCTGCAACATTCACCGCAAATTATTCTATATCAGGAGCTGTAACGCTAACTGCTGGCAGCACCGTAGAATACAGCGCTGCAACAATTAGCCAGACTATCAGTAATGCCTACACCTATTCCACTTTAAAAATCAGCGGTAGCGCAACAAAGACCTTATCGGGAAGTTTACCAGCGCTTAATTCATCATCTTCATCCAATGGAAATATTTATGTTACCAGTGGCACGTTTGACCTTTCAGGCTTTAGCGCCGCACGCGGTATAACCACTGCCGGGGGCACGCTAAGCGTTTCTAATAATGCACTTGTAAAAATTGGCGGAACCGGAAGCTTTCCAGCTAATTATGCCACCAACAGTTTAAGCCTTGCCAGTACCATAGAGTATAATGGCGGAGCGCAAATTGTTTCGCCGCAAACCTATGGTAACCTTACTTTGTCGGGTGCCAGCGGAGCAGTAGTCAAAACGATGTCTGCAACTGATTTTACAGTGGCTGGCGATTTTACTGCTTCCACAGGTGGGGCCACCTCGTTAACTACTACAGCCGCGTCAAATTTAAATATCACAGGTAATGTGAGCCTGGGTATAAATACTACGTTAAACGCGAGCAGTTTCGCACATAAGATAACCGGTAACTGGACCAATGCTGGTACGCTCAATGGCAATACCAGTACATTTACACTTAACGGATCTGCAAGTACGATTGGCGGAACAGGCGCTTATAATTTTCACAACTTAAGCATAACCGCCTCTAACAATGCAGCCCATTCCGATATGGTAGTTTCCGGGAATTTATCCACGACCGGATCGGGCTCTTTATCTTTTGCTTCCGGCAAAACAGTAACGATGAGCGGGGCGGGGAAAACCATATCGGGCAGTGGTCTCAGTGTTGATAACTTATCCGTTACCGGCTCAATAGCTACTTCTACTTCCTTTATTGTAACAGGCAATGTTATAATAAGTGGCAGCTTTACAGCTTCGGGTGGTACCGTTACTATGAGTGGCGCCGGTAAAACAATTATCGCAAGCGGCGCAACTACCTGGAGTGGCTTAACAGTAACCGGTTCTGTGGCTACCACCTCCGGTTTCTCCGTAGCAGGGTCACTCAACGTTAGCGGAAGTTTTACAGCTTCTTCGCCCGGCACCATCACCTTCATTGGAAGTTCTTCTGTAAATGGTACCGCTAATTTGTATAATGTGGCTATCAATGGCAGTTCGCTCCAATTGTCGTCCAATGCTGTATTAGGCATAGCCGGAACCTTTTCTATTATATCCGGTATATTAGATGTTTCTACAAGTGTACCTAATACGGTTATTTATAATGGTACAGCAGCGCAATCTGTTATTGGGGGTACGTATCACCATGTTACATTTTCCAATAGTGGTGTGAAAACGGCTGCCAGTGTTATTGCCACGAATGGTGATGTAACGATAGCCGCCGGTTCTAATTTTACATCAGGTTCTTATACGCATACGGTCCAGGGAAATTGGGTGAATGGGGGAAGCTTTACCTCTGGCACCGGAGCCATTAGCTTTAATGGCGGGTCCGATGCGACGATAAACGGCGCTACAACATTTAATACACTCACTGTAAATAAAACGTCAGTTGCCTCCCAGGTTTCTTTGCTGAGCAACATAAATGTTGCGCTTATAAATATGACAAACGGCCTTGTGAAAACAGGTTCCAACATTATAACAATTACCGCAAACCGAACCGGCAACGGAAATATTATAGGTACTATAAAAAGACTACATTCCTTTACGGCAGGTACCAACTATGCTTTTGAAAGTCCTGATAATACGATCACTTTTTCGGCCGTTACCGGTGTTACATCTATAATTGTAAAAGCAACAAAAGGAGCCGTGAGTGATTTCCCTTTCGGCGCGGCTATTAACAGGGAGTATGATATTACTGTTCCGGCAGGAAGCTATACAGCC